>JANMRB010000015.1:0-13214 GCA_031370825.1 Ilumatobacteraceae bacterium
CCGCGAAGATCGAGACGGAATACATCAGCACTGGCTCCGAGGTCGTCCACGACCTCGTCGTAGCCGCTGGAAATTCCCGACAGCCCGTGCAGCAGAAGCACCGCGACTGCACGCGACGAACCGTCGCGCGTCCACGCAAAAGCCATGTTCCGATGGTTGAAACGCATGACGCCTCCGATAGTTGTTCGTCGAAATGTTATGCACTATGGTGCCCATCGTCACAGGAGGTGTTCGCCGTCGCAACGGGGCAAGGCGAAACCACTTCGTGGCATCTCATCCACACAAGGGGGAATTCATGGCTCGCCGATTCATGGCAGCCGCGGCCGTAGGAGCAATGCTCCTCGTAGCCTGCGGTAGCGACAAGAAGTCTGGGGATACGACCGCGGCAAGCGCGCCCGTCGGAACCACTGCAACAGCCGATACGACCGCGGCAACCGCCACGTCGGCGGCAACCGAGACGTCGGCAGCAACCGAGACGTCGGCAGCGACGTCCGACACGACCGCTTCGTCAGGCGATGGCCTCGTCGGCGACAAGCCGGCAACGGCTGGTCCAGACTGTGGGCTTGGCAATGGCCAGAAGGCAGCTGGCGATCCGGTCAAGCTCGGCAACGTCACGACATCGGTGCCAGGCATCGACTTCACCACCGGCCCCGCCATGATGAATGCGTACTTCCAGTGCGTCAATGACAACGGCGGGATCAACGGCCGGCCGATTCAGATGCTCGAGGAGAACGACAACCTCAAGCCAGAGGACGCAGCCGCCGCAGCCCGCAAGCTGATCGAGACCGACAAGGTCGTCGCCATGATCGGTGGCTTCAGCATCATCGACTGCCCTGTCAACGCCGACTACTACAAGCAGCAGGGGTACTTCGTGATCGTTGCCGGTGTGCCGGCCGAGTGCTTCAGCTCGCCCAACATCGCAGCTGCAAACATGGGTCCTGGCTACAGCGCCTTGGGTGCCGCGCAGATCGTGGTCGACAAGGGCGCCAAGGGCACCATGGTGACGATGACCAACAAGACCGCTACGTCGGACTACAACAACTCGCTCGCCGGGCTCTACGCCCAGTCGAAGGGTCTGAAGTGGATCGACATCCAGATCCCACCGCCAATCGAAGATGCTGACGGTGCCGTGCAAGACGCAGTCGCCAAGGCCGGCGAGGGTGGCGCCATCGTGTTGAACTACACGCCGCCGGAAGGCCTCAAGATCTTGAAGGCAGCCGAGAAGCTAGGTCTGATCGACAAAGTCATCTGGGGCTCTTCGACACCGTTGAACGACAACACCGTCGCAGCTGCACTCGGTTCTGCATGGGCCAACAAGCTCAACGTCAACGCCGAGCTCAGCCTGCTCGACGATCCTCGTCCGGAGATGGAGCTGTACCGCACGGTGTCGGCGAAGTACAACCCGGATGCGGCGTTGGGTAGCTTCCAGCAGATGGGGTTCATGATCGGCCGCATCATCGTCAAGACCCTGATGGACATGGATCCGGCAGACCTGGATGATCCGGTAGCCGTCAACGCGGCGATCAAGGGCATCAAGAACTTCGACACCCACATCGTCTGCAAGCCGTGGTACTTCGGTGCCTTGCCGGCCGGCAACGTTCCGAACAACTGGGACTACAACGTCGTGCCTGACGGCACCGACACCATGGTGCTCGACAAGGACTGCTTCGCGATCGCCGAAGTCGAGCCGATCCTCACCGCCGTTCGTGCGGCCGAGAAGGATCAGGGTCTGAACACGCCCTGATCGGTACAATCGGACCGACTTCACCAGACACATAAGGAAGAAACCTCGAGATGCCAGGTCTTGGTGAACTGTGGCCCTACATCGTTTCGGGCCTGGCCTTCGGGGCCATGTATGCGGTGACCGGTACAGGACTTGTCGTCCTGTACCGGACCACCGGAGTGGTCAACTTGGCGTTTGGTGCAATCGGCTGCATGGGGGCGCACGTCGCTTGGTCGCTGCTAGGCGGAAGCCTGAGGAGGCCGGGTCCACACGCCGTCGGCTGGCGGATCTTGGCGTACCCGGCACTGGTAGCAGTCTGTGCGGCGCTTACGCTGCTCTATGGGATGTGGATCGCACCGAAGCTCGCTCGCCGTGATCCGCTCGTCAAATCATTGGGGACGGTCGGCGTCGCCCTGTTCCTCCTCGGGATCATGAAAGAGCGTTGGGACACCTCCAAGCCACGCTCGCTCGTGTTGCCGACCAAGCTGTACAGGGTGTTCGGCGCGGTGGTGTCATCGACTCAGATCATTGCGCTGTTGTTTGCCATCGTGGTCGTAGTCGTGGTCAGTGTGTTCTTGAAGAAGACCGCGACCGGAACCGCGATGAGAGCTATCGCCAACGATCGTGACGTGTCGTCGTTGCTGGGTGTGCCTGTTCGTCGCGTGGAGGCGCTGGCCTGGCTCGGCTCCGGTTTGATCTGTGGGTGCGTGTTCTTGATGCTGCCGTCCTTCTTCAACAGCATTGATCAAGGAACGCTGACCTGGTTCGTGATCGGCGCGCTGGGCGGGGCAATCGTCGGTCAGTTCCGATCGCTGCCGATCACCTTTTTCGCCAGTCTCGTCATCGGCGTGATCCAGTCGGTGCTGACCCCGTTCGACGGCAGCCTCCAGTTCATGCATGACTTCCAAAGTACGACACCGTTCGTGATCTCGGTCGTTGCCATCTTGTGGATCAGCCGAAAGCGCACCGTTGTTCTATCCGGCCGGGAGATGCGATGACGGCTGTTGCCACCTCTGCGTCGGCCGCAGCGACGGCACCGCCTGGGCCGTCAGCCTTGGTCCGGCTGCTGTCGAACCGCTTGTTCGAACCGATCACCGTCGCGGTCGTGTTGGTGCTCGCCTTGTTTGCCATCCCCGGGTACTTCCCCGCGTTCTGGATTGCCAACTTCACCCAGATGGCGGTGTACTCCATCGTGGCTGCGAGTGCCGGACTGCTGTACGGCCGGGTCGGCTTGGTCTCACTCGGACAGGTCGCCTCGTACGGGATCGGATGCTGGGTGACCATGCGCCTAGCGTTCGCCACCACACTGCCGTTTCCGGTGCTCTTGATCATCGGCGGTCTGGTCGCCGCGGTCATCGGGGTGCTGATCGGCCTGCCCGCGTTGAGGGTCAGTGGGTTGTATCTCGCTCTGGTCACTTTGATGCTGGCGGCCGGAATGGAGATCGTCCTTGGACAGGTCAAGTTCCCCAATGGCGGTTCCGGGTTCAAAGGTGTCGTCAAGACACTCAGCGATATCAGGCCGACGCGCCGGCCATCGTGGGCGATTACCGATACCGGTTACTACCGGTTCATCGTGGTCGCCGCGTTCGTGATGTTCATGCTGGCCTCGTACGTGCTCTCGCGCAAGCCGGGGCGGGCGTGGGCATCGATTCGTCAGAGCGAGGCAGCGGCATTGGCTGCAGGAATCGATGTCACTCGCTACAAGATCTGGGCGTTCGCTCTTGCGGCCTTCATGGCCGGCGTCGCAGGAGGTTTGTACGCAGGCACGGTACCGAAGGGCATGAGCATCGATGCCTTCAACCGCCAGTCGGCGATCTTCCTGATCGCGGTAGTCATCATGGGCGGCATCTACAGCCTGTGGGGCGGTCTGCTTGGCGCCTTCTTTGCCACCTGCCTGCTGAAGTACCTCACTCAGAACGTCATCGGCCACCAGTTCTGGACTCGGTTCGCCCTGTCGTTGTTCGGCTTCGGCCTACTCGCCAACCTCATTCAAAACACGCGTGTCGCTGAAAAGAAGGGCGTCGAGGCGTGATCGACGTCGACGGGCTGTCAGTTCATTTCGGTGGCGTGGTCTCCCTCGATCAGATGACCATCCAGTTCCCACAGGGCACGTGTGGTCTGATCGGTCCCAATGGAGCGGGAAAGACAACGTTCTTCAACGTGTTGTCGGGCTTCGTCACACCGCGCAGCGGTCGAATCACAGCGATGGGCCAGGACCTGCTGGCCCTGCCCGACTACAAGCGGGCACGATGGGGACTGCGCCGAACGTTCCAGACCGAGCAAGCCATCGAGAAGCTGACTGTGTTCGACAACGTTGCTACCGTCTACGAGCACTCAGAGACCGGTGGAAAGGCAGGTCGTGTCGCCGCTGTCGATGAGGCCCTCGAGTTTGTCGGGCTCACCGACGTCGCTCAACAAACGGTGCGAGCTCTCGGAGTCAAGGAGCGGCGATTCATCGAGGTTGCTCGGGCCGTCGTGGGTCGACCGAAGCTGATCCTGCTCGACGAGCCAGCTGCGGGATTGCCCGACGCCGAGACGGAGCTGCTCGGAGACATCATCCGCAACATTCCCGATCGTGTTGGCGCGACGGTGATACTTGTCGATCACGACATGAGCCTGGTCCAGGCGTGTTGTGATTGGACCGCGGTGCTCGACTTCGGGCGCTTGCTGGCGTCTGGTCCAACGGCCGACGTACTGCGCGACCCCAACGTCATGAAGGCGTACCTCGGAACCGAAGAAGTTGCTCTGTGAGCACGTTGTCCATCGAAAACGTGTCGGTCGCTCGTGGGCCGCGCAACGTCGTTCACGACGTGACGATCGAAGTGCCGCCGGGCGAGGTCACCACCATTCTCGGGCCCAACGGTGCGGGGAAATCCAGCCTGGCTCTGGCCTGCGCCGGCCTCGCCAAGGTGACCAAGGGTTGGATAAATCTGGATGGAAAGAACCTGGCCAACCAGCGCCCCGACCGAATCCGGGCCGCCGGTATCTCGGTGGTGCCTGAGGGGCGCCGGCTGCTTCCTCATCTGACCGTTGAGGAGAACCTCAGAGTCGCCACTTATTCGCTCGGTCGTCAGGCGGCCAGTGACGGGCTGGCATACACCCTGTCGCTGTTCCCCGAGTTGGAGAAGCGTTGGCACATCCAGGGTCGGTCACTGTCGGGTGGCGAGCAGCAGATGGTCGTGCTGGCCCAGGCCTTGGTCTCGCGTCCAAAGGTGCTGCTGGTCGACGAACTGTCTCTCGGCCTCGCCCCGATCGTCGTCAAGCGTCTGGTGCCCACGCTGGCCGAAGTGTCGGCATCGGGCGTTGGGGTTTTGCTGATCGAGCAGTTCGCCCATGTTGCCCTCTCGCTGGCCAAGGCGGCTTACGTGCTCGAAGGCGGCAGGGTCCGCTATAGCGGCCTCGCTTCCGAACTGACCGAGCAACCGGAACTTCTGCACTCGGCGTATCTTCTGCGCGGGCGCGGAGCAGGCACGGTCTGACCGTTCGCCACCGGCGAACGCGGATGGTCTGACGACGATTGGGCTGTGCGAGAATCGGTGGTCGACACCAGATCGTTGCCGACACCAAATCGTTGAGGGAACCATGAAGCAGAGCACCGACCGAATTCTCACGACGCACGTCGGCAGCTTGGCCAGACCGCACTCCCTGCTCGACATCATGAAGGAGCGCGAGTACGACCGTCCGTACGACGCCCAAGCTCTCGATCACGAGATCACCGCTGCGGTGAAGGAACGCGTCAGGCAACAGGTCGAGTCCGGTATCGATATCGTCGCTGACGGTGAGATGAGCAAGGTCAGTTTCCTCGGCTATGTCAAGGATCGCCTTGGCGGCTTCGAGGTCGATATGGGCCCGTCGACAATGGCGCCGTCGTGGCAGGCGGAGTTCGACATGTTCCCCGAGTACTACACCGAGTACTTCAAGAAGTACGCGTCGGCTGTCAGCCCGTTGCGACGAATCATCTGCAAGGGCCCAATCTCATACACCGGCCAAAAGCTGTTGCACATCGACATCGAGAACCTGAAGGCGGCATGCGAGGGTCTCGACGTTGCCGACATCTTCATGCCTGCCACTGGTCCCAGCGGGTTCGGGAAGAACGACTACTACAAGAGTCACGAGGAGTACCTCAACGCTGTCGCCGAGGCGATGCGCGAGGAGTATCTCGGCATCGTCGAGGCCGGTTTCATCCTGCAGGTCGACGACCCGTGGCTAATCGACATGTTGTGCGATCCAGCCGAAACACCCGAGAGCCGTCGGCGCTCGGCGACCATTCACGTCGAGGCGTTGAACCATGCGTTGCGCGGCATCCCCCAGGATCGCATTCGTCACCACACCTGCTACGGCCTCAATCACGGCCCACGACTTACCGACATCCCGTTGAAGGTTGCGCTGGAGTTCACCTTCCAGATCAACGCTCAGGCGTACTCGTTCGAGGTGATGAACCCGCGTCACATGCACGAATGGCGCCAGGTGGAAGAAGTCGGTGTACCCGACGGCAAGATCCTGATCCCGGGCCTGCTCGGCCACGCCAACAACTACGTGGAGCATCCCGAGCTGATCGCCGAGTTCATCTGCAACTACGCCTCGATCGTCGGCAGGGAAAACGTGATCGCGGGAGCCGACTGCGGCTTCTCGTCGCGAGCCAGCTACGCACCCGAGGTGCACCCGACCGTAGTGTGGCCGAAGTTCAAAGCGCTGGCGGAAGGCGCGGCGATCGCCACGAAGACACTGTGGGGCTAGGGCAGTAGGATCACGACGTTGTGGCACGTGGGGAGCCGCAACGCTTAACAACAGGGGGGTATGCAATGACTGACACTGCTGAGCAGGTCAAGTTTCCGGGACCGGACGAGATCGAAGGCTTCTGGGCGTTCGACAAGATGCATGCTCCACGGCCACTTCATCCGTTGTCACAAGACCTGGTGATGTCGACGCTGGCGGTCGGGTTCACCAAGGCGCAAGGCGAGTACGACTGCCCCGTTGTCGCCTCCAACCAGGCGATCAATCACTACTTCTACATGGCGTTCCATCCGCACCCTGACGAGGCGGTGATCGAGGACCGCATGACCCGCTATCTCGACACGCTCGACAAGAAGGTGCCGCTCGTCGGCAAGCGATGGACCAACGAATGGCTGCCGCTCATCCGCACGCGCAACGAGGCGGAGCGCGACGCCGACTACTCGGGAATGAGCAACGCCGAACTGCTCGCCAAGTTCGACGACATGAAGTCGTGGATGACCGAGATGTGGTACATCCACGGCCACATCAACTTTGCTCTTCTGTCGGGTGCGAAGTTGAGCGACATGTACACCGAGGTGATGCATCCCGACGATCCCACGGAGTCGTACCAGATCCTGCAGGGCCACCACACCCGTCCCGTCGATGCCGCCCACGGCCTGTGGCGGCTCAGTCGAATCGCTCGGGACAGCGCCTCACTTCACACGCTGTTCGACGAGAATCATCCCCGCGATATCGCCAAGAAGCTCGCAGGGTTCGACGAAGGTCGGGCGTTCCTCGACCAGTTGAACACCTATCTGTACGACTTCGGATGGCGCAGCGACGCCGTTTACGACATTGCCGACGTGCCGTGGCGCGAGAACCCTGCGATCCCGCTCGGCAACATCGCCCGCTACATCAACATGCCCGATAGCGACGATCCCATGATCCAATACGAGCGCGCCGTGAAGCATCGTGAAGATCTCACTGCGAAGATCCGCGCCAAGCTGGCCGACGACCCAGGGGAGCTCGCCAAGTTCGACGAGTACTACGAAGCCGCCCAATATGCCGTCCCGCTCACCGAGGATCACGCCTTCTACATCGACCAGATGGGCGTCGTGCTGCTTCGTACGTTCGTTCTGGCCGTCGGCGATGCTCTCGTGCGCGACGGAGTCATCGACGGTCGCGAGGACGTGTTCTTCCTCCACCAGGACGAGGTCCGCGACGCCCTCTCCAACGGAGGTGACCAGAGGAAAACAGTCAGCCAACGGAAGGCGTCGGTGCAGGCTGCCGCACAGGCGTCACCCCCAGGTGCGGTCGGCACGCCGCCACCCCCGCCGCAACCGGGTGGTTTCGTCGATCCGTTCATGGACGCGCTCGTCACCCGGCTGCTCGGCATCAAGCCGCCGCCAGAAGGCGAGCAGGATCCCGTCGTGATCGACGGCGTCGCCGGATCGCCGGGCATCTATCGCGGTGTTGCACGCGTCGTGAAATCACTCGACGAAGCAGGCGATCTGGAAGACGGCGAGATCATGGTCTGCGAGATGACCCTGCCGCCGTGGGTGCCGATGTTCTCCATCGCCGGCGCCGTAGTGTCCGACGTCGGTGGGGTGATGAGCCACTGCGCCATCGTCGCCCGCGAGTTCGGCATTCCGGCGGTCGTGGGGTCGGTCGACGGCACCACTCGAATCACCACCGGTCAGACGATCACCGTCGACGGGATCAAGGGTGTCGTCTACCTCGACGGTCGCGAGTTGTAGGAGGCTCGCCCCCGGCGAAGAGCATGTGTCAAGCCTCTGACGTTCTTCGCCGCGTTGTCACTAGCGACGCGTCACATGCCCAAGCCGCTCCGACGCGCCTTCCGATGCGTTCGGATGCCGACGAGCGTCTGATTCTTCTGGGTACAGCGGGAGCTTCGAACCCCAAAGCGACGCGTGCCGGATACTCCAACGCGATCGTCGTCGGCGATGCCGCGTACATCGTCGACTGCGGTGAGGGCGTCCATCGTCAAGCCTGGCGGTCCGGTATCTCGATGCATCCGGATCGCAGGCCAGCGGGGGGCAGCACGATCCGCTCGATCTTCTTCACCCACCTGCACAGTGATCACGTCATCGATCTCGCCAACCTGCTGCTGGGGTTCTGGCCGACTCGCCTGGTCGAAGTCTTCGGTCCCGGCGAGGCAGGCCTGCCCATCGCGACATTTCCTGCGGGCAGAGTGGTGCCCGTCCTATTCCCCGATGCCCCAACGCCCGGGATACGCGGTCTGACCCGCAAGTTGCTCGAGGCATTCGCGTACAACATCAACGTCCGCATAGCGGACGAGGGTCGCGGCGACCTGACAGCCAGCGTCCAGGTCCGCGAGATCGGTGTCGCCCACGGCGACTACCGCCCCGACATCGATCTCGGGGTCGAAGCCAACGGATCATCCGTCCTCACTGCCTCACCGCCAATGGAGCCCGTCGAGATCCATCCGCTCGACGACAACGGGGTCAGGGTCACAGCCATCCTCGTGCAGCACGCCCCGGTCTTTCCTGCATTCGCGTACCGCTTCGACACCCCGTCGGGTTCGGTGGTGTTCAGCGGGGATACGGGCCCCTGCGACAACGTCGTTCGGCTGGCCACTGGCGCCGACTATCTGGTGCACGAGGTCATCGATGTCGGCTTCATCGCCGACCGGGTCGCAAACCTGCCCAACCGTGACAACATCGTCAACCACCTCACCGAGTCACACACCTCCCCGGAGGATGCGGGCCGCATCGCTGCCCGAGCCGGCGTGAAGAACCTGGTGCTCAGCCACCTCGTACCTGGCGACAGCGAAATCCCCGAATCGACATGGGAAGAACGCGCCCGCGCCGAGTTCACCGGAAACGTCGTCTGCGGCGTCGATCTCGATCAGTTCGCCCTCAGCAGGTCATGACGACGCATGTAGTTGCAGATGTTCGGCGGCCACCGTCGCGTCTCGAGCTTCGAGCGTTCGCCGGTCTGTCGATGGCGTCGGCGGCCATCTCGATCGACCTGATCCTGCCCGCCTTCAGTCGGATCCGTACCGACCTCGGTCTGGCGCCGGGTTCGGCAGCGACGGCAGGTCTGGTGACGACCTTCTTCCTCGGAATGGCGGTCGGGAACATACCGTTCGGGCTGCTGGCCGACCGCTTCGGGCGTCGATGGGTGCTGCTCGGCACGTGCGCACTGTTCGTCGGCGGCGCGTTCGGCGCCGCACTGGTGCCGTCCCTGCACTGGATGCTCTGGGCGCGGTTCGCGTGGGGCCTCGGGGCGGCGGGGTTGCGGACGGTGGCGGTCGCAACGATCCGCGACCGCTTCGTCGGTGCCGACATGGCGCGGGAGATGGCGTTTGCGATGACCGTGTTCACCATCGTGCCGGTGGTTGCCCCGGCGTTGGGAGCCGGATTGATCCAGGTCATGCCGTGGCGTGGGACCTTCGTGGTGTGCGCGGCGTTCGGCTTTGCAATCGCATTGTGGTCGCTGCGGCTTCCCGAGACGCTGCCGGTCGAGCGTCGCCAGCCGTTGCACGTCGGCCAGGTATGGGTTGCCGCCGTAGCGATAGCGCGTAGCCGCCATGCCCTGATCTACACCCTCGCCAGTGTCGCCATCTTCGGCGCATTCTCTTCCTACCTTGCGTCATCCGAGCGCGTGATCGACGAGGTCTTCCATCGGAGGTCGTGGTTCCCGTTCGTCTTCGGCGGAACCGCCGTGTTGATGGGCGCCGGCGCCATGTTGGTGGGTCACAACGTCCGGCGAATCGGCCTCGATCGATTGATCCTCAGGGCATTGATCGCATACACCGCTGTCGCGGTAGCCATGTATGCGCTCAGTCGCAGCTTCGATGGACGGCCCCCGTTCTGGCCGTTCCTGATCCTGCTGGCAATGGTGCTCGTCGGCCACAACGTGCTGTTCCCGAACCTGAATGCTGCAGCCATGGTGCCCGTCGGTCACGTGGCCGGCACCGCGGCTGCCGTCTACGCAACGGTCACGACCGCTGCAGGCGCGGTCGTCGGCGAACGCTTCGACCGGGCGTTCGACGGCACCGTCAACCCATTCAGTCTGGCGTTTGCCGTCGCCGGTGTCATCGCGGTCGCGATGGTTCTCTCACTGCGGCGGCCGTTGGCCGGGGAGGTACTTTAGCCCGATGCCCAGCGCGCTCTTGTTCGATGTAGGTGACGTGCTGATGGAGTCGAACTGGGTCGTGCTCGACGAGTTGGAGCGTCGTAGCGCCCGGCGATTCACAGGCCGCGGCGCGATGGATCCTGCCGGTGATCCGGCGTGGCAACGATGCCTCGCCGGCGAGATCGACATCGACGAGTATTGGAACCTGCTGGCGCGCTCGGGTGGATACGCGGACCGAATCACGATGTGGCGCGACATGAGTGCACAGCTCGGTTCTGGCGTGTTCGCAGCCGACGCCCTGACCCTCGTCGACGAGGCGCGCGCTGCGGGGATCAAGGTCGGCATCCTCAGCAACGACTTGTATCGGTCCGCTACCCGCGAGTGGGTGGTCAGCCGACCGGAGTTCGACAAGTTCGACGTGCTCGTCGACTGCACCGAGTTCGGCGAGCGCAAGCCCGCACCCGGTCCATACCTCAAGGCGGCTGCCGATTTCGGGCTGCCGCCCACTGAGATCGTCTTTCTCGACGACACGCCCTATTGCATCGAAGGTGCGCGTGCGGTTGGCATGGTCGGCGTGCCGGTGGATCCGTTGGCCCGTTCGCACGCGTTCGACCTGGCTCGCCGGTTGGTCGGGCTGACGCCGGCAACCACTGCCGACCAGGCTGTGGCTCGCGCCCAGGCCGCGTACCGCAGCCAAGACCTGTCGCAGATCATGCCGTTGCTGCATCCCGACATCGTGATCTATTGGAACGGCCTGAAGGTTGCCGAAGGACTGGAGCAAGCTCGCGACTTTCACACGAACCGACTTGGCTTCGGCGGCACGACGCGACACGACTATCAGTTGCACATGACATTGCGTGCCGCTGACGGTGACACGATCTGCGTCGAATGGAAGTCGAGCTATCGCACGGATGACGGCCGCATGGTCCGTGGCGCGGCCGGGGAGTTCTGGACGATGCGCTACGGCCTGCTGATCGAACGGCGTGCCTACCATCAGCGGTTCGACGACGATGAGGTGAGCGGGCAATGACATTTCGGCTCGCGGGCAATACAGGCCTCACCGGTCTTTCTCGACCGCAGCCCCTCGCGCCGATTGCTTCGTTCGCCGAGGCGATCGGCGACCGTCCCGTCGACTTGCTGTACAACAACGCCGGCATCGACGCACGCGCGGTTGGCGCCGAAGATGGAGCCCGGGGCGCATTGGACCTCACCGAGCAGCAGTTCCGATCGGTACTGGATGTCAACGTCCTGGGACCGTGGTTGATGGTCAAGGCTCTGGTCGAAAATCTCCGCGCAGCCGCCGGCACGGTTGTCAAAGTCTCGTCGCAGGTCGGATCGATCGAGGTGGCTCAAACCATCGGCCGGACATCTCGTACTCGACCTCGAAGGCTGCGCTCAACATTGTCACGTTGAAGGAATCGCAGGTGCTGCGATCTCAGGGGGTCACCGTCATCTCGCTCCATCCCGGCTGGTTGCGCAGCGACATGGGTGGCCCCAGGGCCACACTCGATCCCGATGTCGCGGCCACATCGATTGCCAAACTCGTCGCGGGCCTGACCATCGACCAGACCGGCTCGTTCTTCAAGTGGGACGGCACTATTCATCCTTGGTGATGGCCGCCCCTGGTGATCGAAGTTTGATCAGCCGACGATGATCGACGAGGGGTCGACCGTCACCTGGCTGTCGTAGTACATGACCTGCGGTTGCGATCCGTATCGGGCGGCCACCCGCTCCCGCCAGGCGTCGTCGTACAGGGCCTCGGCCTGCTCGCGGCTCTCCCACAGGTAGACGCCGCCGGCACTGCGGCCATCATCGGCCAACAGAAAGTGCTTGCGGAGCAGGCCGTCGACGTTCTGGTAGTTCGGTGCGCTGGCCTCGAACATGGCTCGTGCCTCATCTGTCGCCAGGGGCGTCGGCAGCGCGAAGTTGACCACGGCGATGATCATGCGCTCACCGTAGCTCGGCGCTGCGCCCACGGTTCGACCGCCTCGAGCGCAGCAGCAACCGTGATGAGTAGATCGTCGCGACCAATTGGGCCGATCAACTGCACACCGCGCGGCAGCCCGTCGTCCGGCCAACCGAGCGGCAGGCTGATCGCCGGCTGTCCCGTGACGTTGAAGGGACGGGTGAACGCGCTGCCGCGACCCGACTCGTAGCCCTTCGCATAGTCGCCCAGCAGTGTCGGAGCATTGGCCGTGGTCGGTGTGATCAGCAGGTCGAACCGTTCCCACCATGTTTCGGCGACAGCGGTGTGCTCGATCAGCAGGCTCTGGGCGGCCAGCAGGTCCACGGCACCAATGCCGCGCCCCGCTGACACCAGACGCCACGTCGTTGGTTCGAGATCCGCATCGGTGAGCTCACGTCCGATCTTCGCCGACCACGTGTCCACCTCGACAGCAAGATTGACGGCGAGGAGAGTTGACGCCGCTTTCCACAATGCTGGATCCGACAACGGTGTCGGCGACGAAATCTCGATGCTGCTGCCGAGGCCTTCGAGCAGCGAGGCGCAGTGCTCGGCGGCGCTGGCGTTGGCAGGGTCGACAGAGCTGCCGCTGAAGGCTTGGGTCCACAGGCCGATGCGCAGTGGCGGGCACGGCAGACTTGCCGCGGGCAGCAGAGGCGGTGAACCTGCCACCGATATTGCGTCGACGAGGCC
>JANMRB010000017.1:0-7103 GCA_031370825.1 Ilumatobacteraceae bacterium
CGAGAAGCTGATCACCAAGGCCAAGAAGGCTCAAGACGAAGGCGCTATGCGGATCCATCGCATCCGCCAGATCCAGGGCTATCTCGGCGACAAAGAGATGACCCACAAACTGGTCAATGAAGTTGCTCCGCGCTACGAAGACCGCAATGGCGGTTACCTGCGGATCTTGAAGCTCGGCCCGCGCCAAGGCGACAACGCCCCCATGGCTCGAATCGAGTTGGTTTAATCAACTCCTCCCTCGGGTATCGAACGTCTGGGCTCGTCTCGAATCGTCAGTGACGAAACTCGGCCGTGCCGCCAACGATCTGGGCGCCAAACTTCCCCGGCACCAGCTTCACACGGTGCCGCGTGGCACCCGGATCGTGCGAACGCCGGCCGCCGGTTTCGTCACTGACGATTCGAGACGGGCCGTGAACGGGGTGGTAGAGCTGCAATGCGCTGTGGGCGGTTTAGGATCTCACCGTGAGCAGGCACCGAATCTCGATCACATATTGCGTGCCTTGAGACTATTCCGAGCGCGCCGTGAGCGCCGCACACGATCTGCTGCACGACTACCAACACGTCGTTGCTGAGCTGTCGCTGATCACGGGGTCGAAGGGCGTCTTCGAGGTTGTGGTCGATGGAGAGGTCCTCTACTCGAAGAAGAGCACGGGACGGCATGCCAAGCCTGGCGAGGTGCTGCAACTGTTCCGCGACCAATACGCGCAGTGCGTCGAGATCTACGAGCGCTAGGGCTCGAGTCGACGCGCTGCCACAAGCAGGAACTGTGGGCGTTCGATCTCGATGGCCCAGTCCGGCACTTCGGCGATCTGCTCCGCTGTCGGTCCCCACTCGCAGAGCTCCTCCACCACGAAGCCCGCGTGTTGAAGCGACGAGAAGTAGGTCGTGATCGTGCGGTGATGCTTCTGAACGCCGGGCGCCAACCAATCCGTCGTCCTCGGACCTTCGACCAGGTACTGATCCAAAGGCCATGAGAGGTGGCCGGTCGAATCGGCGACGAATCCCGGGTTCGACGGCGCTGAGTAGATCGGATGCTCGATCGAGAAGACGAAGCTCCCGCCGGCTGCGAGGGCTCGGTGCACAGTCGCCAAGAAGCGATCGAGATCAGCGAGATAGTGCAGGGTCAACGAACTGTAGGCGACATCGAACGCGCTGTTCGGTAGTCCGATGGTGTCGAGATCGTGTCGTTCGTAGGTGATCGCAGTGTGGTCTGTTTCTGCCGCCGCCCGGGCCAACATGCGCTCCGAGATGTCGATGCCGAGGACCGACGCTGCGCCGGCCTCAGCCGCCCATCGACTGAACCACCCGAAGCCGCAACCGAGATCCACCGCACGACGCCCCGCCATCGGCGGCAGCATCGCTCGCAGCGTTGGCCATTCAGGCGCACCGTCGAGTCCCTTCACCGATCGGGCAAGCTTGGAGTACTCCGTGAAGAACTCGTTGTCGTCGTAGATGTTCTGCGCCACGCGGAGCGAACGGTATCGTTGATCTCGATGCTGCGACGGGCCAGGCTGACCGTTGCGTACGACGGCACTTCGTTTCATGGCTTCGCCGAGAACGACGGAGTGCGCACGGTCATGGGAGAGCTCCGAGATGCCGTTGAAAAAGTCGTGCGCCAGCATGTCGACATCGTGGGGGCCGGCCGTACCGATGCCGGCGTCCACGGTTGGGGTCAGGTGGTCAGCTGCGATCTTCCGGACGAAACCGACCTCGAGGCTCTGGTACGACGAGTCAACCGCATGTGTGGCCCCGATGTGATCGCCCGCGATGCGAAGTGGACCGAGTCGGCGGACTTCAGTGCTCGCTTTGCCGCCAAGTGGCGGCATTACCGCTACGACATCTGGAACGCCCCGCAACCGAACACGTTCCTCGCGGCGACCTCGTGGCAGGTCGTGGCACCGTTGTCTCTTCCGACGCTGCGACTGACCTGCGATCCACTGATCGGCGAGCATGACTTCTCGTCGTTCTGCAGACGCCCGAAGACGATCGACAAGCCAGGCGGCGATTCGCAGGCGGAACCGTCGATGAGGCGAAACGTGATGCTGGCGCGGTGGTCGGAGGTGCCAACAGACTACGGCCCGGGCCTGTTGCGCTTCGAGATTCGAGGCAATGCGTTCTGCCATCAGATGGTTCGGTCCATCGTCGGCACGATGGTCGATGCCGGCACGGGCCGGCTGAACGCCGGCGACATTCGCGGCATCCTGTTGGCCAAAGACCGTCAAGCGGCGGGCCAGGTAGCTCCACCGCATGGTTTGTGCCTGTGGGAAGTCGGGTACGACTGAACCTGCGGGAACAATGCTGACAGCATTGTCGTTGAGAGCGGAGCGCCACCGCATGGAGGGCCGATGTCGTCACAACGGATATTGATCATCTCGACCCCGGTCGGACCGCTCGGCAGCGGTACCGGAGGCGGTGTCGAACTGACCCTTCACAGCTTGGTCCTCGGTTTGACAGGCCGCGGTCATCAGGTCGAGGTGCTCGCCCCAGCCGGTTCGTTGCACGTGGGCACGGTGTTGCATCAAATTCTGGGAACGTTGCAGCCGAGTTCCCACGGCGACCATCGAGACACGCCGGTTTGCATATCTGCCGACAGCGTCATCGCGGCAATGTGCGAGTGGGCCCGGATGCATCAAGACCAGTTCGATGTGATCGTCAATCTCGCCTACGACTGGCTGCCGTACCATCTCACGCCGTACTTCACCGAGACCCCACTCGCTCATCTGGTCAGCATGGCGACGCTGAGCGACGCGATGGACGACGCCATCTATCGGGCCGCAGCCTTGCGCCCGCACAACGTGGCGATGCACAGCCAGGCACAGGCCGACACGTTCTCGACCCTCGCTGGTCGCGTGCCGGTGATCGGCAGCGGCATCGCTCTCGAGCGGTACGACTTGCACATCACAGCTGACGAACCGCGGTACCTCGGATTCATCGGCAGGATCTCGCCGGAAAAAGGACTGGATGACGTCGTGTCCGCCGCTGAAGCAAGCGGGCTGCCGTTGAAGGTATGGGGACTGATGCAGGATCAGTCGCTGTGGGACGGCGTCGTTGCGGCTCATCCAAGCGCTCGGGTGTCATACGACGGTTTCCTCCCGACGGACGACCTGCAGGAGGCGATCGGTGGCTGCGCGGCGATCGTCATGGCACCCAAGTGGGTCGAGGCCTTCGGCAACGTGGCGATCGAGGCGATGGCCACGGGAGTACCAGTGATCTCGTACCGGCGTGGAGGACCAGCAGAGATCATCGTCGATGGCAAAACCGGGTTTCTCGTCGAGCCGGATGACGTGGACGGTTTGGTCGCCGCGATCGGTCGAATCGACGAGCTCGACCGGGTCGCTTGCCGCCAGCGTGTCGAAGAGCAGTACTCGATCCCTGCTCTCGCGGAGCGAGTCGAGCAATGGCTCGACTCCGTCGTCGAGTGCCATCGCAACTCATGGTCGGCCGAATCCGCGTGATCACGTCGTGTGACTGCACTCGCTGATATCGGCCATCGTTTGCCGATTTCGCCCAGAAGCCCGTATCATTTCACGGTTCCCTGGCGACGCATCGCCGGCGGCGAGTCCTAATTTCCGAAGGTCTGAAATGCCTACTTACAGCCCGAAAGCAAGTGAGATCACCCGCGCCTGGCACGTCATCGACGCCGATGGCCTGGTTCTCGGCCGCATGTGCACCGAGGCCGCCCGTGTCCTGCGCGGCAAGCACAAGCCGATCTTCGCCCCGCACATCGACACCGGCGATCACGTAGTGGTGATCAATGCCAGCAAAGTCGTGCTGACGAAGGACAAGGCTGCCAACAAGGGTGTGTATCGCTACAGCGGCTATCCCGGCGGGCTGAAGACGGAAACATACGAGAAGCTGCTCGGCCGCAGGCCCGAAGAGGCCATCCGTCGCAGCATCCAGGGCATGCTGCCGAAGGGGCCGCTCGGTCGTCAGATGATCAAGAAGCTCAAGGTCTACGCCGGGCCGGAGCATCCCCACGCCGCCCAGCTCCCAGTCGTCCTCGATCTCGCTGCGGCCAAGGCCCGTTGAGCGCGAAAGGAACCAGTTCCATGGCAACCAAACCGCTCACCCAGACCACCGGTCGTCGCAAGGAAGCCGTTGCCCGCGCTCGTCTGCGCCCGGGCACCGGCACGCACACGATCAACGGCAAGGCCTTCGACGCGTACTTCACGACTGCGATGCAGCGCATGACCGTCACCGAGGCCTTCCGTGTCACCGAGACCGAGACCAGCTACGACGTCGACGCGACGATGCACGGCGGTGGCATCAGCGGCCAGGCCGGTGCGCTGCGCATGGCGATCGCCCGCTCCCTCGTCGAGCTCGATCCCGAGGCTCGCGCGGCGCTGAAGAAGGCCGGCTTGCTCACCCGCGACCCACGTCGCAAGGAGAGCAAGAAGTACGGCCTCAAGAAGGCCCGCAAGGCCCCGCAGTACACCAAGCGCTGATCGAAGCTCGGCCGTGGGCCAGCTTCGGTTTGGAACAGATGGAGTACGCGGTCGGGCACTGACCGAGCTGACGATCGACTACGTCGGCTCACTTGGTCGCGCGGCAGCGGAGGTGCTCGGTCGCGGGGAATGGCTGATCGGGCGAGACACACGCGAGTCCGGGCCGGCACTCGAACAGGCACTGGTCGATGGTCTGCACGCGGCGGGTGCTGACGTCACCCGACTGGGTGTGCTGCCGACGCCGGCTCTGGCCTACCTGTCCGGCCGCCATGCCGCGCCGGCCGCAATGATCACCGCGTCACACAACCTATACGCCGACAACGGCGTGAAGATCTTCGCGGCGGGTGGTCTGAAGCTCACCGGCGATGTCGAGGGGGCGATCGAGACCTCGATGGAGCCCTTGCAACAATCGTCGTCGCACTCCGGCACGGTTCAGGCGGCCGAGCTCGGCATGTATTGCGACTTCCTCGTCGAGTCGACGTCGCCCGGTTCTCTCGAAGGCATGAGGATCGTTCTCGACTGCGCGAATGGGGCGATGTACGAGGCCGCGCCGCGAGCAGCGAAGCTGCTCGGCGCCGACGTCGTCGTCATCAACGCCGAGCCCAACGGACGAAACATCAACGACCACTGCGGCGCCACCCATCCGGCGTCGTTGTCTGCAGCTGTGGTCGCTCATCATGCAGACCTCGGCCTGGCATTCGACGGCGACGGCGACCGGGTGATCGCCGTTGACCACGTCGGAAACATCGTCGACGGCGACAGGATGCTCGCGTTGGCGGCTCTGCAGCTGCGCGACGAAGGCCAGCTGACCAACAACGCGGTGGTCGTCACGGTCATGAGCAACCTTGGCTTCCACAAGGCCATGGCTTCGGCAGGGATCGACGTGATCACCACAGCGGTCGGCGATCGCTCGGTGCTCGAGGCGCTCGATGCCGGCAACTATGCCATCGGCGGCGAGCAGAGCGGGCACATCATCTACAGGCACCTGACGACGACAGGAGACGGGTTGCTGGCGGGCCTGCGCCTTGCCGCTCATGCCCGTCGAAAAGGGCTGAAGTTGGCTGATCTTGCCGGCGAGGTGATGACGTCGTATCCGCAAGTGCTCGTCAACGTCAAGGTTGCTCATCGCCACCCGAACGTTGCCTCCGAGCTGGCAACGGAGATAGCGGTCGCAGATGACCTGCTGCATGGTGAAGGTCGAATTCTTGTGCGACCGAGTGGTACGGAGCCCTTGATCCGCGTCATGGTCGAGGCCGAGACGCAGCACCTTGCACAAGCCACGGCTGAAACGCTTGCCGCCGTGGTTTTCGACCGTTTCGGCTGAAACCTCAACGGGCACCGGCAACCGGTCTCGGCCAGGTTCGGTCGATAGCCTGAAGACTCATGTGCGGCATCATCGGTATCGTCAGCAGGCCCTCGCAACGACCAGTGCCAGAGCCGCAAGAAATACTTGTGCACCTCGATCACGCCGTCGCCGCCGAATCCCTCACCGAGGCTGCGGCAGCCGTTCGGCGCTGCGACGATCTGTTGAAAGGTGTGCCCGGTGTGCGCGCCCTGATCGGTCGCTACGAACTGGGTGTCGGGATCATTGCGAGGCTCGATCAGCTCGACGCCCGGGTGGCCGAGACCGAGGGCCGGATCGAGTCGGACGAGTCGCTCGATCCCGACGCGCAAGAAGGAATCGCCACCGAGTTGATCGATCTGCGCGACGCGATGTGGGCTGTCCGGTTCGACCGTTTGCGCACGGCGCGTGAAGTCGAGCTGCTCGTCGGTCGCGACAGCACGATCGCTGCGGTCGCGGGTTATCTCGCCGTTCAGCAATCGCTGTCCGCCCTCGATCGACTCGAGGTGCGCGGCCGCGACTCGGCCGGACTCCATCTGTTCGTGTGGGGTCACGGCCTCTCGCCATCGGACCCTGTCGTCAGGCGAATGCTCGCGGAGCGCAACACGGATCCGCTCTTTCAGAACGGCTCTGTCCGTGTCGCCGGTCAGTGCCTCGGCTTCGTCTACAAAGCGGCTGCTGAGATCGGTGAGCTCGGTGACAACACGCGTGCACTGCGAACGGCGGTCGCGTCCGATGCACTGCTGCGCCTCGCTCTGTCACAGCCCAACGCCCGTCTCACCGTGCTCGGGCACACCCGCTGGGCAAGCGTGGGAATCATCAGCGAGGCCAACTGCCATCCGCTCAACAGCGAAGAGCTCGAACAGGCGGGCGGCGCGCCCTACATGATCGCGGTCCTCAACGGCGACGTAGACAACCACGCCGACATCAAGGTGCGCCACGGCCTGCACATCGCCGGCCCCATCACCACCGACGCCAAAGTCATCCCCGCAGTGATGGCCCGACACGCTGCAGCGGGTGTGGCGGACCTCGGTGAAGCTTTCCGTCGCACGGTTGCCGAATTCGACGGCAGCGTGGCCATTGGTGCCGCAGCCGCAGATCAGCCTGACCACCTCTACCTGGCGTTGCGGGGAAGTGGTCAGGCGCTCTACGTCGGCCTCGGCGACGACTGCTTCGTGGTCGCGAGCGAGCCGTACGGCGTGGTGGAGGAGTGCGAGCAGTACCTGCGGCTCGACGGCGAGACCATGCTCGATGCCGTGAATCCCGCGTCGCAGGGTCAAGTCGTCGTCGTCGACGCACGCCAGGCGGGCACGATC
>JANMRB010000082.1:0-26776 GCA_031370825.1 Ilumatobacteraceae bacterium
TGACGACCTCTTGTCCGATCTCGTACAGCTTGAGGCTGAGCCGGTAACGCTCGTCGGGAGTTCGCTCCACGAATCCTTCATGCACCAGGATGCTCAGCAGTCGGTGCACCGTGCTCTTCGGCAAGCGCACGCGTCGCCCCAATTCGGACACCCCCAGCACCGGCTCGGCAAAGCTGAACGCAGTCAGCAGACCGAGCGCCCGCGCCACAGCGGACTCAGGCGTTTCCCGTTTTCGCGTTGCCACGGCAACACACTAGGCGCGTTCCACTGAGCGGGACACCGCGGATGCAACTACCAGCTGCAGTCCCCGAGGTTGTCCCAGCAGCGCCTGGTCAATTCGGCGCCGGCGAAGTACGAGGCGCGAGCGGCGCGACGCTTGACGTCGTCGTCGAGGTACCGCTCGGCGAACTCCCCGACATGACCGCCGTGATCCTCGTCGACCAAGATGTGGATGGTGTGAAAGGCGTAGTCGTCGGGTTGCAGGATGTCGCTGTAGTGGGTCTTGTAACCTTCGACAGCTTTGATGTAGGCCGCGGGGATCTGGTTCTCGATCGCGAGGATCCCACCGAACGTCAACTCGTACCAGGGCTGCTGTTGGGCCAGGGAATACAGGAAGCCACTACTGGCCATTGCATCGACGTTTGGCGTCGCCTCCGTGATCACCTCGTCCGGGGCTCCAAGTGCCCTGGTGAACTCGAACAGCCAATGCAGATGTCCGAAGCCCGACTTCGACGTCGTGCCCAGGACTTCTTCGGCGATGTTCTCGATCACGCCGTCAGTCATCTCGTATGGGATGCGGGTGACCCACGCCGACAGGATTCGCCGAGTGTGGTACGTGACGCCGTGATAGTGCTGGCGCGCCCAGGCCACGAGATCCTCTTTCGTCGCCTCGCCCTGCTGGGTGCGCTTCACCCAGTCGGCTTGGTCGAGCGTACGGCCCGACGCCTGCAGCTCTTCACGCATCTCGTCAACGAACGCTTCACCATCGAATGCCATGCGACACGCTCTCACGCGTCGAGTGGTCGCGGAACACTGTCGTTCCGTCTGTCAGAACGGTGTCCTTCCAGAGCCGGAGTCACGGAACCAAGATGAATCCATGGCTATCTTCCGTCTCGGACACGTCGAGGTTCGAACTCCCGATCTAGAGCTCTGTGCCGCCTACTACACCGAGGTGTTGGGCCTGCGGGAGGTGGCCCGCGACGACAATCACGTCTACTTGAAGGGCTGGGACGAGCAGGACCATCACTCCCTGGTCCTCACCGGTGCCAATCGATACGGGCTGGAGCATGTTGCCTTCAAGACCGAGTCGATCGACGATCTCGAAGGGTACGAAACGACCCTCGAGCGCTACGGATGCACGGTTGAGCGCATCGCCGCGGGTACCGAGCTCGGGCAGGGTGAGGCAATTCGCTTCGACTCGCCCACCGGCCACACGATGGAGATCTACGCGAAGATGGAGAAGGTCGGCAACGGACTTCCGCTGTTCAACCCGCCGCCGATGCCGATGGACCTGGTCGGGATTGCTCCGCCCCGCCTCGACCACTGCTTGCTGACAACGGAGAACGTCCCGGATGCAGCGCGGTTCATGAGCGAGGTGCTGGGCTTCCGGCTCACCGAGCAACTCGTCACCAACGAGGGCTACCAGCTGATCGTGTTCTTCGAGCGGTCGCGCCAGCCCCACGACATCGCCTTCACCCGCGGAGCCAACGGTGGGCTGCACCACTTCGCGTACTGGCTCGACAGCTGGAGCGAAGTCGGGCGGGCCGCAGACATCTTGCGGATGAATGGCATCGACATCGACATCGGACCGACCCGGCACGGCATCACACGCGGTCACACGATCTACTTCTTCGATCCGGTCGGGAACCGCAACGAAGTGTTCACGGGCGGCTACAAGACCGACACCGACTGGGAGACCATCACGTGGACTGAGGACCAATTGGGCAAGGCGCTGTTCTACTACGAGAATCGTGTCGTCGAATCGTTCGTGTCGATATACACATGAGCGTCACGCGCGACGACGCGCCGCTGTACCTCGCCAAGTACGCGCGGCGCCGGGCAGAGCCGATCGGGCCCCACGAAGTCGAGGGCGAAGAGCCGGCTTTCGTGCTGCGGGCGCGCGAGCGATCGACGCTGCGCGCCCTCGAGGAGCTCGACAGGGTTACGGCGCCGCCCGGCCGCACGGAGGAGTTCGCCAGGGAGACCGTGTCCCCCCGCGAGCAGTTCCCGGGCGAGTTCCGCAAGCGCATCACGACATCGATCGAGGTTCGCCTGATCCGCCACGGCCAGACGCAGGGCTACATCACCGACGGCGCACTGACGCCACTCGGTCGTTGGCAGGCACATCGCAAGGGCCAAGACCTGGCCAAGGGCCTGAAAGAAGGCATGACGGTCAGGTTCCCGCACGCTCCGACAGCGAGGGCGACGGAGACGGCCGATGGAGTCCGCAGTGGCGTGCTGCAGGCACTCAGCCGGTACGGCATCCACGACGTCAACGTCGAGGATCCGTATCCACATGAGGCGTTCAAGAACTTCCAGGTGTGGGCGGGCGGCCGAGAGGTCGACGTCACGGCAGCGTTCCAGGAGTTCGCCCAGATCCACGAGAACTATCAACGTTTCGGCGTCGGCGATCGTCCCGGCTGGATCACCGAGATGAACCGCTTCTACCGCGTGCTTCAGGCAGGCGGGGACCCGATCACCGTGTGGCTGACCCAGCCGCTGTTCTACTTCGAGCCACCGATGATCGTCGTGCGCCGTCACTGGCAGGGCATCACCGAGATCGTCGAGAAGAGTGGACCGAACACTGCCATCTACATGTGCGGTCACTCCGGGCCGATTCGTGCTGTCGCGGCGTCGGCCGTCGGCCACGATCCCGGTGAGCCGAACAACACCGAAGACGTTCGCATCAAGCTGTACGACGATCACGAGCACGCGGTCCTCACCTACCGCGGCCGCGGACTGGAGTTGGAGATCCCAACTCTGGCGACACCGAGTTGGTACACATGACCATCGATTCCGACACCAGAGTTGACAGCCCAAGGATTGACAGCCCCAGGATCGACGGGGCCAAAATTGATGGTGGGGGCTTTGCCGGGTACGGCGAGCCGCCGGTTGTCACGGTGTTGACGGTCGACGACGTCGAGTACTCGATCCTGGCCGATCCGACGATGGCCGCGCTGAAGGCGATCCGCGAGATCGCCGAGCACGTGCGGCCCCGACGCGGCTGCCCGGAGGGCATCTGCGGCAAGTGCGAGTCGAAGGTCAACGGCCAGGACACCCGATTGTGCATCACACCGATCGGCACGCTGATGGGGGCGGTCGTCGTGACCCCTCCGCCGCGCAAGAGCATCTGGGGGTGAAAATCACAGAAGCCCGATCGTCGGGCGGCGACCGGGCTCCCAGTGAAGCTTTCGGATACGACCCTTCCGCTGGACGGGCTTGCGGGGTCGTGTTCATCTTCTTCGTCTGTCGGTATAAGCCGCTATTGCACCTTGGTACTAGTACTGAACCCGTACAAAAGTCTTAGGACTGACCGGTCTTGAAAGGCGGTGTCAATCCGCCGCGATCACGTGCACCTCAGCGGCCGGCCGGCCGGGCGACTCGACCGTCTTGGATGCCCACCCGAGGTAGATCAGCGCGCTGATGTGTGTACCCGGTTCGAAGCCGCACAGCTGGGCGACGACGTCGTTGGCTCCCTTGGGGCACGAGCTCCAGTAGCTCGCCAACCCCTTCTCGGTGGCCGCGAGCAACACGATCTGGATCCCGGCAGCGACGGCATCGCGATTCTCAGCGGTGCGCAGGTGCGAGTCGCCCGGCGCCGAGCCGACGACCAATGTCGTCGGAGTTCGCAGGTACTTCGTGCGAGCCTTTTCCACCTTCTCGGGGGGATCACCGTGGGCCTGCATTGCATCGGCGACGACTTCTCCGAGCCGGGCGCGGGCGCGACCATCGGCGATCGCGAATCGCCACGGCCAGGTCCTCTTGTGGTTCGGAGCCCACTGCGCAAGCTCGCACATCTCGCCGATGAATTCGTGCGGAACCTCGCGCTGCTTGTCGACGAGCATGCTGGTGCGACGTCGACGGATCAGATCTGCCAGATCGGATGTTGCGTCGGACGTCGCCACCTCGACATCATCGCAGCACCGACACCGAACCCGCCCCAGCATCCGTTCCGATCTCCGGAACGGTCATCTTGAGTGCAAATCGTCGCGGTGCGACAGTGCCTCGACAGTCCAAACGCGATGAGGGGGTTCGAGACATGTCGTTCGACGGTGAGGCATACGTAGACGAGATGCGAGCGGAGCTTGTCGCTTCCGGCCGCACGCTCGACAAGGCACGCTGGGTAGAACGCGTGGCGCAGGGCGAGGCCACGAAGGAAGAGCTCGTCGGCTGGGCTCGTCAGCACTACCACGGCGTCACCTACCACACCCGTCGATTCCTCTCGATCTGGTTGGGGCGAATCCCCTACGAGATGACCGAGAGCGTGATCGAGAACATCGGCGAGGAGGTGCTCGGGATCCAGTCGAAATCAGGCCACGGTCACCTGCATTGGTTGTTCGAGTTCACGAGAGCGCTTGGCGCGCCCGACGAGGTCATCACCGAAGCCACGCCCAACGTCGAGGCTGTGCTGAGCGAGAGCTTCCTCTACAACCTCGCCCATCAGCGGCCGTGGTACGAGTTCCAGTTCGGCGCCAGTCTGGGCATCGAGAACCAGATCCCTCCTGCCTACATCCGGGCCGTCGAGGGTTTCAAGCATCACTACGGCCATCTGTTGGACCCCGACGACTACGCCTTCCACACGATCCACATCATGGTTGACGAGGACCATGGCGGCCACGTCGGCGAGTTCGCCGAGCGCTACCTCGACACCGACGCGAAGCGCCGATCGGCGCGTGCCGCGTACTTCGCCGGCGCCGAGGCGACCCGCCGCTGCTGGGACGCGTACGAAGGGGTGTCGTGGTAGTGGCGGATCACGCCATCTTCTTTCACGATTACACCGACACGGACCAGCCGATCGTGGGCGGAAAGTGCGCCAGCTTGGGCGCGATGACGCGGGCTGGCCTTCCGGTGCCGCCGGGCTTCGCCGTCACGACACGAGCCTTTGCTGACTCGATGGGCAGAGACCATGTCGGTCCGCACCTTGCGGAGCTGCTCGACGACCTCGATGTGACGGACATGCACGCGCTCGGCAGGGCGGCCCGGCTCTGCAGGCAACTGGTGCTCGACGCCGGCCCTTCGCCCGCCGCCGAGAGCGTGATCCGTGCCGGGTACCAACAACTGTGCGAGCAGGCGGGCATCGATGACGTAGCCGTCGCGGTGCGGTCGAGCGCGAACGCCGAGGACCAACCGGACGCGTCGTTTGCCGGCCAACAGGACACCTACCTGTGGATCCGTGGAGCTGACAGCGTCGTCAACCACGTCGTGCGGTGCTGGGCAAGTCTCTACACCGACAGGGCCATCTCCTATCGCTACGAGAGTGGTTACGGGCACGCCGAGGTGGCGATGAGTGTTGCCGTGCAGCAGATGGTTTTGCCGAAGGCTGCAGGTGTGGCCTTCACCCTGGACCCGACGAACGGGGACCGTTCGACCATCGTGATCGACTCCGCGTTCGGGCTCGGTGAATCCGTTGTGTCGGGCATGGTCACTCCCGACAACTACATGATCGACAAGGTCATCTTCGAGATCACCAAGCGCACCGTCTCGGCGAAGGAGCTGGAGTGCTGCATCGAGGGCGACAAGGTCGTGGAACGCCCGCTCGATCCAACGCGCAGCACGTCGCCCAGTCTGACCGACGACGAGATCAAAGCGATCGCCCGACTGGCTCGGCAGGCCGAGAAGCATTTCGGTCGCCCGCAGGACGTCGAGTGGGCGGTGACGATCGATGACGATCGAACCACTGTTCACCTCCTGCAGAGCAGGCCGGAGACCGTGTGGAGCAACAAGCCTCGCCAGGTGAGCCAGGGCGTGCACACCGGTGTCGAAGGGGTCGTCAGCAACCTGTTGCGACCCGTGCAAGTCAAGTCGTAACCATCAAGCCCAATACAGCAAGCCCAATACAGCAAGCCGCAAGTACCACGTCAACCACTGGGGGAACTGCAATGACCAAGGATCGCTTCGACAGCCCGTTTTCCATCTCCACCCCGCCGGGTGCCGAGGGTTGGGAGGACCTGTATCCATATCATCTGCTGTTCAGCGAGGCTCGCAAGCCGTACGAGGACTCGATGTTCTGGTTCCGCGATGCGATCCACCTACCCACCGTTCTGCCGCCGTTCGACATCAGCCTGGTCGAGTACGCGTTCGCCTCGCTCGGCTCGTACAACAGCCGCCACTACATCGTCCCGCCTGCGATGGGCATCGATATTCGCGTCCTCAACGGGTGGTTCTACCTGACACCTGTACCAGTGGCCGATCCCAGCGAGATACCGGGTCGGATCGAGCACTTCATGCAACGTGCAGGCCACTACTACGCCAACTGGGACTCGATCGAGGAAGAGTGGATCGAGAAGGCCAAAGCAGTGATCGCCAAGCTCGAAGCCCTCAACTTCGAGCCGCTGCCCGACATGGTCGACCTGGAAGTTGTCACCGGTCACGCCGGCCGCAGCAACGTCTACGACCTGCAGCACGGCTACCACGAACTGGTCGATCTGTCACTCGAGCTGTGGCAGTTGCACTTCGAGATGCTCAACCTCGGGTACGCCGCGTATCTCGACTACTTCGGTTTCTGCAAGCAGGTGTTCCCCAACATCCCGGACCTGTCGATCGCCAAGATGGTCGCGGGCATAAACGTCGATCTGTTCCGGCCGGACGAAGAGCTGCGTCGGCTCGCCCGCCTCGCTGTCGACACAGGCCTCGGTGACACGCTGTGCGAAGGCACCGTGGATCAGGCGCTGGCAGCCGTCAAGGACGCTGATGGCGGAAAGGACTGGTTGTCGGAGTACGCGACTGCGCAATACCCGTGGTTCAACTACAGCAACGGAACCGGCTTCTACCACACCGATGCTGTATGGGCTGAGCGTCTCGACATCCCGTTCTCGTTCCTGCGCGGCTACATCCGCAAGTTGCAGGCGGGGGAGGAGATCGACACCCCGCAAGACGCGGTGATCGCCGAGCGTGATCGCGTCGCGTCCGAGTACATCGATCTGCTCGACGGCGACGACAAAGCCAACTTCGAGGCCAAGCTCGGTCTCAGCCGAACGGTCTTCCACTACGTCGAGAACCACAACTTCTATGTCGAGCATTGGGGCATCAGCGTGATGTGGCGCAAGATGCGCGAGCTGTCGAACGTGCTGATGAAGGAAGGGTTCTGGTCGAATGCTGACGACATCTTCATGCTCAAGCGCGACGAGATCCCGACTGCTATCAGCGACCTCACCTTTGCCTGGGCCGCCGGGGTCGAGCCGCGAGGGCCGTCGTACTGGCCGGACGTCGTTGCCAAGCGCCGGCAGATCATGGCGGCGTGCCAGGCGTGGGATGCGCCGCCCGCGCTCGGGGCTCCGCCCGAGGTGGTGACCGAACCATTCACCATCATGCTCTGGGGGATCACCAGCGACTCGATCCAGAAGTGGCTCGGGGGCGTCAGCGACGACGGCGGCCTCAGTGGGTTCGCTGCGTCGCCCGGCGTGGTTGAAGGCATCGCCCGCGTCTTGACAAGCGCCGAGCAGGTCTCGGAGATCCAAGATGGCGAGATCCTCGTCGCACCGGTGACGGCGCCCTCGTGGGCACCGATCTTCCGCCGAATCGCGGCAACGGTGACCGACTCCGGCGGAATGATGAGTCACGCCGCCATCGTCTGCCGCGAGTATGGGCTGCCGGCGGTGACCGGCACGGCGTTCGCCACCAAGTCGATCAAGACCGGTATGCGCTTGCGCGTGGATGGCGACAACGGCGTCGTGACGATCCTCGACTAAAAGCGTCGCCCTCCTAAACGTCAGAGGTCGATAAGACGAACGACGTGACGAGGTCGACCCAGCGATCCCACAACTGAGGTGGGTAGTCGTGGCCCATGCCCTCCATGACCTCGAATCGCGCACCCGGGATCAGTTCGGCCGTGCGACGGCCACCGCTGATGTCGATGAGGGTGTCTCGGTCGCCGTGCATCACCAAAGTCGGGGTGCGCACATCAGGCAAACGATCGGCACGGGGCGGCGAAGCGAGGATGCCTCGGTACTGGCGCACCTGGCCCGATGGATGGAAGCATCGATCGAAGGCGCGCTCCGCGTAGCGGCGCCATCTGGCCTCGTCGGCGTAAGCGGGGCTGCCCCACACGCGCAGGCCTTCGATGTGGCGATCGATGTATGAATCGCGGTCCGCGGCGGGGGGCGCGGTCAGCAGGGCCAGGGCCGCAGGAGTCGGAGCGCCGTAATCACGTTCGCCGCTGTGCGACATCACCGATGTCATCGACAAGAGCCGGTCGGGGTGTTCGATCGCTATGACCTGCACGATCATGCCACCCATGGACAGGCCCATCACGTGGGCACGATCCACCCCGATCTCGTCGAGCACGGCCATGGCATCGGCCGCCATGTCCGAGACGTTGTATGCGACCTCACCACCGACATCCGGCGCATGGTCGAACTTCGATGAAAGCCCTACGTCGCGGTTGTCGAATCGCACGACTCGAAGGCCTCGCCCAACGAACATCGCGCACCAGTCCTCGTGGTAGTTGATGCATTGGCTGCCCAGTCCGTTGACGAGAAGGAGCGTCGGATCCGACGGCTCCCCGAACGACTCGTAGTAGATCTCACAATCCTGGTTGTGCGCGATAGGCATGTCCGCGACGGTATCTCAGAGCGTTCCGCGGGCGAGAACGAAGGCGTTGTCGGAAATGGGTCGTGCTGGTCAACTCGTGCTCGTGACCGCGCAACCGCTGAAACACCTGTTGCTCGACTTCGGAGGGCCCGTGCTGCTGACCCCGTTCGAGCTCATCGAAAGCGCCGAAGAGACCTTGGGCCCGATGTCATGGCGTGGACCATTCGATACCAGCACAGATGCCGACTACGTGCGCTGGCAGTCAGGCGAACTGACCGAGCGGGAGTACTGGTCAGTCCGTGGCGAGCCCTACGGCCTCGACGTGCAGGGCTTGATGCGCCATTTCTACGAGCCACCCGGCGATCACCTCGTCCGTCCGGAGATGGCGGAGTTGATTGCCCGCCACAGAGCGGCGGGCAGAACCGTCGGTGTTCTGACCAACGACATGGACGCCTTTCACGGGCCGGAATGGAAGGATGGTATCTCCGTGATCGGGCAGTTCGACTTCATCGTCGATGGCTCCGTCACCGGCTACTTGAAGCCTGACCCGCAGGCCTTCCGGCTGGCACTGCGAGCATTCGGAGATCTGCGACCGTCCGACGTCGTCTTCGTGGACGATCAGCAGATCAACGTGCGCGGTGCACAAGACGTCGGGTTGTCCACGGTCTTCTACGACCCGACCGATCCAGGCGGGTCGCTCGAGCGGATCGAAGCGGCTCTCGCCTGACTCAGTCCTGCTTCGAACTGAATTCGACGACGACGGTTCGCTCCTCGGTGCCGCGCACGATCGTCAAGGTCAACGTCTCGCCGACGTCCGACAACGCGTTGTGCAACGCCTCGATAGACGCCAGCGGAGTGTCTCCTGCAGCAACCAAGAGATCCCCTTCGGCAATGCCGGCGTTGGCAGCGGGACCACCGGGCTCGACACCACGCACGAGCAGGCCGTCGCGTGGCGGCAAGCCGACCGATGCGCGAAGTTTCGCTGCCACCTCCGGTGGTGCCAACGCGAGGCCCAGCCGGGGCCGGACGACCGACTTACCCGCAGCGAGGTCGTCGATGGTCGCCCGCAACGCGGGATCGATGGGGCGGGCGACGTAGAAGCCACGCCCGGTGCGGTGAGTGTTCAAGCCGAGGACTCGGCCGTCGGCGTCGGCGATCGGTCCACCGGAGGAGCCGCGTACGAGCGATGCGGTGTGCTCCACTCCGCCGTGGACCTGGCGGCCGCGCGGACCGGTGAAGGCGACATCGACCGTCGACACCATTCCGAACGAGATTCGGAGGCGATGACCGCCACGGCTGACCGCGAAGACCACGTCGCCTGCCTCCGGGAGTCCTTCGGCCCACGTCGCCGGGGCAATCGAGCCGGTGTCGACTTCGAGCACGACGAGGTCACCGTCCTCGTCCGCACCGACGACCGAACCCTGGGCAGCGCCGCCGTCGGCGAACGTCACCAACGTCGTGCGGTCGCGCAGGTTGTGGGCGTTGGTCAGGACTTTGCCGGCCGCGATGACGAGGCCGCTTCCACGACCGTCTGTGCCGATGGATACGACCGATCCACCTAGCTTCGACAGCACGGATCGAGCGCCGGACGAGAGATCTGCGATTGCAGACATGTTACTTGCTCCTTGCTAGTCACTACGTATTTACAAGTAACATACCACCATGAATGCTCATCGACAAGACTGGCTCTCGATGTCTTCGGCGATGTCTTCGGCCAGCCTTGCCCACGCCCTCGACGTGATTGGTGATCGCTGGACGTTGCGGGTCGTCGCCGGCCTGCTCGACGGGCCGAAGCGGTTCGGGGAGTTGGCGGGCTCGCTGACGGGCATCGCACCGAACGTGTTGACCACCAGGCTTCGTCAACTCGAACGCGACGGGCTTGTCGTCGCGACGCCCTATAGCCAGCGACCGGTTCGGCTGGCGTATGCGCTCAGCGAGAGCGGCCGGGAGCTCGGCAGCGCGATCTCGCTGCTCTCGGCATGGGGAGCGCGTCAAACCGGTGACTCAGAGGGGCCCGTCCACGACTCGTGCGGTACCGCTCTAGAAACTCGGCTCTACTGCCCGACGTGTGAGCGGGCAGTTGACGACACCAACCCTGAGACCGTGAGTTGGCTCTGACCGTCGACCGCAGGGATCAGACGACGCTCATGATGTAGGCCCCTGCGTCAAGCCGGCACCGGGAACGGCGGTCGACATCACCTCCCACGAGCCCTCGGAGTGGATGAGTGTTCGAAAAGCCTCGAGATCACCGGTACTCAAAGTGGCGAAGAACTGGTGAACGAGCTCCTCATTGCGAGTGGTCATCACGTTGATCCCCTCAATGGTTCGGTCAAGCGTCGAGCAGCTGAGCGCGCAGCTCGCGTTTGACGAACTTGCCGTTGGCGTTGCGCGGTAGTTGGTCAGCAAGGAACCAGACCTTCGAGGGGATCTTGTACCTGGCGATCCGCTGGGCGAGGAACTCGCGCAGGTCGTCTTCGGTCAGGGTCGAGCCCTTTCGCAGAACGATTGCCGCCGCCACGTCCTCGCCGAGTCGTTCGTCAGGAATGCCGAACACCGCAGCTTCGGCAACCGCCTCGAGTTGGTAGATGACCGCTTCGACCTCGCTGCAGTACACGTTCTCCCCGCCGCGCAGGACCATGTCCTTGGCGCGATCGACGATGAACACGAAACCGTCGTCGTCGATGCGGGCGATGTCGCCGGTGTTGAACCAGCCCTCGCGAATCGCATCGGCCGTCGCCTCCGGGCGATTGAGATAGCCCTTGATCACGATCGGGCCGCGCACGCACAACTGACCGACGACAGCGGGGCCAGCCGGAAGGTCGTTGCCCTCCTCGTCGACCAGCTTCGCGTCGAGCGTCGGCACGATCGGGCCGCACGAATCTGGCTTGGCGAGGTACAACCTCGACGAATTGGCTGTGACGATTCCGTGTGTCTCGGTGAGGCCGTATCCGGTGCCGGGTGCGCCGTTCTCGAGGGCCTTGTCGATCTTGCCAACCAGGTCGGGTTGCACCGCTGCGCCACCACCAGTCATCCCGCTCAACGACGAAGTGTCGCGGGTTGCCCAGTCGGGGTGTGCCAGGAGCTCCCGACTCATGGTCGGAACGCCGGAGAACGTTGTCACGCGCTCCCGCTCGATCAGTTCGAGCGCCCGGCCCGGATCCCACTTGCGGGTGAGGACGACACGGCCGCCGACAAGAGTCGCAGGATGCATGATGCAGTTGCACGCAGTCACGTGAAAGAGCGGAGTGGGTGCCATGAGAACGATCTGATCCGGTGCAGCCTTCGCGTCTGTTGGGCCGGGGATCACTCCGGCCGCCACAGCCTTGGCCTCTGCCATTGCGATCGCGGTCGTCATGTAGGCGATGTTGAAGATGTTGTGGATCGAGCCGCGATGCGTGAGTTGAGCACCCTTGGGGAATCCCGTCGTGCCCGACGTGTAGAAGATGCACGCGTCGTCGTCGGGATCGATCTCGGCCGCCGGCAGATCGGGCGGGGCATCACCGGGAACGACGACGTCGTCCCAACTTGTGGCATCGATCGGCAGAGCATGATCGGATCGAACGGTGATGAGATGCAACGGCGCCACTGCACGGAGGCCGTCGAGGAGGGGCAGCGTTCGCTCCAATCGTTCATCGTCGGCGATCAACACCTTCGGTCGTGAATCGGTGAGACCGAACTCCATCTCGGTGCTGGTCCACCAGGCGTTCATGCCGACGACGGCAGCGCCGATCGACACGGTTGCCCAATAGGCGATGACCCACTCTGGGTAGTTGCGCATTGCGATGGCCACTCGATCGCCGGAACCGACGGAACACGAGCTCTGGAGGTAGTGGGCGAGTGAACGCACCCGGGCGTGGACCTCGCCGTACGTCAGTCGCTCGTCCTCGTAGACGATGTAGGTCTTGTCGGCGTGCGCGGCAGTCATCTGCCACAACTCCCGCAAGGTGGGCGGTGCAGCTGCGAAGACCTTCATCGGCACGCCGCGCACGACGATCTCAGTCGTCGCGAACGGACCGTTGTCGAGGTCGTTGCGCGCGGCGCGGTAGAAATCGATCACGGACACATCATGGCTGCGATCAGTCGTTGTGATGCAGCGCGGCGTTCAGGCCCTCCCAGGCAACCGACCTGGGGATCGCCTCGACGGCACCGGATTGGCTGTTGCGCCGGTACAGCAATCCGCCGGCGCCGCTGAGCTGGCGGGCCTTCACGATCTCACCATCGGGCATCTTGACCAACGTGCCTGCCGTGACGTACAGCCCGGCCTCGACCACGCACTCGTCGCCGAGACTGATCCCGATGCCCGACTCAGCGCCCAACAAGCAGCGCTCGCCGATCGTGATCTGGTCCTTGCCTCCGCCCGACAACGTGCCCATGATCGAAGCACCACCACCGATGTCGCTGCCATCACCGACGACGACGCCGGCGGATATGCGCCCTTCGACCATCGACCGACCGAGCGTGCCGGCATTGAAGTTGACGAACCCCTCGTGCATCACGGTCGTACCAGGAGCAAGGTAGGCACCGAGTCGAACCCGGTCGGCGTCGGCAATCCGCACACCACTCGGAACGACGTAGTCCGTCATGCGTGGGAACTTGTCGAGACCGTGGACAGTCAGGACCGACCCGGCGCTGCGAATCCTCCAACGGACTTCGTCGATCTGTTCGACAGCGACAGGGCCGTGGCTGGTCCACGCAACGTTGTTGAGTATTCCGAAGGCGTCGTCCAGGTTGATGGTGCGCGGCCTGCAGATTCGGTTGGAGAGCAGGTGGAGACGCAGATACAGGTCGGCGGGCGACGTCGGGGCGACGTCGAGATCGATCGACGTGTGCAGCGCGATCACTTCGACGTCGCGCACGTCGTCGTGATGCTGCGCGGAGTCAAGCTGAGCTACGTTCGTCGACGCCTGCATGTCGCCGAGGCCGAGCTCGGGATACCAGGCATCGAGCAGAGCACCGTAGGCGTCGACTGTCGCCAGCCCATGGCCCCACGCCTCACTCATCTACATCACCTCTGGACGCAACGTCGGGAACAAGATGACCTCCTTGATCGAGTGGACTCCGGCGATCAGCATCGCCACGCGGTCCATCCCGATACCGAGACCGCCAGTCGGCGGCATCCCGTACTCGAGCGCTCGGAGGTAGTCCTCGTCGACAGTGCCGGCCTCGAGGTTACCGGCCTGGCGCGCGGCGTGTTCGTCCTCGAAGCGGGCACGTTGCTCGACCGGATCGTTGAGCTCGGTGTAGCCGTTGGCCAGTTCGCGCCCGAGGACGAACAACTCGAACCGCTCTGTGAGGTGTGGATCGTTGCGATCGGCCCTCGCCAGTGGCGAGATCTCGACCGGATGCCCGGTTACGAATGTGGGATGAAGCAGTGACGACTCCGCCGTTGCCTCGAACAGCTCCTCGATCATCCTGCCGCTGCCCCATGACGGCTCGTAACCGACACCGTGCTTGTCGGCCAACATTCGAAGCGTCTCCAACGGCATCGACGGATGGACCTCGGCACCGATCGCCTCGCTGGTGAGGTCGATCATGCGGGCTCGGCGCCAGGGCTGCGCCAGATCCACTTGGTCGTCGCCGATGGTGACGACTGATGTACCGGTCGCATCGATCGCGGCTTGTGTGATCAATCGCTCGGTGATGTCGATCATCTCCGAGTAATCGGCGAACGCTTGATAGAGCTCCATCATCGTGAACTCGGGGTTGTGACGTGTCGAGATGCCCTCGTTGCGGAAGATCCTGCCAATCTCGAAGACGCGCTCCATGCCACCGACGATCAGCCGCTTCAGGTGCAACTCGAGCGCGATGCGCAGGTACAGCTGCATGTCGAGCGTGTTGTGATGGGTGATGAAGGGGCGTGCATGCGCGCCGCCGGCCTCGAGGTGCAGCACGGGCGTCTCGACCTCGATGAAACCCTCCGACTGCAAGGTCCGACGGAAGCTGGCGACGATCTCGTGGCGGATGCGAAACGCTCGGCGGGCGTCCTCATTGACGATGAGGTCCGCGTATCGCTGACGAAACCGAGTGTCGGTATCGGTCAGGCCATGCCACTTATCGGGCATCGGGCGTACTGCCTTGGCCAGCAGCTCGAGACGGTCGACCTTCACACTGAGCTCGCCCTTGCGGGTGGTCATCACCGTGCCTTCCACACCCAACCAATCGCCCAGATCGAACTCTCCGAATGCGGCGAAGCCCTCGTCGCCGATCACGGATTTGGAGACGAAGAGCTGCACCTCGCCGCTGCGATCGACCATCGTCGCGAAGATCAGCTTGCCCTGCTCGCGACGCAGCATCATCCTTCCGGCAACGGCGACACGCTGGTCCGTTTCGGAGCCTGGCTCCAACTCGTTGAACTCGGCGCGGAGTTGATCGAGTGAATGCGTGCGATCGAACCTGTAGGGGTACGGGTTGGTGCCGGCGTCGCGCAGCGCCTGGATCTTGTCGAGCCGCTTGGCCTTTTCGGCCGCGAGACCGCTGCCGGTCGTCTCTGGCTCGGCCGCTGGTTCTTCTTGGCTCACAAGGGCATGACGGTACCGCTTCGACGATGCCGACCGCGAGCCGTTTTGCCCTCGGTGGTAGGTTGACCACCCGCATGCTCCGAACTCGACTGACACGAACCGCCGCATTGCTCGTTGTCTCCACTGCGGTTCTGGCAGCGGTTCCCGGTGCGGCCGCAGGCCCCGCTGCCGTGATCACCGACGCTGCCGGCGGCGGCGCACCGGCTGTCAACGTGACGGCACTCGGCGATCTGGTGTCGGTCTACAACTTCGGTCCGCTGCAACCCGCTGTCGCGAACGCGGCCATCAGCGCCGCAGTCTCGGCAGGCGGATGGGGAGTGTTCGGTCGTGGATTCGGGATCGGGCTGGTGCAGGTGACTCGCGGCGGTGCCGCCATTCATCAAGCTCCTGCGCCGCTCGGATCGTGGACCTTCCCGATGTCAGTCACCGCCTTGCCGATGGACTCCATCGGGGCCGTGATGGGGCGTGAGGTGTCGAAGTACATCAGCCTCGGCCAGGTCGTGATGGGCTCGACTTCAGCGAGCCTCAGCGGTGCCCAAGCCGGCGACGTGCTCGACCTCGTCTCCGGCGATGGTTCGATCGTTCATCTCATTGTCGGTCGGGTCGCCCCTGACGCAGAGGTCGGCGGCACCGAGATCGTGATGTCGACCGACCAGGCGGATTTGCTAGGTGCCACCTTGTCGACGAGCGTGCTGATCTACGGCCAGTTCGACCGCTCCAGTCTCGATGCCGCGTTGACAGCGCGTGGTCTCACCTCCGATCCGAAGATCCGTATCAGGCGATCCTGGGATCCCTTCGATCCCGACAGCACGCTCGGTCTCGCCCGTACCAAGAAGGCGCTCGGCGAGTTGGCCTACAGCATCACTGCCAGTGGAGGCATGCTGGTCGACGACGCCTGGCGGGCGGCGTACATCCCGGATCGTGAGCCATACCCGACGGGCATCCGCGCAGCGTGCAACAGGAGCATCAAGGCTGATCTGACAGCGGCGCTGCAAGCAGTCGTCGACGCGGGCCTTGCCGGCTTCATCGATGTCGCCAATGCGAACACGTTCGGCGGGTGCTTCGGCCCGAGGTTCACCCGGATCGTCGGTACGCAACTCGGCACGCTGTCGCGTCATACGTGGGCGCAGGCGCTCGACACGAACACCGTCGCCAACTGCCAGGGCTGCGTTCCGCAGATGGATTGCCGGATCGTGCGCATCTTCCGGGCGCACAACTTCGCATGGGGCGGCAACTTCATCAACCCCGATGGCATGCACTTCGAATGGGTCGGCGAGCCGCGCAACAGCTACCAGTATCCGTCGCGGTACTGCCCCAACGTGCCCAGCGGTGGGATCCAATCCTTTGCGCTCCTTAGCGACTCGAGAGCCGAGATGTTTGCCGACGATGGCTGGGCGCTGGCCGGCGACTGACCGCCGCTAGCCTTTCGTCCCGGTGGCAACTCGATTCGTGATCATCGGTGGCGGGCCGGCTGGAAACACTGCAGCCACCTACGCCGCCCGTCTCGGCGCCGAAGTGACGATGATCGAGCGCGACGTCATTGGTGGTGCCGCCCACCTGTGGGACTGCATCCCGTCGAAGACGATGATCGCCACCGGCGGGGCAATGAGCTTCTCGCGCAGGATTCACGGCATGGGCCTGGAGCAACAGCAGGCCGAGGTCGACATCGAGGCGCTGACCGAGCGGATCGAAGGGATCAAGTCACGGCTGCAGCAGGGCACGACGCGGTTGCTGGAGAGTCAAGGCGTGCAGCTCCTGCACGGCACGGCGCGGTTGCTCAGCGATCACGACATCGAGGTCACCACTGCGGAGGGCAAGCGCACCATCGCAGCGGACGCGGTGCTCATCTCCACCGGATCTCGTCCGCGGATACCGGATTGGTGCACAACGGACGGCGAGCGGATCCTGACCACCCGCGAGTGCTACCCGCCGTCGATCTTCCCGGAGAGCATCACCGTCATCGGTTCCGGCGTCACCGGTGTCGAGTTCGTGCACATGTTCAGCAGCTTCGGTGCCAAGGTGACGCTCGTCGTCAGCCGCCAACAGGTCCTTCCGCAAAAGGACCCTGAGGTTGCCGCGGTCCTGGAGGCTGATTTCTTGCAGCGCGGGGTGCACTTGTTGAAAGGTGCTCGGGCTACGGCGATCGAACGGGTCGACGACTCCGTCGTCGTGCGGTGCGACGACGGCAGGGTCGTGCACAGTTCCCATGCCGTCCTGGCGATCGGATCCATCCCCAACAGCGACGGGCTCGGTCTCGATTCGGCTGGTGTCGACCTCGACAACGGGGGATTCGTGACCATCAACCGGCACTGCCAGAGCAACGTCTCACACATCTACGCCGCGGGCGATGTCAGCGGCAAGCTGCCGCTCAGCAGCGTGGCCGCGATGCAGGGTCGCAAGGTCGCCGAGCACGTCATGGGTCTTCAGAAGGTGGCGCACCGCCACTTGGACTACGACAAGGCTGCCAGTGCGATCTTCACCGAGCCCGAGATCGCCGACGTCGGTCTCGCCGAGGCCGACGCCTTCGCAGTCGGCCGCAAGATCCGGGTGACCAAGGTGCCGTTCAGTGCAACACCGAAGGCTCTGATCAACAACGACTTCCGCGGGTTCGTCAAGATCGTCAGCGATCCTGCGACTGGCGTGGTCCTCGGCGGCTCGATCGTCGGCCGGCATGCCGCGGAGCTCATCAGCGTGATCGCCCTCGCCGTTACTGCAAACCTGAAGGTCACCGACATCGTCGAGAGCCTGCTCGTTCATCCGGCCCTTGCAGAGGCACTCGCGGAAGCCGCCGAATAATGTTTCCGACGGGTGGTGAGGTCGCCCAACCGGCAATTCCGGCCGGCCTGATCTTGGCCCCGATCCTTCGCCGCATCGGCGGCCTCGTGATCGATCAGATCATCGTCGCTCTTCCCGTGGCCGTTGCGGTCGTAGCCCTCGGGTTCACTCCGAGCCAGCACCTGACCAACCGCGCGTTGGTGCTCTTCAGCATTGCGATCACATGCGTGGGCCTCGTCTACGAAACGGTGATGATCGCGCTGCTCGGCCGGACGGTCGGCAAGCTGGCTTTCGGCACCCGTGTGGTTCGCTCCGTCGACGGTAGCCGCCCGGATTGGTACGAGGCCGGGATGCGCGCGCTGGTGCCGTTGTCGCTCAGTGCAATTCCCCGTGTCGGGGTGCTTCTGTGGGCGTTCGTCTATTCGCTCGCGTTCTGGAACCCGCTCCGCCAGGGCCTGCACGACAAGGCCGCCGGCACATTGGTCGTCTACAACACGAACACCTAGCCGTGAAGAAGACTCCCAGGGAGTGCGGACGGTCAAAGAACGCCGTCAGGCGATGACGAACCACCGCCTGACGTGGCTGCGATGAGGACGACCAAACGACAGATCTTTCGTTCTCGGAATGTCGCTCAGGTTGCACGCGGTTGCAGACCGTGGCGATACCCGCAGGATCGAAAGGGCGCTAGGAATGATGCCACCGCTTCTTCTAGCAGGACTTGCAGCGGGTGCAGTCGCCCGCCTCAAGGTGTCCATCCTGGTCGGCGTCGTGTTCGCGTTGGCCTCGGGGCTCATCGTTGGCGTGCTGGACCGCAGCCTGGTCACCTTCTTCGGTGGGGTTGGGCTCGGCGTGGCCAACTTCGTCGTCGGCTGGGCTCTCGGACGCGTCTTCCGTTGCATTGCCACCCGGGGCCGGCTCGCAACGAGATAGCGCCGAATGCCCAGGTTCCCCTACGCAAGGGCGAAGACGCGCACAGAATCACGAACGCCGATCACTTGCGATAGCGGGCTTCCGTTGCTCAAGACCGAGCAGCCGAACGACCGGCTCTCAATTCACAATCGCACGCGCCCCAGGGAGTGCGCGATTGTGAATCAGAGTGCGCCGAACTGCCTGATCTGGATACACCGGAGGTGACGGGCTGGTGGAATGGACGAAGAGCTTGTCACTGGACGCTTCATCGTGCGTGTCGCTTCAAATTTCTGGTTATCGGGAGTCTGGTGGGTTCCACACGGGGGGCGACTTGCGGTGGTCCGATGGTCAAACGGAGCGGACTGCGAGGTGCCTCGCCATCGAGATCATTCAGGACCGCCCTCCCATGAATCCATCGACAATTGGACTGGTGGTCACCGGATCTCAGCCGTCGGACTTCCACGCTGGCATGGTTATCTTCCTCGGGTCCCTCAAGAGCGCATGACTGCGTCGCTCGGTGCTTGACCGGTTCCTGATCGGAAGGCAGTATCTGCGCAGGAGGTGACGCTCAAGCCGCGTGACACGCCGATCAAGCTGATCAACAGGTCTTGAGTTATTCGTAGTGTCGGTATCGGCGTCTCCCATAAGTGCCTGCGCCACCCACTCAGCCGACGACGGCGACGTAGGAACCGACCAGGTTCGCCTGTTGCTGGTCGACTCCGCCGTCGCGGCGGGTCGCGTGGCCGTCTTGGAAGTGCTGAAAGGCTGGCAACAATGCGATCGGGTTCGGGTCGTCGTGGCCGTGGGCGTGGAAAGACAAGTGCAGGAACGAGTCGTCCTGGAGACGTAGCACGATGTAGCTGACGTTGTCGGGGGCGTTGTCGGCGAGTTCGGCGAACACACCTTCGATCCGGCGCTGGTTCTCGTCGGCTGCCTCGGTCGACGACGACGCGTAGCGTGTCACCAAACGGTACTGCACGGGCTGGCTGGTCGTCATTTGTAGCTCCGCTCGTTCGGGATCGACGTGTGCGTGCGTCGACGGGGACTTGACCTTGTGGGGCGCACACCGGAATCGTAGGGCGCGTCTGCGTCGGTGCAGCTGTTCGGTCGTCGACGAGCAAGTCAGAGCCGGACCGAGCAATATGTCCGCGTGAGTGACTTGAGACGGCTGCCGCTGGCGGGGTGACGCCTCTGCATCGAGCCGTGCGCAACCGATGCTCGGCTGCGGTCGAGGCCCTCCTGCGCCGGAGCGGGCAATCGGGGCGGTCTCGACTCAGCGTTTGAAGGTTGCGGCCCCGTATAGGGGCGCCAGTTTTCAAGCGCAGAGGACCGAGTGCAACGCAGGGCGTGACTGTAGATACCGCCCACCCAGGGAGTGCGAATCATGAAACGCCGTCAGGCGATGACGACGACCACGTCGCCCGCGCCGACGGTGTCGCCGGCGGCGACCTTGATCTCTTTCACCGTGCCCGCCTTGTCGGCGGCGATCTGGTTCTCCATCTTCATCGCCTCGAGAACGACGACGGCCTGACCGACTTCTACGGCCTGGCCGATCTCGACGAGAACCTTGACGATCGTGCCTTGCATCGGAACCTCGACGTTGCCGGAGCCCGCCGCGGCTGCGCCACTGCCACCGGACGATCTCGGCGGCTTCTTGTTCGCCTTCCCGGAACCGGCCATGACGGCGGGGGACCCGGGCAGCCACATCTTCACGTCGAAACGCTTGCCGTTGACCTCCACCGTCGTCGTGCGTTCGACGAGAGCGTCGTCCTCGGTATCAGCAGGAGCAGGTGGCTTCGGCGCCTCGATGCCTGAGAGATCGAGCTTTTCTTCGACCCACTTCGTCGAGTGCTGCATCGCCTGGAAGTCCGGGTGGCGCAAGATCGCGAGGTCGGCGGGAATCGTCGTTGCCACACCCTCCACCACCATCTCTTCGAGCGCTCGGATCGTGCGGGCGATCGCGGTCGGCCGGTCCTTGCCCCACACGATGAGCTTGCCGACGAGGTTGTCGTAGAACTGGCTGATCGTGTCGCCACTCTCGTACCCGGCATCGAACCTGATCCCGAACCCATCGGGCGTGACCAGCTTGCTGAGCGTGCCCGGCGACGGCAAGAACTTGCCGCCTGCCGGGTTCTCGGCGTTGATGCGCACCTCGATGCTGTGGCCTCTGCGCGAGGCCGCGACCTCTTCTTGCGTCATCGGCAGCGGCTCGCCACTGGCAACTCGAATCTGCCATTCGACGAGATCGATGCCGGTGATCATCTCGGTGACGGGGTGCTCCACCTGGAGGCGGGTGTTCATCTCGAGGAAGAAGAACTCGTTGTCCTGGTAGATGAACTCGACCGTGCCCGCGTTGTAATAGCCGACGGCCTTTGCCGCCTTGATAGCCGCCTCGCCCATCGCCTCCTCGACACCAGGAGCCATGTCGGGTGCCGGTGCTTCTTCGATCAGCTTCTGATGACGACGTTGCGCGGAGCAGTCGCGTGTGCTGACCCAGACCACATCTCCCTGCTTGTCACCGACGATCTGCACTTCGACATGACGCGGCCAGGTCAAGTAGCGCTCGAGGTAGATCTCATCGCGCCCGAAGAACGCTTTGGACTCGCGCTTGGCACTGTCCATCGCCTCTTGCACTTCGTCGGCACCGCGCACCACCTTCATCCCCCGACCGCCGCCGCCGAATGCCGCCTTGATGGCCAGCGGGTAGCCGTGGGCGGCCCCGAACTCGCGGATCTCGTCGGCAGAGGTGACGAACTCGATGGTGCCCGGCACGATCGGAGCGCCACCGCGCAGCGCTGCTTTGCGCGAACTGACCTTGTCGCCCATCTCGTCGATGGCGGCCGGCGGGGGCCCGATGAATGCCACGCCTTTGGCGGTGATCGAGCGGGCGAAGTCGGCGTTCTCACTGAAGAATCCGTAGCCGGGGTGCACGCCATCGGCGCCGCTGTCGTCGATGGCCTTGAGAATGGCCTCGGTGTTGAGGTAGCTCTCGGCGGCCGTCTGCCCGCCCAGGGCGTAGGACTCGTCGGCGAGGCGGACGTAGAGGGCGTCGCGGTCGAGCTCGCTGTAGACGGCAACCGTCCGGATTCCGAGATCGCGAGCAGCGCGTATGACCCGCACTGCTATCTCCCCACGGTTTGCAATCAGGATCTTTGTGAGCACGAGTGCCAATCTTTGTCGATGACTTCCCCGAGCGCCACCTGGCAGATCACCGCGGTCGATCAGACAGGTAGCACCAACGCAGATCTGTTCGTAGCCGCGCATTCCGGAGCGGCCGATCGAACCGTGTTGGTGACTCGTCATCAAACGGCGGGCAGAGGCCGGTTGGACCGGCAGTGGATGGCTCCTCCCGGTGCGAATCTGCTGGTGTCGCTGCTGTTCCGCGAGGTGCCCACGCATCCACACCAACTGACACAACGAGTGGCATTGGCTGCCGCCCGGGCTTGCGAGGCTGTCGCGGGAGTCTCACCGAGCCTGAAATGGCCGAACGATCTTCTGCTCGATGGGCGCAAGCTGGCCGGCGTGCTGGCACAGGCGGGTGGTCCGGGCCCGATGTACGTCGTCGTCGGCATCGGCCTCAACGTGCGTTGGGCTCCGGACGGTGCAGCCAAGCTCGGTGACGAACACGACCCGGCCGACGTGCTCGAGGCGATGCTCGTCGCCTACGACCAGTTGCCGGCTGACATCACATCCGTCTACCGGGCGGCGTTGGCCACCATCGGCCAGTCGGTGCGCGTCGAGCTCGCCGGGTCTGAGGTCGTCGGGAGGGCACTCGACGTCCTGGCCGACGGCCGGCTGGTCGTGCTCGATGAGTGCGGGATCACACATCGTTTCGACTCCGGCGACATCATCCACGTTCGCTAGACGCGGGGAGGGTGCCCGATGCACAGCCCGGGGCACCACTACCCTCGGTGTGTGCTTTCGTCCGGCGTTGCCCAACGGTCGCGTCGTCGGAGCAGCGTTCCCGGCATGCTGGCAATGACGGCCATCGTCGGCGTGCTGGGAGCTACCGGCATGCTCATCGCGGCACGCAAGACCATCGACTCGATCGGTCGCGTTCCTGATGTGAGCAACCACCTGAGCCCTGGAGTTTCCGGCATCGAGACCTTCTTGTTGGTCGGTTCCGACAGCCGGGCAGGAACTGATCCGCTATCGCCCGACGCCGGCGGCATCGGCACAGAGGCCGACGTGTCCGGGCATCGCAGCGACACGATCATGATCCTGAGACGCGACAAGGCCAGCGGGGAGGCAGCGTTGCTGTCCATCCCTCGTGACCTGTGGGTGCAGGTTCCGGGGCATGACGGCAAACGTCGAATCAACTCTGCCTTCAACGACGGTCCCGAGATTCTCGTCGAAACACTGCAACAAGAGCTCGGGCTTCCGATCAACCACTACGTCGAGATCGACTTCTCCGGGTTCAAGTCATTGGTCGATGCGCTGGGCGGGGTCGAGATCTGCGTCGACTTCGCCACCCGCGATGTCAGCACCGGGCTCAACATCCCCGAACCCGGTTGTCACAACCTCGACGGCGTGCAGGCGCTGGCGTATGCACGCAGTCGTCACTACGAGGAGTTCCGAGACGAGCAGTGGAACGAGGATCCAGCGTCGGACCTCGGCCGCACGAAGCGCCAGCAGCAATTCGTCAACCTCGCTCTGCAGAGAGCGCTGGACCGCATCAAGGTGGACCCGTTCGCAGCCGGTCGATTGGTGACCGCGATCGGTTCGTCGCTGCGAGTCGATGATGAGCTCGATCCAATCGCTGCTGCTTCATCGCTGCGTACAGCGGTCGACGGTGGCATCGCCACGTACTCTCTTCCGGTCTTCGGCAAGACGATCAGTGGCAACGCCGTGCTGCTGCTCGGCGACGGATCGGACGCGGTCCTCGCGTACTTCCGGGGCGAAGGTCCCGCGCCGGCAGCGAATGCCTAGCCGGGTTCGGCCATAGTATGCGTCTGTCATGAAGGCTCTCATTCTCGCTGGCGGTGCCGGCACCCGGTTACGGCCGATCACCCACACCAGCGCCAAGCAGTTGGTGCCCGTCGCCAACAAGCCGATCCTGTTCTATGGGATCGAGGCGATGGTTGCGGCCGGCATCACGGAGATAGGTGTGATCGTCGGCGACACCCGCGCGGAGGTGATGGCGGCGCTCGGAGACGGATCGCGGTTCGGAGCAACGTTCACGTTCATCCCTCAGGACGCACCCCTCGGACTTGCCCATTGCGTCCTGATCGCCGAGGAGTTCCTCGGTGCCGACGACTTCGTGATGTACCTGGGTGACAACCTGCTCGAGCAGGATCTCGCAGCGTTCGTTCACGCCTTCGAGACATCGCGGGCCGGCGAGGAACCGCCGGCGGCGCAAATCCTTCTCAAGCAGGTGCCTGACCCGCATCGCTTCGGGATCGCCGAGCTCGACACGGCCGGCAATGTCGTGCGTCTCGTCGAGAAGCCCGACGTTCCGCCGAGCGACCTCGCCCTTGTCGGGGTCTACCTCTTCGATCGGACCATCAACACCGCGGTTCGGGCGATCTCGCCGTCGCAGCGCGGAGAGCTCGAGATCACCGATGCGATCCAGTGGTTGGTCGATCAAGGCATGCGCGTGCGATGCGAGCTGCTGACCGGCTGGTGGATCGACACGGGCAAGCTGACACCGTTGCTGGAAGCCAATCGGCTGTTGCTCGAGAAGATCGAACCGCGGATTGACGGAAAGGTCGATGACGCATCGACAGTCGATGGCCGTGTCGTCGTCGAGAGCGGGGCCACAGTCACCAATTCGATCCTGCGCGGCCCACTGGTCATCGGCGCCGGAGCACGCATCGCCGACAGCTTCATCGGTCCGTTCTCGGCCATCGGCGAAGGTTGCGAGATCGTCAACAGCGAGGTCGAGCATTCGGTGATCATGGAGCGCAGCAGGGTCATCGATATTCAGCGCCTCGAGGACAGCCTCATCGGCAAAGAGGCTGTGGTCAGCCGCTCGCAGGTCCGTCCCCGCGCCCTGCGCCTGATGGTCGGCGATCATTGCCAGATCGACGTCGAGTGAAAGTGGTCAACGACACATGCCGACCGTGACCGAGAGCGACAAGATCTCCGGCGTCTGGATCGTGGAGCCGTTGATCCACGGCGATCAGCGGGGGCTCTTCATCGAGACATACCGGCGGGAGTGGTTTCCGAACGGGCGCGAGATGCTCCAGGGCAATCGCGCCAACCGTCAGGCGGGCGCGCTGGTCGGCTTGCACTATCACCTTCATCAAGCCGACTACTGGTACGTGCCGTTCGGGCACGCCCGCGTGGTGTTGCACGATCTTCGCGAAGGCGGTCCGACCGACGCCGCAACCCTCGAGCTCGATCTCACGGGCGACAACCATCTCGGTGTGTACATCCCACCCGGTGTGGCTCACGGGTTTGCCGCCATCACCGACGCAGTGATCACGTACCTCGTCGACGGTTACTACAACCCGGCCGACGAGCTCGGTGTGCTGTGGAGCGATCCCACCATCGACGCGAACTGGGGCCTTGCCGATCCAATCCTGTCGGCGCGCGATGAGAGCAATCCCTATCGTGCTGATCTGCCGCCGGGTCGCCGTCCGTACTTCCCGATGCGAGGCTGAGATGAAGTTGTTCGTAACCGGTGCTGCCGGATTCATCGGATCCAACTACGTGCGCTGGCTGCACTCGAACACCGACGACGAAGTCACGATCTTCGATGCGTTGACGTACGCCGGCAACATGGCGAGCATCCGCGATGTTCTCGATGATCGGCGCTTCACGTTCGTGCACGCCGACATCTGTGACGAAGACGATGTGCTGACCGCAATGGATGGTCACGACGCCGTTGTTCACTTCGCCGCCGAGACACACGTCGATCGTTCGATCCAGGACGGCTATTCGTTCGTTCGCACCAACTGCTTCGGCACCAACGTGCTGTGCGACGTTGCCCGTCGCGTCGGGGTCAGCCGCTTCCTGCACATCTCCACCGACGAGGTGTACGGGTCGATCGAGCACGGCTCGTTCAGTGAGACCGACGCGTTGTCGCCACGATCGCCGTACTCCGCCGCGAAGGCGGGCAGTGATCTGATAGCCCTCAGCTACCACACCACGCACGGCCTGCCCGTCCTCGTCACTCGGTGCAGCAACAACTTCGGGCCATATCAGTTTCCGGAAAAAGTGATACCGCTGTTCACGACCAACCTGCTCGACGGGAACAAGGTGCCGCTCTACGGCGATGGCGGAAACATCCGCGACTGGATCCACGTCCACGACCACAACACTGCGGCCGACCTCGTGTTGCGGTCCGGTGCCGTCGGCGAGATCTACAACATCGGCGCCGGGAACGAGATCACCAACAAGGAGCTGACGCTGAGGTTGCTGGAGCTGACCGGTCGGGACGAGAGCTTCATCATGCCCGTCGAGGATCGCCTCGGCCACGATCGTCGCTACTCCATCACCCACGACAAGGTCAGCGCTCTCGGCTGGAAGACCGAGCACAACCTGGTCGACGGCTTGGCGGCCACCGTTGAGTGGTACCGGGACAACCGCGCCTGGTGGGAACCGTTGAAGGCCAGGGCCGGCTTCTAGATGCGGGTGCTGGTCACCGGTGCAGGCGGACAACTCGGCATGGATGTCGTTCGCTTCAGTGAAGCCGCGGGCGACGACGTCGTCGCAGCGCGCCACAACGACCTCGACATCAGCGATCGCGATGCCGTGCACGGCGCGGTGTCCGCTCTTCGCCCGGACGTCGTCATCAACTGTGCTGCTTGGACGGCAGTGGATGCGTGCGAGGGCGATCCTGATCGGGCCATGACGCACAACGCGCTCGCTGTCCGCTGGCT
>JANMRB010000143.1:0-6225 GCA_031370825.1 Ilumatobacteraceae bacterium
GATCGTGCTCTTGCCCGAATCATGATCGCAGATTGTACGGTCTCAGCGGCCGATGCCCTGGTAATCGAACGCCGAGCGGCGCCAGTCGTTGCGGTCCATCAGATTTCGGGCATCGACGATCGCCCGGCCACTCATCGCCCCGGCCACCTGGTCGATCTCGAGCCATCGGAACTCGTCCCACTCGGTCAGCACCGCCAGAACATCGGCACCCTTGCACGCAGAGTACGGATCGTCGGCGATCGTGATGTCGGTCGGTAGTCCTGGCTTTGGGCCGCTGACGGTCGGATCGTAGGCCTGCACCGTGGCGCCGGCGGCCACCAGGCGTTCGATGATCGCCAACGAAGGCGAGTCGCGCAGGTCGTCCGTGCGCGCCTTGAACGTGAGGCCCCAAACCGCGACGGTGGCCTTGGCCAAGTCCCCGCCGGCGGCAACGCGGATCTTGTCGGCGACGCGATCGAACTGCTCTTCGTTGACTGCGATGACTCCGTCGAGCAGATCGAAGTGATACCCGGCCTCGCGAGCGATCTTCAACAGCGCGCGCGAATCCTTCGGAAAGCAGGAACCGCCCCACCCGGGGCCTGGTCGCAGGAACTCCTGGCCGATTCGCTTGTCGGATCCGATGCCGACGACGACGTCGTTGACGTCGGCGCCGACACCCTCGCATATGGCCGCGATCGCGTTGATGAAGCTCAGCTTGGTGGCGAGGAAGGCATTGGCCGCGTACTTGATCGTTTCTGCCGAGACCGGGTCGGTGACGATCACGGGGGCGCTGATGCCGTCGTACAACGACGAGACCTTGAGCGCCGCGGCCTGATCGTCGCAGCCGACGACCACCCGATCGGGCTTGAGGAAGTCCTGAACGGCAGAACCCTCGCGCAGGAACTCAGGGTTCGAGACCACCTTGACGTCGGGGCGACCCAGCACCCGTTCCACGACCTTTGCACTGCCGACCGGAACGGTGGACTTGTTGACGACGACGCATTCGTACGGCAGCACCGGGCCGATCTCGCGGGCAGCGGCTTCGATGTAGCTCAGATCGGCCGAACCGTCGTCGCCTTGCGGGGTCGGCACGCAGAGGAACGCGATCTCGCAGTCCCTTACGGCATTGGCGCCACCGAGCACGAACGACAGGCGCCCGCCGGCGAGCCCCTCTTGCACGAGCTCCTGCAGACCGAGCTCGACGATCGGGATCACACCGCTGCGAAGGCTCTCGATCTTCACCGGATCGATGTCGGCACACACCACCTCGTGACCCATGTGTGCGAAACAGGCTCCGGTGGTCAAGCCCACGTAGCCGGTCCCGATGACAGCGATCTTGGTCATGGCTTGAAGAGGTTACCGGTTGTTTTTTGCCCAAGGGTTGTCAACGATGCAATAACGATATATCGTGACCGAATCAATTTCTACCAAATAGGAGACACCTATGGATCCCCGATCCAACGAACATGATCATGATCACGACCACAACCACCGCAACCGTGGTTTCGGTGGCCGACAGCAACGAGGCGGTGGCCGACAGCAACGAGGTGGTGGCCGACGCGGCCGCGGCTTCGGATTCGGGCCCGACGCACACATGGGCCGTGGACCGCGGCGAGGCCGCGGTGATGTGCGCACGGCTGCACTGCTGCTCTTGCTGGAGCGGCCGATGCACGGTTACGAGATGATTATCGAGATCCGCGAGCGCAGTGGTGAGGCGTGGAGCCCAAGCCCCGGGGCGATCTACCCAACCATCCAGTTGCTCAGCGACGAAGGGCTAATCACGACGCACGACGAGAACGGCAAGAAGGTGTCGAGCCTCACCGAAGAAGGGCGAGCTGTTGCCCAGGAGCTCGCCGAGACCAAGACAGCGCCATGGGACGAAGCCTCCAATGACGCAGGTGAGGACGCGCCGAGCCTTCGCGAGGCGATCCACCACCTGTTGATGGCTGTGAAGCAGGTCGGAATGGCCGGCACTGACGCCCATCGCCGACGTGCCACCGAGTTGCTCGACGAGACCCGACGCAAGATCTACGCGCTGCTCGCGTCCGACGAGGCCTAGACCTCCGGATCGCCGGGTGTCTGCTCGCCTGTGGCTACGATGCGTGATCAGGGGGCTACAGGGAGGGGACAAATGTCAACACTCGCGTATGACGTCACGTACGAGGAGCCTCGCAACCGGCTGACGGTCGCGTTTCGGTTCATCCTCGCGATCCCACATCTCGTCGTGTCACAGGTGTGGGGCTACCTTGCCCAGGTCCTCGCAGTCGTTCAATGGTTCATTGCGGTCTTCACCGGTAAACGCAACGAGGGAATCTGGAACCTGCAGCAGAGTTGGCTCACTTACGCCGCTCGAGTCAACGGCTACACCAACTTGCTGTACGACGAGTATCCAGCCTTCGGGACGGAGCCCGGAAACGTGCCGGTTCGTACCTCGATCACGTTCGAGGAAGACGTGAACCGCCTGACGGTCGCGTTGCGGTTCTTGTGGATGATCCCAGCGCTGATCGTTGCTGCCGTCGTCGGAATCGGAGCTTTTGTTCTCCTCGTCATCTCGTGGTTCGCGATCCTGTTCACCGGAACGATGCCGCGAGGGATGTGGGAGTTCATCCTCAAGGTTGTGCGCTTCACGCTTCAGGTGCAGGCCTACGGCTTGCTCATGACCGATGAGTACCCGAAGTTCGGGAACAGCGCCACGGCGATGGCCGGCACAACGCCGCCGCAACCGTCGTCGTTCGATTACTCGGCCTCGCCGCCCCCGCCACCCGCGCCAACCTGACGCAGCGTTTGGAGTCGCACGACCCTATGCGGGTCCCCAGGCGCCAATCGCACTAGTCGATTCGTACGTGTCACCAGCGATTGGAGTCGCAGGACCCTATGCGGGTCCCCAGGCGCCAAACGCAGAACTACGCTTCGTGTCGTGCCTCATGACGTTGATACCGAGATCAGCGCAACCGATGACGACTTCGAGATCAGCGACGAGGAGCTGACGGCTCTGGCGCTCGCCGCGGAGCCCGGATCTCCGTTCGCCGACGACGCGGTGCCGGTCCGTTCGCTTCAGGCCGAAGGTGTTCCGCTGCTTCCGGACTGGTACATGCCGGTCTCGGCCAGCAGAGCTCGCAAGGACTGGCGAGCGGTCGTAGCCATTGCGATTGCAGTCGGCCTGGTGCTGATCAACGCCTTCGCGATATGCGTGACCTACGGATTCCCGGAGATCCCGTAGCCGTCGCGGTGGGCACTGATGGGTTGGAGCCATTCCCTGAGGATTGGAACAGGGCGCTGGGGATAGTGGCCCATCCCGACGACATGGAGTACGGCGCTGCCAGCGCGGTGGCTCGCTGGACCGACCACGGTAAAGACGTTCGCTACGTGCTCGTGACGCGCGGCGAGGCCGGGATCTCGACGATGCCTCCAGCGAAGGTCGGCCCTCTCCGCGAACGGGAGCAACGACGCAGCGCGCTCGCTGTCGGAGTATCCGTCGTGGAGTTCCTCGACCACGCCGACGGTCTCGTCGAACCAGATCTGAAACTGCGGCGGGATCTGAGCGAAGCGATACGCCGGCATCAGCCCGAGGTGATCCTTTCGATCAATCATCGAGACACTTGGGGCGGTCCGAGCTGGAACCATGCCGACCATCGTGCCGTCGGTCGTGCCCTGCTCGATGCAGTGCGCGATGCAGCGAATCCCTGGATCTTCCCGGACGCCGGCCCGGCCTGGGGTGGCGTGCGGTTCGCCGCGTTCAACGCCTCGCCGGTGTCGACGCACGCCGTCGACGTGACGGGATACGTCGAACGGGGGATCGAGTCACTCCTATGCCACGAGTTGTACCTCGCCAACCTCGGCGGCGATGACGACCCAGGCGAACTTCTCCGCACCAGTGCGCAGAGCGTTGGGGAACGCCTCGGCGTTACGCACGCGGTTGCGTTCGAGTTGGTCACGTTCTAATTGTGAGCGGAGCGTTCGGTCTGCGTCCCAGCCCAGCTAGCATGATCACCCAGGGTCGGCGACCCTGGAGCGACGATGCCTCGGGCAAGGCATGCACGCTCCCCATAAGAGCCGTACCGCGCTAGCCGCGCAGGACCAAACCATTTGATGCTCGAATCACAACAACTCGAAGCGGCGATCTGGTCGATCTCCGAAGGACGGGGATCGGACGACGAACTGGCCCTTCTGCGCGCCGATCAACGCGTGTCGCTCAGCCTCCTCGATCGTCTCATCTTCGATGCCGAGACCGACCTCGCGTCGGTTCGCAACTTGACAGGCGAGGAGCGTGACCAGGTGGTTGCGGACTTCACCGACACCCTCGACGGGCTTCGATCCACCGCCGCCAGATTGCGCCCGACACCGCTGCCGGTGGCGGCGACAGCGGAGTACGGTGACGAGGCCTTCACCCTCACCTCCGAGCCCTGGGAGCCCGAAGAGGTGCAACTCCAGGCGTCATGGTCTGCGGGGCAGGTCGTCGTGTGGGCAGGCGCACGAGGCGCCACGCCGGAGGACAACGAGGAGCTGGCAACACGTTTGGAATCGATCGGCGGTCCGTCCGTCGGTTGGCAGCTCCACCCGGGTGTGCCGATGCCCGGCGGCCAGAAAGCGGAAGCAGTCGCGATCCCGATGAAGGACGCGTTGGGTTGGCTCGTGGCGATCGGCGGCGGCCACAGCGTCGCCGGCTTGGGCCCAAGCGTTCACTGGCTCGGTCGGGCCGCGTTGGAAGGTGTTCGGCTGGCCGCGCGTGGAGCAGTGGTGCCCAACGTGCGTGTGGCCCCTCGATCCGAGAATGGAACGGTCGAGGCCAATGTCCAATGGGTGCCGGCGCTCATCGATGGAACAGCAGTCAACGCCCTGGCGGCAGCAATGCCGGGTGCTGTCCTAGCAGTTGGCGGCGCAAACCAGCGTTCCACCACGCTGTCGGTGATCACTGCCGCGGTCGAAGCCATCGTCGCCGAGAGCATCGAGCGAACAGAACTGCCGGCAGTGCCGCCCAGCGCGAAGACGCCAATGGATGTCGACGACACCGTGATTGCCCGCCTCGACGGCTCGCCCTTCCGCGCCAGCCTGCCGCTGGCCTCCGCCATGTCGAGACGGCTCGAGCAATGGTCGCGCACGGTCACCGATGCGGCGCGTCCGAGATTGGTCATACAACTCGACCCGCCGTCGCTGGGCGGGGTCTGGCTCGTTTCCGTCTCTGTTCCGTCGGGCAAGGGCACGCTCGTTCCCATCGACACAGCGCTCCGTGGCGAGGGCGGCCGGCGATCTCTGGTTGCCGAATGGCAGCGCCTCGGCCGGCTCTTTCCAGCGATCGACCGCGTCGGCGTCTCTCGCCGTGGGCAGGTCGCGATCAGCCAGGACGAGGCATGGGAGTTCATGACCGAACGCGGCCCGACGATGGCGACGGTCGGGTTCGATGTAAGGCTGCCGGCGCTGTCGAGACGCAAGGCGCGGCCATCGCTGCGACTGTTCGCCGAAGCGACCGCAGGCTCGGTGGTCGGCGCCCATCAGCTCAGCAACGTCGCCTGGTCGGTGCTGTTCGATGATGTCGAGCTGACTGTCGATGAGGTCCGACGGCTCGCCCGCCAGGCTCGGCCACTCGTGCAATCGCGCGGACGCTGGATAGAGGTCGATCGGTTCGACGTGCAGCAGGCTGCCGCGGCATTGGCAGAGCGCGAGGGCGTCACCCAGATGACGGGCGCCGAGATCCTCAGGCAGACCGTCGGACTCGGCGGTTCTGGTCTGGCCGGCGGGGTGGTGGTTCACGGCAACAGTTGGGCAAACGACATCGTCCAAAGCGCCGGTGAAATTTCCATGTCGCCGATCACACAGCCGGAGGGTTTCGTCGGTGCATTGCGCACCTATCAGGCCGAGGCGGTTTCCTGGATCGGCTTCCTCGACGCCACTGGCCTCGGTGGGTGCCTCGCCCTCGACATGGGCCTCGGCAAAACGCCGACCGTGCTGGCGCACCTGGCCCGAACGGCAGGCGAAGGCAAGACTCTTGTGGTCGCGCCGGCAGCCGTGGTCGGTAACTGGGCGGCTGAATCGGCACGGTTCGCGCCCGGCCTGCGCGTCGTCGTGCACCACGGTGCTGCACGAGCATCGGCCGACGAGCTCGAAGCGGAGGTCGCCGGTGCCGACATGGTGATCACCACCTACGCAACCGCGGTTCGCGATGTCGACGCTCTTGCGGCAACCACCTGGCGCACTGTTGTGCTTGACGAAGCTCAGGCGATCAAGAACCCCGCCAGCGACACGTCGCAG
>JANMRB010000224.1:0-14233 GCA_031370825.1 Ilumatobacteraceae bacterium
TTGGGACCCGGGCGACTTTTGAATTGACAAGACAGCGTCTAACCCACCCCAGATCAAAGATCAGGGTGCGCTATCGCTGCCCGCATTGGCGTTCAGTCTTCTCTTCCGTTTTCAAGGAGCCGAGACAGCGCACAAGTACGATGTCGTAGCGCGGCACACAGGAGCCGAAACCCTCTGTTGGTGCCTGGCCTCACAAACCGTTACGGCCGTGCGAGGCGAGTAGCAACACTATCTAGCAGGGATGGAAGCGTCAACCTTCCGTCAAAGATTTTCCAACGACGAAGTCACGCTTGCCCTTACGCAGGAGCAGGAACTGGCCTCTGAGCAGGTCCGACGCGCTCAAGAGGCCGTCGGCGTCGAGAACACGATTTCCCGCCCTGACCGCACCCTGGCCGAGAAGCCGGCTGACCTCGCTGTTGGACTTGGCCACGCCGGCTTTCACGAGCATCTCGTGGACCCGCACGCCGTCCAGCGAGCCCGGCAGGTCCACCAGCGGTACCTCCGCCGCAATGGCCTCCAGCGCGGCATGCGATGCGCCGGTGGGATCGGCGCCGAACAACACGTCGGCGGCCTCTCTGGCGGCTGTGGCGGCCTCGTGACCGTGCACCAGGGTGGTCATCTCGTCGGCGAGGGCTTGCTGCGCCGGGCGACGCTCGGGCGCTGCCAGCTGCTGCCTCGTCAGGTCATCGATCTCGTCGAGCGTTCGCATCGAGAGCATCTTCAGATATGTGCCGACCATGTCGTCGTCGCACTGCACCCAGAACTGACGGAACTGATACGGCGACGTGCGGTCCGGATCGAGCCACACCGCTCCATCAACCGACTTGCCGAACTTCGCACCGTCGCTCTTGGTCATCAGCGGATGCGTCATGGCGAAGGCTTGGCTCCCCAGCCGCCGGCGGATCAGTTCGACGCCGGCGAGGATGTTGCCCCACTGGTCGGATGCGCCCGCCTGCAGCTCGACGGTGTGATGTTCGTAGAGGTGGCGGAAGTCGTTGGCTTGCAGGAGCATGTAGCTGAACTCGGTGTAGGAGATCCCGTGCTCGGTCTCGAGACGTGAACGCACCGAATCCTTGGCCATCATCTGGTTGACCGTGAAGTGCTTGCCGACGTCGCGGAGGAACTCGAGCATCGTGATGGGATGCGTCCAATCGGCGTTGTTGACCAACGTCGCCTGGTACGGCCCCGGCTCGAAGTCGAGCAGCTTGGTCAGTTGTAGCTTGATGCGTTCGACGTTGTGCCGCAAGGTGTCGTTGTCGAGCAGGTTGCGCTCTTCGCTGCGCCCGCCAGGATCGCCGACCATTCCAGTGGCGCCACCGGCCAATGGGAACGGACGGTGCCCGGCGAGTTGGAACCGACGCATGAACAGTTGGCCGACGAGATGTCCGGCGTGCAACGAGTCGGCCGTCGGGTCGAAGCCGATGTACAGCCCGATGTTCCCCTCGGCGATGCGGGCGGCGAGCATGTCGCGATCCGTGGTGTCATGAATGAGCCCGCGGGCATCGAGGTCGGCAAGCAGATCCATACGGCGTCCATGTTGCCAGCTCCCCCAATCGAAACCGCACATCGATTTGCGGCCGGTCTGATGGAGGGTGTCAGCGGACAACCCAGCGACGGGGCCAGTCGGCGGCTTTGGTGATACCGATCCTTGGCGTGACGAGTGGGGTGGCGGGCGGCGGCGCGCCGTCGTCGCGTATGTCGGCGAGCGCACCGTTCATCGACATGTCGACGCCGAGGTAGCGGCACAGCTTCGCCGGCCCGTTGGTCAACTTGGGGTCGACTCCATCGCATACGACAGCGCGAATCAGCACGGCCTGAGCATCGTCGTGCGAACTGGTGACGACGTTGACGCAGTAGTGCATGCCGTAGATGAAGTACACGTACAGATGCCCTGGCGCACCGAACATCACCTCGTTGCGCTTGGTACGACCGCGGAAGCTGTGGCTCGCAGGATCATCGCTGCTGTACGCCTCGACCTCGACGATCCGACCGACGGCTTCGTCGACGACGAGCAGCTTGTTGAGCAGATCGGGCGCAACCTCGACCGAGCTCCTCTCGAAGAACGAGGGCGCGAGCCGTTTCACGCGACGGCGGTGCGCAGCCGCTCGAGATGTGCAGCGAACCGCTGGAGTTGAACCTCGACTGCGGCAGGGCCGGCACCGCCCGCTGTGATCCGACGCTTCACCGAGACCCCAGGCGCGACCAGTGCGGCGGCGTCCGCTCCCAGCAGCGGGTCCTCCTCGACGAGCGTTCGCAACGATCCCTCGCCGGCCAACGATCGGCGTACGAGCGTGCCGACGACCGCGTGCGCCTCGCGAAAAGGCGTGCCGCGCTGCACCAACCACTCCGCCAGATCCGTCGCCGAGGTCGACTCGGCGTCGGCCGCAGCCTGCATCCGTTCGGGTACCCAGGTGACCGTCTCGATCATTCCCCTCACCGCACCGAGGCCGAGGCGGATCTGATCGACCGAATCGAACAGTGGCTCCTTGTCCTCCTGGTAGTCACGGTTGTATGTCAGCGGCAGGCCCTTCATGGTCGCGAGGAATCCGGTGAGGTTGCCGATCAACCGACCGGCTTTGCCGCGCGCCAGCTCGGCGATGTCGGGATTCTTCTTCTGGGGCAGCATCGATGACCCGGTTGCATAGGCATCGTCAAGGCGCGCGAAACCGAACTCCTCGGTGGTCCACAACACGAACTCTTCACCGATGCGCGACAGGTTGATCGCGACCAACGTGAGGGCGAACAGGGCCTCGGCGATGTGATCGCGCGAACCGACGGCGTCCATCGAGTTCTCGAACCTCGCAGAGAACCCGAGTCTGTCCGCGGTGAAGTCGGGGTCGAGTGGGAGTGACGAACCTGCAAGTGCACCAGCACCGAGTGGTGACACATCGATCCGCTGCATCGCGTCGAGGATCCGCTCGACATCGCGACCGAGGGCCCAGCCGTGGGCGAGGAGGTGGTGAGAAAGGAGCACCGGTTGGGCGCGTTGCATGTGGGTGTAGCCAGGCAAGTACGTGTCGCCGGCAGCCTGGGCTCTGTCGAGCAGCACCGATTGAAGATCGACGATTCGCCGGGCGATCGTCATCAGTTCACGCTTCATCCATCGGCGAACCCCGGTCGCCGCTTGGTCGTTGCGACTTCGGCCAGTGTGCAACTTGGCACCGGTCGCGCCGGCGAGCTCGGTGACCCGACGTTCGATCGCGGTATGGATGTCTTCGTCGCTTTCGACGTAGGCGAACGTGCCGTCGCTCATCTCGTTCGACACTCGATCGAGCGCCTCGATGATCGAGGCCGCATCCGCATCGGTGATGATCTGCGCCTTGGCGAGGCCGAGCACGTGAGCAACCGAGCCGGCTATGTCGTCGGGCCACAGCCGGCGATCGAACGAGAGGCTTTGCGTGAAGGCCATCAGCTCCGCCGACGGCCTGCCGTCGAACCGTCCGTGCCACAACGCTCTCCCAGTCGGGGGCTGATCGGTCACGAGAGACCGGCCAGCTCGCGCAGGTGTTCGGCGAGGGCCTGCCCGCCAAGGGATTCCTCGGCGACGCACATGAGGGTGTCGTCGCCGGCGACAGTGCCGATCAATCCGGCCATCCCCGAGCGATCGATCGCCGAGGCGACGACGTGAGCGCAACCTGGAGGAGTGCGCAAGACGACGAGATTGGCCGAGACCTTGACTTCGGCAACCCACTCACCCATCACCCGGCGGAGTTGATCCTCCGGGGCGATTCGGGCGGGCTCGTACTCGGGAATCGCGTAGACGGTCTCTCCCCCGGGTACGCGTACCTTGACCGCACCGAGATCTTCGAGATCGCGCGAGACCGTTGCCTGTGTAGCTGGAATCCCTTCCCCGGCCAGGAGGTCGACGAGCTGCGGTTGATTCGTGACAGCGTGCCTGCCGATCAACTTTCCGATCAACTGCTGGCGCTGCACCTTGCTGGCCATCAGCGCACACCCATCAGAAACGCCATCGCCGCGCGAGCGGCGTGCAGACGATTGTGAGATTGGAGGATGACGTTGCTGTGCGGACCGTCGATCACATCGGCGGCGACCTCGAAGCCACGGTACGCGGGAAGGCAGTGATAGAAGCCGGCGTTCGGCGCTGCGCCGGCCATCATCTGCGCGGTCACGGTGTATCCCTCGAACGCCTGCTTGCGATCGTCTTTTTCGGCCTCTTGCCCCATCGACGTCCACGTGTCGGTGTGCACGGCGATCGCCCCGGCCACCGCTTCGACCGGGCGATGAACCTGGTCGACGCGACCTCCGCCGAGGAGGCTCAGCCTCTCCAACTCCGCCTCGGACGAGTCGTAGCCGAGTGGGCAGGCGAGCATGACGTGCGCGCCGAGCATCACACAGGCCTCGGCCAGCGAGCGGGAGACGTTGTTGTAGTCACCCACATAGGCAACGGTCTGGCCGGTCAACGGACCATGCATCTGTCGCATCGTCAAGGTGTCCGCCAGAGCCTGCAACGGGTGGGAGTGGTCACTGAGCATGTTGACGATCGGGACCACGTCGACGGCCGCCATCCGCTCGACTACGCCGTGGTCGAACACGCGAGCAGCCAGCATGCCGTGATATCCGGCCATCACCCTGGTGACGTCTTCGACGGTCTCGCGCACGTCGAAGCCAACCTCTTCGCCACGTGTGTAGACCGGGTGGCCTCCGAGTTGGACCACGGCCATCTCCATCGATTGACGAGTGCGGTTCGAAGGCTTTTCGAAGATCAGCGCGACTCCCAAACCGGAAAGGACCCGAGGCAGGTCCGCGCGCTCGGCAAGATCCAGCACCTCGACCAATTCGTCGGCCGAGAAGTCTGTGACGTCGAGCAGGTGTCTCACTTCAACACTTCCGCGACGATCGAAACGGCCTCGTCCAGCTCATCCTCGGACACCGTGAGAGGCGGCGCGAACCTCAACGAAGTTGGTGTCACCGCATTCGTGACCAGGCCATGCTCGAGCAACTGTGTATACGCGGCCTTGGCGTCCCCGCCGTCCGCCAACTCGGCTGCCAGCAGCAGACCTCGGCCGCGCACGCTGGCGATCCCAGGCAGGGCACTCAGCTTCGATGTGAAGTACTCGCCGCGTTTGGCTGCCAGCGCGGGTGCGTCGATTCGCCGCATCTCGTCGATGACCGCGCTGACCACTGCGGTGGCCAACGCAGTGCCGCTGTAGGTGCTGCCGTGATCGCCGGGCTGGAACACAGCCGCAACCTCGTGTTTGGCCCATGCGGCGCCGACTGGAAAGCCGTTGCCCATCGCCTTCGCCATCGTTACGACATCCGGCACGATGCCGGAGTGCTGAAACCCGAACCATTCACCAGTGCGCCCGAAGCCCGTTTGAATCTCGTCGAGCATCAACAGCAAACCACGTTCATCGCACAGCGAGCGAACGTCGCGCAGGTACTGGTCGTCGGCGGGAAGCACACCGCCTTCGCCCTGAACCGGCTCGAGCAACACAGCGGCGACGGACGGGTCGATTGCCGCCTCGAGCGCACCGATGTCGTTGTAGGCGACGTGCCGGAACCCGTCGGGCATGGGAAAGAACGGCTCGTGCTTCGCAGGCTGACCGGTCGCTGCTAATGCGGCCAGCGTGCGGCCGTGGAAACTGCCGAAGGCACTGACCACGCCGTGTCGGCCGCGACCACCGAACTTGCGCGCCAGCTTGAGCGCCGTCTCGTTGGCCTCGGCCCCACTGTTGCAGAAGAACACCTGGCCCACCGCGCCGGTTGCCTCGGCCAACAAGGCATTGATCTTGATCGCCGCCTCGGCAACCTTGTCGGTCGCGAAGAGGTTGCTGACGTGCATCAACGTCGAAGCCTGCTCCCCGATCACCTCGGTGATGCGCGGGTTCGAATGCCCGAGTGCGATCACGGCGAGTCCACCGAGGAAGTCGAGGTATCGCTTGCCGTCGCTGTCCCACAGTTCGGTGCCGCTGCCGCGAACGAACATCACTTGCGGCGCGCCGAACACGGGCATGAAAGGACAGACCGTCGGTGATGCTGAAGTGTCGAATGCGTGCGCGTTCATTGGACCATCGTTCCTATCCCCTCGTCGGTGAAGATCTCCAGCAACAGCACGTGCGCGATCCGTCCGTCGAGGATGTGGGCACGACGCACACCATTGCGAACTGCGTGCACACAACTCTCGACCTTGGGGATCATCCCGCCGGCAATCGTGCCGTCGGCCATCAACTCGTCGAGCTCGTCAGGCGTGGTCTGGCGGATCAAGGACTCCGGATCGTCGACAACGCGCCGCAGCCCCTCGATGTCGGTGAGGTAGACCAACTTCTCGGCACCCAGTGATTCGGCGATGGCACCCGCCACGGTGTCGGCGTTGATGTTGTATGCCTGACCATTCGCATCGGTGCCGATGGTCGCGACGACAGGAATGAACTCGTCGTCGAGCAGGGCATTCAGGATGGTCGGATTGATCGACTCGACATCGCCGACGAATCCGAGGTCGGCATTGCGGACCACTGCGCGGATCAGCCCAGCATCCTCGCCCGACACGCCGACCGCCAAGGGTCCGTGCACGTTGATGGCCGCAACCAGTTGCGGGTTGACCTGCCCGATCAGAACCATCCGGGCGATGTCGATGGTCTCGCCGTCGGTGACGCGCAGTCCGTTGCGAAACTCGCTGGCCTTGCCCAGCCGGGTCATCAGATCGCTGATCTGTGGACCACCCCCGTGCACGACCACGGGTCGCATTCCAACCTGTCGCATCAGCACGATGTCCTGGGCGAAGAGGGCCAGCGCATCGTCGACCGACGATCCCGCCAGCGCGTTGCCTCCGTACTTCACCACTACGACCTGGTCCGCGAACCGGCGGATGTATGGCAACGCCTCGACCAAGGTCGCAGCCCGATCCGCCGCGCCGGTGCCGGTCATTGCTGTCCCGGTCGCGGGTGTTGTAGTCACGGATACAGACCGACGCTCGCCAGGCCGGCGGTCTCCGTCAGACCGAGGGCGACATTCGCTGCCTGTACTGCGCCCCCAGACGCACCTTTGGCGAGGTTGTCGATGGCACAGATCGAGATGACCGTGTTCGTACGCTCGTCGAAACGTGCCGTGATCTGGGCGACGTTGCTCCCCATGGTCGCCTTGGTCGACGGCGAGGCGGGCCGCACGACGACGAAGGGCTCGCCGCTGTAACGGCCGGCAAGGGTGGCCAGAAGCGATGACGTCGTCACCCGGCCGTTCGGCTTGGCGTAACAGGTCGCCAGCAGCCCGCGGCTGAGGGGGGCGAGGTGCGGTGTGAACAGCACCTGGGCACCGGTCTCCTGCTCGATCTCAGGCGTGTGCCGGTGGTCGAGCAGCCCGTACGCGGCCACGTCTTCGTCGACAGTGCAGAACATCGATGTGTGCTTGAGCGCTCGCCCGGCGCCGCTGACTCCCGTGATCGAGTTGACGATCACGCCGGTCGGATCGATGACGCCTGCTTCGACGAGCGGCGCCAGCGCGAGCGTCGCGGCCGTGACGTGGCAGCCCGGCGTGGCCACCAGCGTCGCTTCTTTCAGATCCGCACGATGCAACTCGGGCAGGCCGAACACCGCTGTCGCCAGAAGCTCGGGTTGATCGTGGGTGAACCCGTACCACACCGGGTACAGCGAGGCGTCCTTCAGCCGGAACGCAGCCGATAGATCAACGAGGCAACCGACCTTGCCATGCAGTTGCGGGGCCACAGCCATGGAGGCTTCGTGCCGCAGGCCGAGGTAGACGACATCCAGCCCTTCGGCTCGCGATGGATCGAACTCCTGGAAGACCAGGTCCGGATATCGGGCAGCGAGGCTCGGGTACACGCTGCTGGCCAAGCTTCCCGCCTGGCTGTCGCCGGTGGCGTAGACGACCTCCAGGTCAGGATGCTGAGCACACAACCTGAGCAGCTCTGCGCCGGTGTAGCCCGATGCGCCGATGATCCCGACTCGCTTCACAGCGAATGATTATACGGTTGTACGCATGGTCATGCAACCGGATTTGTCAACGCCGCGGCTCAGACAGCGGCGCTGTCGACCTGGAAGACGATGTCGATCTTCTCGAAGCCCATCGACTTCAACATGCCGGTCAGCACGAAGGTCGTGTGCTCCTGAGCCCGTTGGATCAGATCGGTCTGTGCAGCAGCGTCAGCCATCTTGCCCATCGCCGCGTCGTACAACGAAGCCTCGCTCGTCGGGTTGTCGTTGAAGATCCCGCCAAGGCGATTGAGCAGGCCCCGGTCGCGGTTCATCACATGGCTCTGCTTGTGGTCGAGAACGGGGTTCATGGCATACGGGCCGGGCAGGGTGACGACGACCGACTTGTTGTCATCGCTCATCTGCACTGCGCCGGCACCGATCGAACCGAAGTCGACGACAGCGTCGACCGTGCCGATACCGATGAACTGCACCCGTTCGCCCGCGATGGCGCTGGGGACGTATTTGACGTCTTTTTCAAGGTCGAGGGTCACCTCGAATTGAGCCTGCGCTGCATGAAAATCGGAAAGATCGCGCAGTTCGGTCAGAACCGGCGGAGGGGAATGGTCCTTCGTCACGGTCGTGAAGGGCGAGTGCAGCAGTTGGAATCCAACTACCGCAGCGACCAACAGTCCCGCGACGAGCGCGACACCACCAAGAAACTTCTTGAACATGTGAGGCTGGTTTCTCCTTACGGCTCAGGGGGCGAACCGTTCAACGGTGTCTTCAACGCCAGAATAGGCGTGTGCATTCCATGTATGCGACCACCAGGGGCATGTTGCTGCTGGCGACACCGCCCCTCGACGACCCGAACTTCGACCGTTCGGTGGTCTACATGATGGAACACAGCACCGAGGGGGCCGTTGGCGTGGTCCTGAACAATCCCACCGAGGAGACGGTCATCGACGGCCTCGACCTGTGGATGGACCTGTCGGCGCCGCCTGCCGTGGTCTTCAACGGTGGACCCGTGCAGTTCGATGCGCTGATCGCGATCGCTGAGCTGCATGGGCCCCGCGAGGATGCCTGGAGCGCAATCCTGCCCGATCTCGGCAGCGTTGATCTCGGTCGCGATCCGATCGATGTGGCCGATGAAGTAGGGCGCGTGCGGTTGTTCCGTGGCTACGCAGGTTGGTCCAGCGGACAGCTCGATACAGAGCTCGCGGCGGGCGCGTGGATGGTCTTCGACGCCCAGCGCGACGACGTCTTCCACCACGATCCGGAAGACCTGTGGCGACTGGTGTTGCGTCGACAGCGCGGGCGCGTTGCCTGGTTGGCCAACGCGCCCGACGATCTGTCGATGAACTAGCGACGCGAACGGGCTTCGTTCTCGACGTAAGCGGTTGCAAGCTTGGTGGTGCACACCGCCAGAATCGGACCCTGTGGCGGTGTCACATCGCCGAACCGACGAATGTCAGCCGTGCTGAACGGCCTTTCCCACGCGAACCCCTTCCCGGCCACGGACCACGTTCGATTGCCGTGGCGTTCGCCCTCTGTCACCTCCGGCAAGACCATCGCGATACGGGCGACTTCGTCGAGGCTCACCACGGGTCAGCCGCGCAGGGTTGCACCGAGCTTGGCGACGCCGGCAACCACCTTGTTGCGGACCTCGGTCAACTCCGCATCGCTCAACGTACGATCGATCGCCTGCAGCCGAAGGCGATACGCGAGGCTGCGACTGTCGGGTGGCACGGCCGCGCCGCGATACACGTCGAACAGGGCGAGGTCGACCAGCAATGAACCGGCCGCCTGCTTGATGGCCTTCTCCACCTTTTCGGCTGTCACCGAGTCGGGAGTTGCCAACGCGAGGTCGAGATCGCTCGATGGGAACCGGCTGGTCGGTTTCCACATCGGCACCTTCGTCTCACTCGCCAACAACACCGACAGGTTGAGCTCCAGCACTGTCACGCGCTCCTCGACTGCATACGCGTCGAGCACATCGGGATGCACCTCGCCCACCGCGCCGATCACGTCACGTCCCAGTGACAACGTCGCCGAGCGGGTCGGGTGCAATCCTGGCGGCGGCTTGGATTGGTCGACACGGGCGCCGAAACCCATTGCCGCGGCCACCTCGCGCCAAACGTCCATGGCCGCCATGGCGTCGCGACCAGCAAGCACCACTGCCAGCTCCTCGAACTCGTCGGGCAACTCGCCCTCGCCAGGCGGGTAGGCATGGCCGATCTCGAACAGGCTGACCGCGAAGCGACGATGTGACTCGTTGAACGCAATGGCCTTCAACAGCCCGGGACGCAGCGTCGTGCGCAGCACGCGCTCCTCGGCAACCAACGAGTTGACGATTCGCACCGCCGGCCCGCCGAGCCCGGCGCGGACGAGATCGTCGTCCGCCAAGAACGGGTTGGGCATCGCTTCGTTGATCCCCAAGCCCAGCAGCACCTCGCGCAGCCGTCGCCGCCGAACCTGAACCGGCGACAGACGACCGTGCATCGCCGACTTCGGCACGGTCTTGCCGACCTTGCTGTATCCGTACTGGCGGGCAACCTCTTCGATGATGTCGACCTCGGCCGTGCAGTCCGGCCGCCACGACGGAACGCTGACGGTCAGTGGGTCGGTGCCGCTCGACGCGAACCCCAGCCCGGCGATCAATCCGCTGATCTGCCCGCTCGACAACGACGTGCCGAGGAGCGCATTGACCTTGGCGACACGCACATCGATCACGGGTGCGACTGGCAGATGGTGCGAACGAGCGTCGACCATTCCGTCGTGCACGACGAGATCGGGGCAGGTCAGCTTCAAGAGCTCGACGAACGTGGCGATCGCCACGGGCATCCCGTGCGGATCGACGCCACGATCGAAGCGGAAGGATGCTTCGCTACGCAGGCCGAGACGGCTGGCGCTCTTGGCTATGCCGATGGGTTCGAACCAGGCGACCTCGAGTGCGATCGTCGTGGTCGTATCGCTGATCTCGCTGTCGAGCCCACCCATGATCCCGCCGATGCCGATCGGGGTGTCGGTCGCGTCGCAGATCAACAGATCGTCCGTCGTCAGAGTTCGCTCGGCACCATCAAGCGTCACGAGCGTTTCGTCCTCGACCGCGCGGCGAACGCGGAACCCGCCTCCGCCCAACACGTCGAGGTCGTAGGCGTGGTTCGGCTGATTGAGCTCGAGCATCACGTAGTTGCTGACGTCGACGACGTTGTTGATCGAGCGCATGCCGGCAGCACCAAGTCGTCGGGCCATCCAGTCCGGCGACGGTCCAACGGTGAGCCCGCTGATCACCGTGCTGGTGAAGCGGGCACAGCGATCGCCGTCGACCAGATCGACGGTTGCCTGTCGTGTTGGAGCGCCGTCGGTTGGCGTGACCGTGGCAGTTGGAGGTGTCAGCGGGAGCCCGAGTCGGGCGGCCAACTGACGAGCGACGCCGAGGTAGCCGAAGCAGTCCGGAAGGTTGCGCGTCACGTCGAGGTCGTAAACGGTCTCGGCAGAAAGCCCCAGGGCCTCGCCGTACGGCTGACCCAGAGGGGTTCCCGCAGGCAGGATGACGATGCCGGAATGATCATCACCAAGGCCCAACTCCCGCGCCGAGCACAACATGCCATCGCTCTGGATGCCCAGGATCGGCTTCGGTTCGATCACCCGTCCGTCGAGCATCGCCGTTCCCGGCGTCGCGAGGGGCACTACGTCGCCGGCCGTCATGTTGAACGCGCCGCACCACACATGCCGCTCCCGGCCGTCACCCGCATCGACGTAGACACGGTGAACCTTGGCCGCGTCGGGATGCCGCTCGGTACGAATGACGCGCGCGGTGATGACACCGTCAACGGTGCCGCCCACGTGGATGATCTCTTCGACAACCATGCCGAGGTCGGTCATGGTCTCGGCGATGTGGTCGATGTCCTCACCGACCGGGGCCAGTTCTTTGAGCCATGAATGCACGATCTTCATCTGTGGTCCACCCTCAGAACTGCTCGACGAAACGAAGGTCGTTGACGTACATCTCGCGCATGTCACCGATTGTGTGGCGTTCCTTGGCCATGCGATCGATGCCGAAGCCGAACGCGAAGCCGCTCCACTCCTCCGGATCAAGCCCGCCGGCACGGAGCACGTTGGGATGCACCATGCCACAACCACCGAGCTCGAGCCATTCGCCCGTGGGAGTCTGGATGTCGAACTCGGCGGACGGCTCGGTGAACGGGAAGTAGCTCGGCCGAAGTCGCGACCCGAAATCTGCGCCGAAGAACGCTTTGGTGAACGCGTCGATGGTGCCGGCCAGATCGGCCAGGGTGATGCCCCGGTCGACGACGAGACCTTCGAGTTGATGGAAGACCGCGAGGTGCGTCGCGTCGGTCGTCTCGTTGCGGAACACGCGACCAGGCATGATCATGTAGATCGGAGGCGGCAGCGTCTGCATGACACGGATCTGCACTGGCGATGTGTGGGTTCGTAGCACCGTCGACCCCGGCTCACCGTGCTCGACGTAGAAGGTGTCGTGCATGCTGCGCGCAGGATGATCGGGCGGAAGGTTGAGAGCCTCGAAGTTGTACCAGTCGGTCTCCACGTCGGGACCCTCTGCGACCTGAAAGCCGAGGCCGATGAACACGTCCTCCAGGCGCTCCCACGCTTGCGTGACCACGTGGGCATGGCCACGGCGCGGGCGCGACATGACCTCGGTCAGGTCCAGCCGCTCGGCAGCCAACTGCACCGTCCGCTCGGCTCCTGCTAGCTCACGCCGGCGCCGATTCAACCTGTCGACCACGGCGGCCGTTGCCTCGTTGACCGCCTGCCCTGCAGCCCGCTTCTCCTCGACCGTCGCCAGAGCGCCCAGGCCGGTCTTGAACGTGGCGAACGGACCGCGCTTGCCCAGCAGTTCAGCCTCGAGCGCTCGTACGTCGTCGGCACTCACCGCAGCGTCGACTCGCGCCAACGCCGCCTCCACCGCCCGTTTCACTTCTTCGATCATCTCCCGAATCTCCTCACACCGTCACACGAATTTGGCACACGACATTGGGCACCAAGACCCCCGAGCGATGAGGTGGCGAGACGTCAGCGAGTCAGCGCGCAACCCCGAGCAACGCCCGGGGGCACCGAAATCGCCGATCGACCATGTGGTCATCTTAGACAGTGCTCCGCTGACGAGCCACCTCGAATAGCAGCACAGTCGCGGCCATCGCGACGTTGAGGCTCTCCGCCGGTCCTGCGTGGGGAATCGTGATCCATTGATCGATTGCCGCGTCGTCGGCGAGCCCATGCGCTTCGTTGCCCACGACGATCGCAACGCGGCCGTGGTACACGGGATCTGTGTAGACATCACCGCGATGCGATGAAGTGCCGAGGCGGCGAAAGTTCGTCAGCGATTCGAGCGTGGCCTCGACAACCGGGACACGGAACAGCGAACCCGCGCTGGCCCTGACGACCTTGGGGTTGTACGGATCCACGGACCCTGGCGTCAGGATCACGCCGTGCGCGCCAGCGGCTTCGGCGGATCGGATGATGGTGCCGGCATTGCCAGGATCGCCGAGTTGATCAGCCACGATCACGAAGTTGGCGTCCGCCGGCAATGCCGCTGCGCGCATCGATAGGACTGCCAGCACCGGCTGCGGTGAATCAGTTGAGGCGACGCGCTCCATCACGTTGGGAGCCAACTCGTGCCGGTCGACATCCAAGTCGACTGTGGTGCCCGGCGAGACGTAACAACCCTCAACCAGCCATCCGGCGTCGACTGCCTGGCGCAGCAGACCCAAGCCCTCGACCACGAACACACCTTCCTCGTAACGAGAACTGCGGCGCCCCAAGAGGCGCCGCAGCCGTTGAACCCTGTCGTTCGAGAACGTGAGCCCCGCAGTGTGGGGGGTGCTCAGAGAGCGGCCTTGGCTGCCTCGACCAATGCGGCGAACGCACCGGCATCGGTGACGGCCAGATCGGCCAGAACCTTGCGGTCGACCTCGATCTCGGCCGCGTTGAGGCCGGCGATGAATCGGCTGTAACTGATGTCGTTCAACCGACATGCAGCGTTGATCCGCTGGATCCACAGACGGCGGAACTCGCCTTTCTTGGCGCGACGGTCGCGGAACGCGTACTGCCCGCTCTTCATGACCTGTTCGTTGGCCGCCCGCACCGAGCGACTCTTGTTGCCGTAGTAGCCCTTGGCTCGCTCGAGCACCTGCTTGCGGTGCTTCTTCGAACCAACGGCGCGCTTTACACGAGCCATTTCACTATCTCCTTGTCGTTCCTAGAATCAGCGTTCGCCGAGCAGGCGCTTGATCTTGCGTGCATCTCCTGGATGCACACCAACCATGCCGTCGAGACGGCGCGTACGTGTCGACGGCTTCTTC
>JANMRB010000274.1:0-2079 GCA_031370825.1 Ilumatobacteraceae bacterium
ACACCTCAAGGCACTGATCCTGATGGCCACCTACACATCTTTGCGACTTGGCGAGCTGTCGGCACTCACCCGACAACACATAGATCTGGACAAGCATCTGGTGACGGTCGTTGCTTCGGCGGCAGATCTGCGTGATGGAACACGAGTCGTTGGAGAACCTAAAAGCGCTGCCGGCCGTCGCCGTGTCGCGATTCCCGAGGTCATCGTGGACGTGCTCTGTGATCATCTCGACAAGTATTCCGAGCCAGGACGGGATGGTCTCGTGTTCGTCGGTCCGAAGGGTGGACCATTGCGTCGCGGCAACTTCAGCGCAGTGTGGCGATCGATCGCTCACGATGCCGGCCTCGACGGTTTGCGCTTTCACGACCTTCGACACACCGGCAACACGTTGGCGGCGATGACCGGCGCCAGCACCAAGGAGCTGATGACGCGCATGGGCCATTCGTCGACGCGTGCGGCGCTCGGCTACCAGCACGCCACTGAGGAACGCGAGCGGCGCATCGCCAGCAAGCTCAGCGAGATGATCAGCCACGTGCGCGGAAGTGCGTGAGCCAAGCGTTTCGCGTCGCGATACGTATCGGCGGATCGGGTGCGCTTCGCAAACCTCCAGGGGCGTTCTGCGTGCGCCGCCGGTGCCCGTTCTACGCTCCCGGACACACACTGGAGAGTCGCTCCGACCGCCGGATCGGCGCGCGCTTCACGCGCTACGGCTTGGCGTTCAGCGCTGAGCGAGGTCGTCGTCATGGCGCTTGCGAGCATCGGCGCCGGTTAGTGCAGCTCGCGCCGTCGAGCGGTCGGACGGTCAAACGCCGACGGAAGGGGCGAGCTTGCGGTGTCGACGCTTGAACGGAACACGCCCACCCTCAAGGTGGTGAAGCACCAACTGGTTCAGGTCATGCCGTTCGAGCGATCCTGCGGCCTCGACGCGGCCGTGCCCGGCTGTGGCGCTGAGGGTTACGATCTGCTCCGCATCCGCACTAACAACTAATGGGAGCCGACCGGCTGAAGTGAGAGGCTGGTTCCGAGCCGCTGGCCGGTGAGCACTGACTGCAACTGGAACTGCGATTCCTAGGGTTAGACCGTGCCCCGGCCAGTTGGTGGGGATGCCTGTAGCGCTCATGGGGTGTCGTGCCGAAGAGCACTGATCCATTAGGTCGCCGCCGGGGGTTCTCTGGCTCGTCGAAACGGAGCGAAGGGGGAACCGATGACAGTGTTCATGGGCGATGATTGGGCCGAGGATCATCACGATGTCCTTCTGATGGACGAGAACGGCAAACGATTGGCGAGCCGTCGCCTGCTGGTAGGCCTCGACGGGATCCGGGTGTTCCACGAACTCGTTGCCGATCACGTGATGGATCCGGCGGAGGTGATCGTCGGGATCGAAACCGACCGCGGTCTGTGGGTCACGGCGTTGGTCGCGGTCGGCTATCAGGTGTATGCGATCAACCCGTTGGCGGCGTCGCGCTATCGGGATCGTCACAATGTCGGTGGTGCCAAGTCCGATTCGGGTGATGCCAAGATGCTCGCCGATCTGGTCCGCACTGATCGTCACAACCACCGTCAGGTCGCCGGTGACAGCCCGGAAGCCGAAGCGATCCGGATCATCGCCAGAGGCCATCAGAATCTGATCTGGACCCGGAACCGCCAGACCAACGCGTTACGCAGCGCACTACGCGAGTACTACCCGGCAGCGTTGGAAACCTTTACTGACCTGGCCGATCGCGACACCCTGGCGGTGTTGACGAAAGCACCAACACCACTCGAGGGTGCCCGCATGACGCTCGGGCAGATCCAAGCCGCGTTGAGACGAGGCGGCCGGCAACGCAACCTCGAACGTCGAGCCACCGAGATCCACACCGCCTTACGCGTCGGCCAGCTCGCCGCACCCGACGCAGTCGCCGACGCGTTCGGAGCGACAACGCGCGCTGCGGTCGGAATCATCACCGAACTGAACCGACAAATCGTCCAGCTCGAAGCAACCATGACCACAAATTTTGAGCAGCACCCGGACGCCGACATCTACCACTCCCTGCCAGGATTCGGTGTCGTACTCGGCGCCCGGGCGCTCGGCGAGTTCGG
>JANMRB010000322.1:0-4679 GCA_031370825.1 Ilumatobacteraceae bacterium
CGCCCGCCGGCGCGGGACCGACCGAGCAGCTCGTCGCGTTTCTGGGTCGGCAGCCATGAACGCACCGACCGTCGGCACCCGCGACGAATGGATGGAGGCACGCACCAAGCTCCTCGACCGCGAATAGGACCTCAATCGTCAACGCGACGCCTACGAGTGAGCGAAACCGGACTTCAGTGTGACTGACATCTGCCGATGAACTGTCACGGGAATCATCTCGCGCGAGACAACGATCGCCCAACGGGGATGGATCCGAGGAATGACAGACGTGGCACTGGCGGTGAACGAGGACTATCACAAGGACATGATTGACGTGCTGCCAGAGCGCGTCATTCGTTTCCGGCTGCCTGACCTGACGATCGTCTATTGCAACGCGGCATGGGCCAACGGGCACAGCCTCGATCCCGTCGACGTCATCGGACGCACCATGGGTGAGATGCTCTCGCCGGCCGCCATGGCCGACCTCGAGGTGCAGCTCGGTCGGCTGAGTCCGGACAATCCGATCGCTGTCGATGATCGCGCCCGTCCGGCTCCCAATGCGCCCGGACGATGGGTCGAATGGGTTGATCAGTATCTGCCGAGTGTGGACGGCGCTGAAGTGCTAGGAGTTGGTCGCGACGTGACGGCGCGTCACATTGCCGAGGTGATGCTCGCGGACAGCGAGGCCCGCTTCCGCGACCTCGCCGACAACTCCGCCGACATCGTCTGGCGCTCGTACTCGTATCCGTATCCACATTTCGACTATGTCAGCCCGTCCGTCGAGAGGATCCTCGGCTACTCGCCGTCATTTTTCCTCGGGGACCTCAGTTGCCTGCTCGGCATCATTGACGGCGATGAAGACAAGGCGCTCATCACCCGCGCGATCGAGGGCGAAGCGATGCCTGACCGCCACGACTTTCGATGCCGCCGCGCGGACGGTTCGATTGCAATCATCGAAATGCGCACAACCCCGATCCCCGGCGGGCTCCAGGGCGTCAACCGCGACGTGACGGAGTTGCGCAGCCTGCAGGAGAATCTGGTCGCCCGCGCGTTACGCGACCCGTTGACCGGCTTGGCCAATCGCGATCTGCTCAAGGAACTGCTCGAAGCTGCGCTGGCTCGCACCGAACGCGATCAGCTTCCGGTCGCCGTGGTGTTCATCGATCTCGATGACTTCAAGTCGGTGAATGACACCCACGGCCACGATGCCGGCGATGCAGTGCTGCGCGAGACGGCGCGCAGACTGGTGTCGATCATGCGGGCCGCCGACGTTGTCGCACGCGTCGGAGGCGATGAGTTCGTGATCGTCTACGAGCTCGGCGATCTCAACCCCGAAGCCCTGATCGCCCGCATCAACCGCACCTTGTGCGAGCCGATCGCGATCTCGGACACGGTTGCGGTGTACTGCCCAGCAAGCATGGGCCACGCGGACACGCGAACCGTTGGCCGCAACCTCGCCGCCCTGCTGACCGCGGCGGACACCGCTATGTACGACGAGAAGAGATCCCGCAACCGCTACTTGGGCTGACCGACGATCATCTCAATGCTTCGCCGGGGACGCTTGACGGTCCAGGAAGCCTGCAAGCTCGACGATGAGGTCCTGCGCGTCGTCGCGCGCACCGTCGATGAAGCTCGACTTGCGTCGACGCAGGAACGGAGCGCCGATCAGATACATCCCTGGCGAATCGACGACACCACCGTCGTGCCGGACCATTCCCTTGCTGTCGAGAACATCCAGGTCGAGCCAGGAGTAGTCGGGGCGGAAGCCGGTCGCCCAGATGATCGTCTGGATCGCCCCACTCGCTAGATCCAGGTCGAGCGTCAGCGGCGCGAGCACAACCGTCGGTGCGAACCGGTGTGGCGGCGGTGTTGCGTCGTCCAAGCCGTTGGCGGTCGCCCACTCGTCGACGGTGTCGAGCAAGCGGTTGAGCTTGAGATCCGCGAGGTCGCACTTGTTCCGCAACGACCCAGAAAACTGGGCGCGGCCATCGCGGATGCCGGCGAGGCGGCCGACCAGTTTCACACCGATGCCGGTGAGCGCATTGAGGTCGAACGTGGCGCGTTCGGGCGATCCTCCGAGCTGCATCGACGGCACGCGGCGCGCTCGTACGATGTCGTCCACCTCGTCGTAGCGTTCGTCGAGAACACCGGTCGCCTCCATCCACCAGTGGATGTCCCGACCCCGGTACATGCGGGGCCCCCGCACATGTTCTCCCACGGCCAACGTGACCGGACGGCCTGAGCGCTGGATCTCGTGAGCAATCTGCACCCCAGTCGCTGACGCGCCGACAACCAGCACCCCACCCTCGGCGAGCTGGTCCGGATTGCGGTACAGCATCGACGTGAGCGTCGTCACGGACGCGGGGACTACCTCTGAGAAGGCGGGCACGCGCGGCAGGTTGAACGCTCCCGTTGCAAGGACGACGGTCTGGCACTGCCATTCCTCGTGGTCGGTCGTGACGCAGTATCCACCGTCGGTACGTCGCACCGACGTCACGGTTGTGCCGGTCTGCACCGGCGCAGCGATGTCCTTCGCATAGCCGGTGATGAACTCAACGACCTCCGGCATCGTCATGAACCCATCGGGGTCGTCGCCGTGATAGGCGTAGCCGGGAAGCCGGCATTGCCAGTTCGGCGTGAGCAGGCGGAGCGAATCCCACCGCTCGGTCCGCCACGAGTTGGCGACCTCGCTCCGCTCGAGGACCACGTGGTCGATTCCGCGGTCGGAGAGACAGCGGCTCATCGCGAGCCCACCGTGCCCGGCCCCGATGACGACGGTCGTAGTGCGCACAGCGGCCGCCCCTATTCGTGTGATGCGGTCAGATGACCTCGACCTGCACGTCCGTGGGGTTGGTGATGATGTCGTACACGGCCGAGCGCTTCTGTGACTGCGCAACGAGCGCCTTGATCTCCGCGGGCGACGCATCGGCGTCGATGTCATACGTCACCTTGATGCCGCTGAATCCGTTGCGGACATCGCTGTCAGCGCCGAGGATGCCACGCACGTCCATAGCACCTTCGATCGTCGCAGAAACCCTTCGCAGCTGGATCTCCCGATTCTGGGCGACCGCCGCGACACCCGCCGTCAGGCAGCCGGCCAGGCCCACGAGCACATACTCCACCGGCGTCGCACCGTTGTCCTCGGAGGCGAAGATCTCAGGATGATCGGTGTCGAACGAGTATCGGGTGCGGTGGCTCTGCTCCTCGCCGAGGCCAAAGAAGCCCTCCACGGTGGAGTTGCTGTGCGTTCCGTTCTTCCACTCGGACGTGGCTCGCCACGTGAACTGCGCTGCCTCGGGCGCCGCAGTGAGCGCCTCACGCGCGCCGAGAAGTGCTTCGACGTTGACGCCGTTGTTGACGGGTGTTTCCGTAGCGGACATTGGCCTTCTCCTTGTTCGTCCCGCGAGGTGATCCCTCGGGGTCAGGCACCGCCCTCAGTTGAGCGCGACCCAAGCCGACTGTCAAGGGCCACTCGTCACGAGTTGGCGATCGGGCGCCCCACAGTCACCTGACGCCGAACCTCGGGATCAAACGTCTCGCCGAGTTCGACGTCAGCCTGCACGCCGAGCGCGTCGAGCACCTTGGTGAAGAAAGCTCGCGCAGCGGCAGCGAGCGCGACATCCACAACGTCAGGATCGCCGAGCCCGTGGTCACGAAGGTTTTGCACGTCGGCGGCGGTGATCGATGACGCGTCTCGGGCGACTTGAGCGGCGAAGTCCATCACTGCTCGGTCGGTGGCATCGAGGTTCGCACCGCTCGGGTCGGCGACGACGGCGCGCATCGTCGACTCATCGCCGCAGGCGTCACGTAGGAACTTGCAGTGCGCTGCCATGCAGTACGTCGAGCGGTAAACGCGAGCGGCGGCGATGGTGGCCAGCTCGAACCGCCGACGATCCATGTGCCCTCTGACGGCGTTGTTGAGTGTGTTCCAGGCTTCAGCGACGTCGGGCCGTGTCGCGAACGCGGGCGCGTAGTTCGGCAGATAGCCCCACGCGTGGCGCTGCCTCTCGTACCAATCAGCGACATCGTCGCCGACGGTGGATTCCTTAGGTGCCTCGATGAACATGTTTCGGCTCCCCATCGCTGTGGCTGCCCGATCTCGGTGGTCGTAGGCTTTCCAACGAGGAGGACGGCCAATGACGACGACCGAGGCACTGGTGGCGTGGGGAACCTACGACCGCGACGACCCTTTCCCGCTGTTCGCCGCTGTTCGCGAACTGGGCGCGGTGCATGCGGTCACGTTAGCCGACGGGCACGATGCCTGGCTCGTGGTCGGCTACGAGGAGGCGCGGACCGCGCTCAATGATCCGCGGCTTTCCAAGGACATGCACGCCGCGCTGGCGACGGGCAGTGGGGTCGTGGCCGAGGGCCTACCGGGCCCCTCCTTCGCGCGGCACATGCTCAGCGTCGACCCACCGGATCACAGCCGACTACGCCGCCTCGTCTCAGCCGCGTTCACGCCGCGCCGCGTCGAGGCGCTACGCCCTCGAGTGCAAGCCGTCGCGGACGACCTCCTCGACGCGATCGCCGCTGCAGGACCGGACGCGACGATCGACCTCGTCGGTGCGTTCGCGTTCCCGCTGCCCTTCACCGTCATCTGTGAACTGCTCGGCGTGCCCGAACCGGATCGGGACGCGTTGGGGCGGGGACTCATCGAGCTGCTCGTCCCCACCCCGACCGCTGCCGAATACGCGCGGGCG
>JANMRB010000029.1:0-1500 GCA_031370825.1 Ilumatobacteraceae bacterium
GAGCCTCCCGACTGCAATGCCGATCACCAACGCCCCGATCGCCACATCGAAAAATCCTGCCGCCGCCGCCGACTCGGGCCAGGCGCGCACGAAGACAGACGGGACAATCAGCACGACCGCCATTGACGCAAGCAGACCGACGTCGATCATCCGCGCAGGTCTTCGAGTACCGCGGCCAAGCGTTGCTCGGTGAGCCCACCGACGATCGTGGTGCGCAGCGTACCGTCAGCGCCGAAGACGTAGGTCGTGGGGAAACCCCGCAAGCCGAGGCGAGCGCGGATCTCTCCTGAGGTGTCGAACACGTTCGAGTAGGTGACCCCGAACTCCTTCATGAATGCGAGCGAGCTGGCAAAGACGTCTTTGGATGCCACGCCAAGAATGACCACCTCACCGTTGTGCGCCTCCCAGGTCCGTTCGAGGAGCGGGGTCTCGGTACGGCATGGTGCGCACCATGACGCCCAGATGTTCACGATTACCGGAGTTCCGCGGAGTCCCACGAGCACACCCTCGAAGTCGTCGGCCGAGAGCTCCGTCAACTGCCCCGCCTTTGGTAGCGGTAGTGGCATGCCGCCGGCCTGGAACGACGCCTCGCTCGCAGGCCGCGTCACCGCATACCCAACGATGGCCACCAATGCCAGCAGAGCGAGCAGCTTTGTCCTCCGGCTGGTGCGCCTGATTGGCTCTGACACGTGCGCACTCACGGGCTCCACAACTCCACACTACTACTACATCGTGTAGAAAATTCGGCCTCAGCCGGAGCAGAGTGCAGTGACCAAGCGAGCCAGATGGTGGACCTGGAACGCCGCAAGCATGCCCGTGACCGTGATCGCGCCCCACAGCGCGGCATGGGTGCTGGAACGCAACGGTTTCATCGGCGGCGAGAGCAGCGCTGCGACTCGGGCTGGCACGCCCAGCCCGGCGAAACTCATGGCCCCAGCGGGCGTGATGCTGCGAAGCGCGACCTTGCCGAGGGTACGTGCGACGAAACCGCGGTCGCCGCAATGGGCAACAGCCGTCTCGTCGGCCCACCGCTCGAGCGAGAACTGCAAGCGGCCGGCCAAAGGCCGCAACAACGGCATGACTGCTGCGGCGAGATGGGCGGTGAGGAGATACCGGTCATGGCGGTGATAGGCGTGTGCTCGCTCGTGGGCCACCACGACTTCCTGCTCAGCCTCGTCGAGCATGTCGAGCAGACCACTCGACAATACGACCATACCGCCGCGGCCAGGGAGCGTGAACGCGAAGGGTTGTTCGTGATCGGTGATCTCCACACTGCCGGGCTGGTGGTGACGCAGGCGGCGATAGCCCCTGAACACAGTTCGAACGCGGACGATTCCGGTGATCGACAGCACCAACGCAGCAGCCCCGATCCCCGACGGGATCGGATCATGGACTCCGAGCGCCTTCGCACACCACTCCAGCCGACCGCCGAGCAGAGGCAGGTGTGCCACGTAGCCGAGCGAGACGATCCACAGGGTCGGCACGGCAGCTGCAGCGACC
>JANMRB010000047.1:0-25252 GCA_031370825.1 Ilumatobacteraceae bacterium
CTCGTCTCCGGAGCGCTACGAGTTCTCAAGGGCAATACCGAGGTGAACACGATCACCAACCCTGGAGCTCTGGTCGGTGAGATGTCGGTGCTGTTGGGTATCGATCACAGCGCGACCGTCGAGGCAACGCAACCCAGCACCTTGCGCCTTGCCGTCGACGGTCACGATCTGTTGGCCGATCCGGCGGTCACGAAGCTGGTTGCGGTGGGTCTGGCCGAACGCCTGTCCTTCGTCACGACATACCTCGCCGACTTGACGCAGCAATACGCGGACGTGCCCGGCCTGTCGATGGTGTCGGACGTCTTGAGCCGCCTTGAGCAGCACGCGGGGCCATTGGCCAGCCCTGGGTCGGAACGGGATCCGGACCCGGATTACTGAGCAGAAGCGTTCTCTGCCGCGCGTCAGAAGACGGTGCGAGGTGGGGCCACGGCGTCGGCGAGGCTGATCTCTTCGGTGCCGAGCAGCGAGACCCAGGTTGCACGTTGTTCGTCGAGGTCGAGTTCTATGCGTGTGGGGGTCGGACCGATCTGCCGCCCAGCGTTGAAGACCCACGTGTCGCCTATGCGGTCCGCCCATCCACCATCGGGCTTGAACGGCGGATCGTGCACGTGGCCAGTGAGGACCACATCGGGTCGATGCTCGTCGATCCAACTACCGAGCACTTCGTCGCCGTAGTGGCGACGCCCGGTCCAGCATGTTGGTGATCCAAGTGGCGGCCAGTGATACACCCATACCCACTTGGATGGTCGGCGGGCGGCATCGCGGGCGAGTTGCGCGGCCACCGCGTCACGTCCGACTGGTCCGTCCCACCACGGGCAGACGGTGATCAACGTCTCGCCGAGCAGCAACGAGTCACCATCGGTCGGCACGCCTGCTGTCCGCGCTTCGTCCAGCCACAAAGCAGCGCGCTCCCCGTTCGCGTCCGAACCAGTGAGGTCATGGTTGCCCGAACTCACGACGACGTGGCCGGCAGACTGGAGCAACGTCAGGTAGCGCAGGACCACGGCTATCTGGGCGTCGAGCGCGACGGTCGAACTGATGTCGAGTTGATCGCCGGCCAGCACCACCAGGTCGAACGTCGGCGAGACGTCGACAACCCAGTCGAATTGTCGCAACGTGTAGTGGAGATCAGAGACGAGGAGGATGCGCACGGGACCCGCAGGGTGAGAAGTTGAACGGCCGAGTCTAAGGACTCGCCCGTTCGATCAACGTATGTCCAGTGCAGCCACCGCAGTGGGCCTTAACGGCCCGCACCGCCGCCTGCGATGTTACGGCTTGCCGTGATTTCCACCGTGCTCGCCCGACTTGCCAGGTGCGGTCGCTGACGGATTGTCGCCGGACTTGCCGGGTGCGGTCGCTGACGGATTGTCATCGGACTTGCCAGGTGCGGTCGCGGACGGGTTGTCGCCCGCCTTGTCGGCAGCATGCTCAGCGCCACCGGGCACCGCATCGGCACAGAAATCGGCAACGCTCTGACCGGCCGTTGTGGCCGCGTCGCTCAACTTCTGGAAGGGCAGAGGAAGACTGTCAGTGGTTACAGTCACGGGCTCTGCCGGTGGGGTGGCGGCCGCAGTCGTTGTGGTCGCCTCATCGTGCTTGGTTCGTGCCGCATAGGCGGTGCACAGACCGAACTTCGCCGGACCGTTCACATCGGGTCCCTGGTCCGTGCTGTCGGGAGCCTCATCGGCGGCCTTGGCGGCGTCGGTTTCCGTCTCGGCGGCGTCCGTTTTCGGCTCATCGACCTCGTCGGAGGTGGTCGTTGTCGAGTCGACCGCATCAGCGATGACAATTTCGTCGGTCTGATCGTCGGCATCGCCCTCGGTGGTCTTCGTGATGGAGGGCCTCGGCGCGGAGAATGGGGTCGGTACCAGGCCACCGGCCGCTGCGGCGCCGGCTGAGACGAGTGTGACGACACCGATAGCGGTGAGTGTCTTGCGGGTCAGGCGCTTCTTGAACATCAGTCGTGTCCTTGCGGTCGAGGGGTCGAATTGCGTGGCGACAACCGCAGCCCTGAAGGCAACAAGAGCAGATTGCAGATCTGTCAGTTCATCGGTCTCGGCGGGCCCACGGAGGCAAGCCAAGATCGCGCTGAGGTCGGCAAGATCGTGGGGCTCGTCGATGCGGGAAGTGCCCGCGAGCAAGCGTTCAGCGTCGTCGTTCGAGATCCGCGGTGTCACACCTTCCAGATCGTCCCAGTCGCTCATCGCATTACAACGATCTTCGGGCCGAGCCGCTTGGCCATGGTTCTCACCGCGCGATATTGGGTCACCCGGACCCAGTTCGGGGTGCGCTGCATGATCGATGCGACCTGGTCGACGTCGAGATCGGCCAACACCCGCAGGAGCAAGACCTCGGCTTGTTCGCCGCTGAGCACCGATGCAATCAGGGCCGCAGCTTGCTGGCCGGACATCTTGTCCAATGCCTCCGCCTCGGGCGCGTCGTCAGCGAGATGCTGCTCGAACGTTCCCACATCGACGACGTCGGTGCGTCGGCGCAGAGCGGTCCGGCGGTGGTCGGCGAGGCGTCTGCGGGCGATCCCGAAGACCCATGCCCGAAAGTCGGACCAATCCCCATCGAAGCTCGAGATCCCTTTGGCGACTGCCAGCCAGACCTCCGCTGCAATGTCGTCGGTGGCTCGGCTCTCCTGTGACCTGAGGAAACGCAGCAAGCGCGGGTGCAGTTCGTGAAACAGCTCCTCGATCGCGCCAGGGTCACCGCTGCCCGCGCCTGAGATCACCTCATCAAAGGTCGAGGGATCAAATGGCGCCGATGTCATATGAAAATCATCGGTCGGCATTGGCGCCACCGTAACCCCCAATAATCCTCAAGAAGTCGCGCGTCCTGCCGATGCTGTCTGATGTAACCCAAATTCTCCGGCGGGCGTCGAAGTGGCACAACCCCGGCCCTCTACGCTCGAAATGAGATAAGCATGGACCACGGCGGTCAGTCCGGGTATCGCGGCGCGATAGCGCACAAGGTGAGATTGAATCGCAGTCGGGGAGTCGGAGTGCTCACCGTCGGTGTGTTCTTGGCCTCCCTCGTCGCGGGTGCGCTATCCACCTCGACTGGCGTCGAAGCCGCCTCGAGCAAGATCACCATTTGTCATCGGACGCACAGCACGACCAATCCGTATCGAAAGATCACCGTCAGTCAGAACGCGGTGCAGAACACCAGGCACGGCGGGCATGGCCTTCCGGTCGGCTCTGCGAACCCGCCGGTGTTCTCCTCGACATTTACATACGCACCCAACAACAAGTACTGGGGCGACATCATCCCCGGTGGTGACGCCGAAGGCCTGCCATTCAACGGTACGAACCCGATCGCCAAGAACTGGACGACTGCTGGTAAAGCCGATTTCTTCGGTACGTACTGCGGGGCGATGGCGCCGACGGACTTCTACAACGCGGAGATCGCGGCCGGGCAACTTCCAGCAGACGTCATCGCGGACCTGAACGAGCAGGCCGCAAACGAGGACCTTGCCCTTCTCGCCGCTCTTGGTGGATCCTTTACGCTCGCGAACCTTGCGAGCTGGAACACCGCGGTTACGGTGACCACGAACGCCGCCACGCAGACCACGTCGGCATCGGCGACGTTGAACGGAAGTCTGACCGTAGGAACGACGTCGACGTTGCCCAACTTCCAGTACGGCACCAGCCCGACATTGGCCACGACCACGCCGATCGCAGCCACGCCCTCACCAGTGACCGGCACAACCGCAGTCACTGCTCTCCTGACGGGTCTCACACCGTCGACCGTCTACTACTTCATGGTGACGGGCACCACGAACGCCGGCACCGATACCGAAGGCATCCTCGTCGGCGCGATCATGTCGTTCACCACGGCCGCGTCGGACGCGACGACGACGTCGACTACGACGACGGTTACGCCAACCACCTCGAGCTCGTCGAGTACGACGACGGTTGATCCGACGAGTTCGACGTCGACTTCGACGACGGTTGATCCGACGAGTTCGACGTCGACTTCGACGACGGTTGATCCGACGAGTTCGACGTCGACTTCGACGACAGTTGCGCCAACCACCACGAGCTCGACGACAACGACGGTCGCGCCAACCACCTCGACATCGACTTCGACGACAACGACGGTCGCGCCGACGCCGTCGACCTCAACAACGACGTCGAGCGTGCCGAGCCCGGGACCGAGCGCTTCGCCGACCGACGGCAGCGTGCAGGGAGTGGTGTGGTTCGACCGAAACGGCAACGGCGCCTTCGACGGTAACGAATGGGTCCTACCCGGCGTCACCGTCATCATCGAGGAGGCCGGCGCCAGCACGTCGCAGGCACTCCATCTCGAGGCAGCTCCGCTCAACCGCACCGCGGTCACGGCTGCCGACGGCTCGTACTTCTTCGGATCGCTGACGGTTGGGGCGTACCGAGTCACCGCGCAGGTCAGCCTCAACGGGTTCGACTACACCTCCGACACTGACGGCCTCACCGACTGGATCGTTGCGGTCAATGTCGTGGCACAGGCGACAGCCACCGCCGACTTCGCAGGAATCGGGCACGGTGAGATCATCGGGCAGGTCTTCGACGCGACCACCCTTCAAGGTGTGGCCGGTGCAAGCATTCAGTGCAGTTGGAGCGGCTTCGACGACGTCCTCGGCAACCAAGACGACATCGTCTTCAACGACGTGGCCGACGAAACCGGCTCCTTCGACATGGCAGGCGTCCCTTACGGTTTCTTCTCCTGCGTGGGTTTGGACCCGCTCACGAGCCGCCAATCGTCACCTGCAGCGGCGACTGTGTTCGCGGTCGAGGCCGTTCGTGCGCCACTTCCTCTAGCAACAGACGCCACGGCAAACCAGGCGTTCTTGAGTGGCACTCTCCCCAGAACTGGCGATGACAGCTCGAGCTCACTCTGGCTGGCGTTCTTCCTGGTCGCGGCTGGTGCCGGTACGACCGCGATGGCTCGCCGCCGCAAGGTTTGATCAGGCCGCGGTGACGGTCGATCGAAAGCCGTGCCACGTCGTGACGGACTTCACGGCGACGACGATCGATGCCGTGCCTGCGCGCACTCTGTAATCCGACGCTTCGCCGCGGGCGATGATGCCGGTCTTGTCGGACGGGCGTGGCGAGGCGCTTTCGTCGATCGTGACGCACACCGGGCCTGGCAGGCGTGGGCGGAGGGCCGTGAGTACGCCAGCAGGCACGCGGACAGTCGCCCGAGTGGAGCTCCACTGTCCCGGCAGGACGAGCGGGCCGCCATCGCTGTCGATTCCGACCCAACAGCTGCTGCCAACACCTACGACAGATGGTGGCATCTCGCGAGAATCACTGTCATTCTCGAACCTGGCAGTTCGTTCGGTGATGATCCCATCGTCGGTCCACGTGATCTGGTCCTCGTGGCGCACCGCGAGCAGGACCCTGTTGTACGGCCTCCAGCTTCGCGGCGTCGCCTTTCCATCGACCACGTAACCAAGGACCTGTTCGGGATAACGCGCGGCGATCAGCGCCAAAGCCGTACCCGCTAGAGCGAGAGTTGGTAGTTCACGGATCGCGTCAGACGGATGGGCAGGATCGAAGATGACGGCTCGCCCGGCACGCAGGCTCCACGAATCCTTGGTGCGGGACAGAACCGATGCGACGGGATCGCGACGTAGAGCCTTCACCTTGCCGGCCCGGCGCGATGTCGTTGTCCAGAAGTATCCAGCAAAGTCGACGCCCGCCTGCAGGGTGACCACAGGTCCCGATGCGCCGCGCACAGCGAACGCTTGGAACGCCCCCGTCATCCGCGCAGCTGCTTGATCGTGATCGTCGACGGATCCAGTCCGAGTCGATGATAGAGATTGACCGCGAACCTCTTGCCTGTTCGCTGCATCGACGTCTTCATCACTCGTTCGACCGCGCGAGCCGAGAGCCGAGGCAGTGGCAACTCGATCGTCAGGGCGATGTCAACCTTCAGCTCGGTGCCGTCACCGTGCGGCGTCAGCTCGTAGGTGCCGTCAGCGCCGGCACGCTCGTGCTCGCCGTCGCGAGACTGGTGGTTGAAGCGAATCAGGCGGGGTTCGATGAACTCCATTCGCTCGGTGAACGCGGGGGACACAGAAACACCGAGCGCCTCGATTCCGGCAAGCTGCCACCTCCACAGGTTGCCGTCGACGACTATCGAACGGACCAATGGAGTGAGCGCCGTCAAGGAGGCCGGATCGGAGATGTGCTTCCAGATCTGTTCCGCGCTGACTGGAACAACGGACGCGGAAACGTTGCGTGCAGTGAAGATCGCCATTGCGGAAGGGTTTACCCGAATACCTCAATGGTAAGCACCCCTCAGCGAAAGACGACCGGAAGGAACACGAGCATCAGTACCGACCAGGTGACATGTGTCAAGGCCGGCGCAAGAATGCCGTCAGTTGCTCGCCGTTGCAGGCCGACGATCGTCCCCAACACGACCGAAGCCGCACCCAGGATGACGTTGCCTGTGGCCATCGTGATCACGGCGTAGATCGCGACCGTTGCGGGCAGCTGCAGACGTGGCGGCAACGCTGGTTGAAGGGCGCCGCGGAAGTACACCTCCTCGGCGACTCCGTTAGCGATCGTCAGAAGAAGGACGCCGGGCCACGAACCGCGGCGGGCGTATGCCAACACCCCTTCGATCCGATCGGCAAGCACTGTGACGTGACGGACGACCAGAGCCCCGGCAACGAAAACCGCGGCCAGGCCGGCACCGACGACGATCGGGCCGATGATCGGACGGCGAAGATGACCATCGTGCTCAGTCCAACCGAGCTGGACCGGGCCTGCGAGCATCCCACCCAGAAACCAAACGGCGGCGAGCGCGGAGGTGCCGACGTAGAAGGAGCTGCTGCCCGGATGGGTCCGCAGGCCCCATGCGAGCACGGCCGCGCCGATGGCTCCCGTGATGATCACCACGAGCCGCTGCCGGAACGCGGAACCGTCCGGATCGCCCATCGATTCAGGCTAGGTCACTGGATGTTGGCTGTGACCGAGGCGTTGGCGTTGATGGTGAACGTGCAGGTCTTCGTCTTGTTGCCGCCGCTCGAGCACGCTCCGGACCAGACGACATCTCTGCTGTTCGACGCTCGCAACGTGACCGATGTGCCAGCGGGGAACGATGCCGTGCCGGTACTGCCCGATGCCACGCTGATACCCGTGGGGGTCGATGAGACGGTCTCACCGCCGCGACCAGTAGCCGTCACGGTCAAGGTCACGGTTTCTGCGGGCGGTGGCGGCGGTGCAGCCGGCGTAACGGTGGCTGTCGCGGTGACCGAGGTCCCGTTGTACGCGGCCGTGATGGTGACCGTCGTCGTCGTGGCAACGTTGGTGGTCGTGACTGTGAACCCCCGAGCGGTCGTTCCTTCGGCAACCGTCACGCTGGCCGGAATGCTGACCACGCTCGGGTTGCTGCTCGACAGCGCAACGGTCGCACCACCAGGCGGCGCGCCTCCGGACAGCGATACGAACGCGGAGGTATTGGACCCCCCGGTCACGCTCGACGGGCTGACGGTGACGCTTTGCAGCGACACTCCCGCACCGGCAGGTGTGACAGTCAGGGGCGCGGTTCGGGTGTCGCCGTTGTAGCTGGCCGTGATCGTGACCGAGGTGTTCGAAGCAACAGCGGACGTCGTGACCGTGAATGTTCCGGTGAAGCCGTTAGGCGCCACGGTCGTCGTAGCCGGCACGCTGGCAACGGATGGGTTGCTGCTCGAGAGCGAGACCACTGCGCCGTTGGTGGCGGCGACGGTCATGACGACTGTGCCGGCCGCCGAGGTTCCGCCCTCCACGGACGACGGATTGATGTCCAGAGTCGAAAGCGAAGCAGGCGGAGGGGGCGTCTCGGGCGTGAAGCTGCGTACGGACGACCACGCGCCGGGCACGCCTGCCGAGTTGGCTCCACGGACCCGCCAGAAGTGTGTCGTGGTGGCGAGATCGCTGGTGGCGTAGATCGACGACGTCACGCTCTGGTCTCGCACGAGTGGAGCAGTGAATCCACTCGAATCGTCGATTTGGATCGTGTACGAAACCGCCTCCGGCACGTCGTTCCAGTCGAACGTGATCGGTTGCGGCACCGACGAGGCGTTCGAAGGAGACACGAGCGTCGGAGCAACGGGCACGCCGGGCGTCGCCGGCGGCGTGGAACCGCCCGCGTTGATGTCGATCTTCGTGACGAACGCGTCGCCCCAGAAGATCGAGAGGTCACCGTTCCACACTCGGTCGAATGCTCCGACCGTCGCCGGGAAGTTTTGCGAATAGGTCAGGCCAGTCACATAGATGTTGCCGCTCGGATCGCGAGCAATGTCATATGCGCCATCGCCTTGCGAGCCGCCGAGGAAGGTCGCGAAGAGCAGCGACGACCCGGTGGAGTTGAGCTCGGCAATCGTTACATCGCCAGCACCGTTCAGCGTGGTGTCGGGCGCCCCGGGTGTGACCGGGAAGTCGGCCGAACTGGACCCGCCCGTCAGCCACGCATTCCCGGCCGTGTCGAGGACGATGCCGCTGAAATTGTCGTAGTCCGACCCGCCGAGGAACGTCGAGTACACCAATGCCGAACCAGCAGGGTTCAGCTTCGTCACATAGGCGTCGCCGTTGTTGTTGGTCGTGTCGTACGCACCGGGAGTGGTTGGCCAGTCCACCGACGGGGTGCTTCCGGCGAGGTACGCGCTGCCAGCGCTGTCGACGGTCAAGCCGCCGCCGCCATCGAAGTCGCTGCCACCTACGTAGGTGGAGTAGACGAGCCCTGAGCCCGTCGGGTTCAGTTTGGTCAACGTGACGTCGAAAAGGCCGTTCGGCGTCCCGTCGAATGCGCCAGGCGTCGTCGGGAAGTCGGGAGACCTGGAGAAGCCCATCGCGTATGCGTTGCCACCGCTGTCAACCGCGACGCGCTGACCGTCGTCGACGAGGGTGCCGCCGAGGAAGGTCGAGTAGGTGAGCGCCGATCCCGCTGGGTTGAGCTTGGTGACGAACATGTCGTACTCGCCCTGGTGCGTCCGACTGAATGCACCTGCCGTCGTCGGGAAATCTCTGGATGATGTCTCGCCGGTGACGTAGGCGTTACCGGATCCGTCAACCGCGATACCCCGTGGGCTATCGATGTCGGTGCCGCCGAGGTAGGTCGAGTAGCTCAGCCCCGATCCTGTCGAGTTCAGTTTGAAGACGAACCCGTCGGTGTTGTCAGTGGCACAGCGCGGGCAGTTCGCAGGGATGTTGAGGGTGCGATCGAACGCGCTGCCGGTGGTCGGGAAGTTCGAGGACTTCGTCGTTCCCGTGACGTACGCGTTGCCTGACGCATCGATCGCCAGGGCGTGGCCGAACTCCATGTCGCTTCCACCGACGAACGTCGAGTAGACGAGGCCGCTGCCCGATGTGTTGAGCTTGGTGACGAAGACGTCTGCAAAGTTCTGGGCCGACCCGGTGCGCCTGAACGCACCGGATGTGGTGGGGAAGTTGGGCGATTGAGTAGTGCCGGCGACGAATGCATTGCCGGCCGAGTTGACCGCGATGCCCTCGCCGGTCTCGGCGGAACTGCCGCCGAGGAACGTGGTGTACTGCACGCCCGGGTCGATCACCAGTTCACGGTCGGGCTGGTAGCTGCCGACTTCGAAGGAGAACCGGCCATCGTGCGCGGCGCTGTCCGCCAGAACGTAACGACTGGTCACCGGCGTTCGGACGCCGCCGATGTTCTGATAGGAGATCGGCGGGGAGTCCTCGAGCACGCCGAGCGCCGTCGAGACCTGCAGCCCACCGTCGTCGCTGAGGGCAAGACCTTGCGCCCCGCCGTACGCCAGTCCGATGTCGGATGGTGAGGCACCGGGCCGAACGTGGAACTCGTACTTCAGCACGCCGGATTGATCGCGCAGACGCAAGTCGATGTTCGGCCAGAGATCGGTGTAGACGACGTCGCGGAACTGAGGAATCTGAGTGTGCCACTGCAACGGATCGCTGCCACGAAGATCATTGATGACGCCGGCAGCGCGTTCAGAACCTTTCAGTTCGACCTTCGGGTCTCCGCCCACGAACTGCAATGCGAGCGCGACTTCGTCGGGACCTTGCTGCTTCGCCGCGTCCGCCCTTTCCTTGGCGAACGTCAGCATGACTGCGGTCGGCGTCATGTAGAACGCATAGCGGTTGCCTTGCGCGTAGTAGCGCACGCTGGCGTCGGTTTGCCCCTGGTTCTCGATGAACGACACCGGCAGCTTCGACAAGGCGTTGGCGGCCTGCTGTTGTTCCTCGGTGAATGCGGTCGTACCCGCAGGTCGTGTTGGCGCGGGTTGATGTCGCGGAGCCCGGACCGCGACTCCGAACACGATTGCAGATGTGGCCAGCGATAGCGCGGCCCCGGTGGTTACAAGCCTGAAGCCCCTCACGGCGACTCCTCCTCTGACGCCGGCTTGTCCGCGACCGGTTATACCCCGTGGGCTCTCATAATTACACGCCCGAACCGGCTCTGTCCTACCGCGAGCCGCCAGAGGTCGCGGGCTCATCGGTGGAAAGCGGTTCGCGATGCTCGGAGAACGTGGCTGCGCCGTCGATTCTCACGATCAGCAGCGCCGTATCGTCTCCACTACCGGCCGGACGTCGCGAGCGCTTCAGGGCACGGATCGAGTCGGCCAGGTGCTCGATCGCCTGGTCGCCTTTCTCGCTGAACAGAGTGGCAAGCTCTTCCACCGAGACCGCCTGCTTTTCGGGTGCATCGGTGAGACCATCGGTGAACAACACCAACGTGTCGCCGGGCGCAAGATCGACCACTGACGTTGACAGGGTCGGTTCGATCATGCCGAGCAACGTGCCGAGGGTTCCCACGGATTCGACCCTCCCATCGCTGTGTCGCAGCAGTGGCTGAGGATGGCCACCGAGCGATAGCTCGATTCGATAGGACTCGTCGTCCAGCGGACGGATGTAGGCGAAGCACGCCGTGCAGAACGTAGGCGGCTGGTGGTCGCGGAGGGCCTGGTGCACAGCCTGGAGGACGTCGACCGGCGAGGATGAATGGCGGGCTGCGGCGCGCAACGTGTGCCGGGCCAATCCAGTGAGGGCTGCCGCCTCGATGCCCTTGCCACACACATCGCCGATTGCGAGGCCCCATCGCTCGTTGTCGATGGCGAAGAGGTCGTAGAAGTCGCCGCCGATCAAGTTCGCCGAGCCAGCCGGCCAATACCTCGCTGCAACGGAGACCCCTTGGGGTGCAGCGAGGTGTTGGGGCAACAGCCCGAGCTGCAGCGTCTCGGCGATGTGTCGCTGCTCGTCGTAGAGACGCTCGTTGTCCGCGGCCAGACCCAAGGCGGTGTCGCGGCCATCAAGCAGTCGACGAGTCAGAATTGCGAGCGCTCCAGCGATCAAGACTCCGCCGACCGCGACGATCCACCAGAGGTTGGCGAACAGATCACCGCTGAGGTGTCCGATCGGAGACATGACGAGGAGCAGTTTCATGTTGCCGAACGCCACCGTCTGGTCGGCCGTACGACCGGAGATCGGCAGGTCTCGAACGCTGGCCCCGAGCAAATGAGCGGTGGCGGCCTCGTCGCCGAGATAGATCGCATAGTCGAGCTGGGCAAAGGGCTCGTCGGTACGCCTTCTCACATTGGGGTCGGCGCTCAACGTCCGCTCTCCATAGACCACGTACGTCGGAGCAGTGGCGGCGTTGGCGACGGCGTATCCCAAACGGCGCTTGTCGCCCGAGAGCAGGTCGACGACGACGAAGGGGTTGGCCTCGGCGCTGTCGAGCATCGCAGTGACTGCGTCCTCTCCGCCGGCAGACAGCGCGATGGGGACACCCGTTTGCGCCAAGGGGGCCGGCGTTCCGATCTTGAACAGGGCCGCCGACGTGTACGACTTGTCGGTGCCGACGTACGGCGTGATGATCTTCACGAACGCATCAGGGTTGCCGTCGGTCGATGCGGCGAGCGCTGCAGCCGCATCGAGAGGCGCCTTCAGGTTGTTGACACTGATCTGTAGTGCCGCACCCGCCTCGTTGACGCGTTGCTGGAGCAGGCGATCCTCCTGCTGGTTGAAGAGCATTCGAGCGCCGGCGGCCAAGCCGAAGAAGATGGCGAGCCCGACGATGACGATCGTCACGGGAAGTCGGTGGTGGCTCCGCACGGCACTCACGATGAGATACTTACATCTCTACCGGGACGGGCAGCCGTCAGGTCTCGGAATCCGTCGGTTCGATGATGTGCAAGGCACTTTCCTCCGGCGACAAGTCGGCCGCGGTGGCTTCGACCTCGGAGGCGACCTCCTGCGACTCGGAGTCGGTGATGCCGTCCGACGATTCCGGCGCCAACAGGGTAAACGTCTCAAAGGACTGGCCCGACCCGACATCGCGACGCAGCTCTCGGGTTGCCAGGTCATCGTCGACCGAGCGTGTGGGGTCGTCAACGCCAAATGGACGATCCGGAGGGAAGTTCTCGGTGCCGGGCAGATCTTGATCGCCGACATCCTCGCCGAGCACATCTCCATCCAAGAATTCGGCATCATCGCGACTGTCAGTCATCGCGTCACGGTACCCCGACATCGACCACGTCATGTCGCTCATGGGGGTGATTGTTGACCATTCCAGCGGCACAACTGTATGGTCGACGTCACATCTCGCATGCGCCGTGCCCAGACTCTGCTCGGAGGACAGATGGAAGACAATTCCGGTTTGGCCAGCGTGCCTTCCCGTTTACAACTCAGCACATGCACCGTCGATGTCGAGACGACCGCGACCTCTGTCGTCGTCTCGGTTGGCGGCGAGCTCGACATGGCGGACGCTGACCAGGTTGCACAGGTGTTGGTCGACGCGGCCGCGGCCGGCAGACCGATCCTCAGGCTTCAGCTCTCGGGCCTCACCTTCGCGGATTCATCGGCAATCAAGGCCATCATCCTCGGAGCCAAGGCGGCCGAGCAGCGTGGTGTCATCTACCAACTGTTGAATCCACACGTACGCGTCCAGCGTCTCTTGCAGGTCACCGGTCTCAACAAGGCGCTCACGGTCGTGCACGAGCCCGAATACGTAGAAGGGCCCAACTCGCTCTGACGGCAATTCAGCGTTCAGAGATTTGGCAGTCGCTGTTGCAGGCCGATCAAAGGAGCCAGGGGATCCCCAGCGGCTGCGAGCCGTTCGACGATGTTGCAGATCGTCCACCGGTCAGGACGCAAGTCCGGGTCGTCGAGCTCATCCCACGCGATCGGAACCGAAAGCGGTGCACCAGGAGCCGGCCGGGTGCTGAACGGGGCGACAAGAGTCTTGTTGATCGCGTTCTGCGTGTAGTCGAGGCGGATGCGCCCACCACGCTTGGCAACCTCCCATTCCCAACTGACCATGTCCGGCACGGCATCGCCGATCGCCAGCGAAAGGTGCTCGACCCACGCCCGCGTGTCGTCGAAGGTCAGACCGTCGGCGACAGGTACCCAGATCTGGATGCCGCGCTTGCCCGTGACCTTCGGCATCGCTTTGACACCGATGTGGTCGAGGGCGGTGCGGTGAAGACGCGCCAGCACGAGCACGTCCTCGAAGTCGCTCGATTCGCCGGGGTCGATGTCGATCATCGCCCATGTCGGTTGGTGTGGGTGTCGGGTCGTCGAGGTCCAGGGATGAAGCTCGATCGCGCCGTAGTTGGCGACCCACGCCAACGCCGCCGGCGAATCGAGCACGAGGTACTCCTGCGTCTCGCCGGGATCCGCCTCTTTGTTGTGCCAGCGCTGCAGCCATTCAGGCGCATGTTTCGGCACGGCCTTGTGCCAGAAGCCTGGCTTGCTAATTCCATCGGGATAGCGATGCAGGTTCACGGGCCGGTCGACGAGGTATGGCAACATCGCCGGGGCCAAGCAGGCGTTGTGGCGTATTAGGTCGCGCTTCGTCACCTCACAAAGACGGCCCTTTGCTGGGAACAGGGCCTTGTTGAGGTTCGTGAGTTGCAGTTTCTGCCCGGCGAAGTCCCACGTTCCCTTCACGCCCATGGAATCGAGTGCCGCCAACTCGTCTGCGCTGGGCGCCGACCAGATCGAGGTGCTCGACCACGTCGCTGCGGGTGCGGACTTCACCTCGTCATTGGTACGTCCGCTCTTGACGGACCATGGGTAATCCTCGGCGTACCACCCCTTGACGGCGAATTCGTCATTCTTCTTGATCAGCAGCCACTGCTCCTTGCCGCCCTGCGCGCCGCGCCGCACTAGCGCGAAATGACCGCGGAGCTTGTGCCCATACAGATTGAAGTGCAGGTCGCCCGCCTCGGTCGCCGCAATCGGGTCGGCGCCATCCGTGATCTCCCATGTGCCCCAGTCCCACACGATCACGTCGCCGCCACCGTATTCACCCTTGGGGATCACTCCCTCGAAGTCGAAGTACTCCAGCGGGTGGTCTTCGACGTGCACGGCCATGCGTTTCGCGGCGGGGTCCAACGTCGGGCCCTTGGGAACCGCCCAGCTCAACAGGACTCCGCCGGCTTCGAGTCGAAAGTCGTAGTGGAGTCGCGACGCTCGATGACGCTGCACCACGAACCGGTGACCATCTTTGACTGGTGCAGCTGAGCCTGCGGGCTCCGAGGTCACGTCGAAGTTGCGCTTCTGGCGGTAGCGCTTCAACCGCTCGGGCGCGGCACCCGTTGACTTGCGCGCTGGGCGGGTCGCTTTTTCGGGCATTGGCTACCCGGCCTTTCATCCAACTCTTTCTCGTCGAACGTCACGTACTTACCACTCTTCGTCTCGTACCCGAGTGCGATGTCATCGCCGTCGACCTCTTTGCCTGTCTCCTCGGAGACCTTGCGATAGCGAATTCGTGCACCGGACTTCTTGTCGAGTTGGTGGAAGTGGACGTCGTGGTCGCGCGCACCGGTGAATGCTTTCACGGGCACGTTGACCAAGCCGAAGCTGATTGAACCGGTCCACAGTGAGCGGGCCATCAGCGTGCCACCAGGACTGGTATCTCGGAATCGCGGATGACCTCGCCGGCCACTGACGACGTCACGAGACGCTTGAACCACCCACGCTCGTGAGTGCCCACCACTATCACGTCGACATGATGTGTGCGCGCCGCTGCCAGGATCGCCTCCGCAGGATCCCCGGTATCGCCGATCGACTCCACGTGGGCCAAACCTGCCTCCTGTGCGATGCCGTCAGCCGTTTGCTCGGCCGCCTCGACCCGATCGGCCGAACGATCGTGCTCGTCGGGCGTACGGATCACGAACGGGACGCTGCCGATCACACCGGCACCCGGAATCGAGAGGGGATACGCCGTTCCGTACCGCAGACCATCATGCCCCCACACGACCGGCGGGCTCTCCGCCACGTTCACCAACGTGTATTGCGCGGACTCGCCGAACAAGCGATAGGCGGTATGGGCCGCGGCGACCGAGGTGTCGCTGTCGTCGACAGCGATGAGTACATGCGTCATGGCGTGTCACTACCCGTTCCCGGGCTTCGCCAACCACCCGTTCAGACCACCAGCGTCGTGCCACCATCGACGACCACGACGTGCCCGGTGACGTACGTGCTGCGAATCAGCCCGATCACGGCCTCGGCGCAGTCATCAGGTGTCGCCGAACGATGCAATGGCGAATTCGCCGCAATCGAGGCGTGTTGGTCTTCCCACTCCGACGTCCAGGGTGTGGCCACGAGCCCTGGAGCGACAGCATTCACGCGAACGGGAGCGCACGCCTTGGCGAGCAACAGCGTCAGATGGTTCAGTGCGGCCTTTGACATCGCGTATGCGATCGACGAACCAATCGGCCGAAGCCCGGCGATAGACGTGATCGTGACAACGTTGGCGTCGGTCGATTGGCGAAGGTGCGGCATGGCCGCTTTCGTCAGCCACCACGTACCGAACACGTTGACCTCGAAGGTTTTCCGGAAGATGTCGTCGGTCAACGCTTCGAGGTCGGTGTGCGGGACCCGGGTAGTCCAGCCGGCGTTGTTGACGAGGATGTCGAGCTGCCCGAAGCGATCGACTGTGCGGGCGATGAGTTCGGCGCATTGTGATTGATCGCTGATGTCGGCTCGAACGTACAACGATTCCGTCGGCAACGAATCCGCCACGGCGGTGCCGGCTTCGACGGACGATGAGGAATTGACGACGATGCTGGCCCCGAGCCCGGCGAGTCGCCGCGCTGTCGCTTCTCCGATCCCGCTCGACGAACCGGTCACGATCGCCACCTGACCGTCGAGTCTGTCCATGTTCGCGCTGCTCCGTTCTCGCTGTTGCGAACCTAGCCCTCCACGGGATTTGTGAGTGCCTCGATGATGTCGCGAAGCGTCACATCTGAAACGTTCTTGAACCGGGAAAGTCGTTGGTAGACATCGGAGGCGGCGCGACCGAAGCCATCGGGAAGACCGTGCGCCGCGAAGCTGTCTCCGATCTCGTCGAGCTCACCGGCGAAACGCCAAGCCTTTGGTGCGTTGGTGGCGGCCGAGCGCTCGGACTGTTGTGCAAGGTCGGGCATCGACGTCGCCCACTCCGCCAGCAACGCGTCGTCGACCATCTCGGCCTGGGCGAGCGCGCGGATGGTCAGCAGCAGCGCGGCTGATCCCTTCGTCCACGCCGCGAAGCAGACCTTGACAGCAGAGGCGGCTCCGGGACCGCCATCGATCACCCGCGTCTCGAGCGATGAGCCCGCCCACAGCGCGGCGATCTCCGTGGCAGCGTCACCCGACAGATAGAGGCGCGTGCCGCCCGGCTGGCGTACAGGGGGGCCAATGACACCTCCGTCGACAAATCGCACGAAGTGCTTGCCGATCTCGCGAGCCGTCGCTGGCGAGACCGCGTTGACGTCGACGTACACACCGTCGAATCCGGCGGAGGAGGTTGCGCGGGCGACAGCCATTGCAGACGCGGGTGGACAGACCGAGACGATCACATCCGCCCGCCGCACGACAACATCGATCGAGCCGACATCCTCCATGCCGGCGGCCTCCGCTCGCGCCCGCGTCGCGGCCGAGCGACCGTTGCCACACCACAGACGTTCACCATCACAGACGGCGGCCAGCGACGCTCCCATCTCGCCAGGGTGCAGGAAGCCGGTGGCCATGGCTAGCGGCTCGCGTAGCGGACCGGCGTCGACCAGGCGGGGTCGACGTGACGCTGCCAATACCGCTCGCGCAGGTCCGTCGTGCGCGAGCCAACGCGACCATCACCGATCGGTCGGCCGTTCAGTCTGGTCACGGGCATGACGCCTCCGGCCGTCGTGCAGGTCAGCACCTCGTCGGCGCGCAACAGGTCGTCGGCGGTCATGCGCCCTTGCTCGGAAGGAGATCCGGCCTCGGCGCAGAGTTCGATCAATGTTCGGCGCGTCACACCCAGCAGTGTTCCCTTTGCCGGCGTAAGCCAGCGCCCGTCGACAAACGCGAAGATGTTGTAGCCCGGTCCCTCCGTGATCGCCCCGCTCAAGTCACGCAGTACCACCATCTGCGCGTCATGGTCGTAGGCATCGAACTGAGCCATGTCCAAATCGAGCCAGTGGTAGTTCTTGACTGACGGGTCGACGCTCTCGGGCGGAATGCGCGGGATCTCACTGATCCACATGCTCGCCCCGACCGCCTGTTGCTCTTCGGGACTGACCCAGATGTACGGCACCGCGAAGCAGTAGAGGTTGTTGCGACAGGTGCGCAGGTCGCGGCTTCCGGCCGCAGGGCGTCCACGGGTGCACGTCATCGAGACAAATGCACGTTGCAAACCCGCTCGGCTGACGCATTCGTGGAGCACTGATTCCAAATCCTCACGGGTCATGCCGATGTCGAGCCTGAGCTGAGCAACGCTGTGCATGAAGCGCTCGAGATGGGCGTCGAGTCGGAAGAACCCGCCGTCCCACACGCTGACCACGTCGTACGTGCAGTCGGAGCGTGTCATCCCCATGTCGAGCACCGAGATCTTTGCCTCGGCAACGGGACAGAACTCACCGTCGATGTACGCGGCACCTGCTGACCAGTCGCGCCCATCACCGTCACCTTCACTGGCGACGAACAGGCAGAACGGATGGCCAGCCGGGTCGAGCATGACGCGAACGCCTTCCTGCGGCTGATGCGCAGCGAGGGTGGCTCCCAAGTCGTTTGCAAGAGCGACGCCCGCGTCGAGCTCCTCAACGGCGATGTCGAGGTGAACCATCATCTGCTGCTTGCCCGACGAAGCCGGCCAAAGCGGGGCGACGTAGTCAGCTTCGTACTGGAACGAGAGGCCGGTGCTGCCGGCCGGTGGCTTCAGCATCACCCACCCGTCCTCGGGTGCTGCGCCCGGCCGGGCGGGCTCGTTGACCGCCACCGGCCATCCCAGCAGCCTCTCGTAGAACGCAGCGAGCCCGCGAGGATCGTCACTGTCGAGAACTGCCGCGGCGATATGTGTTCGTGGATCCGTCATGACTGCATTCTCCCCGGCGCGCGGGCTGTTCGCCAGCGTTTGACCACCAGGTGACGCGGGTACCACTGGGGCCGCGCTGACGAACTATGAACACGTGACGGAGCTCGGAGCTAACGTCAGGGGCGAAGGCCAAATCGAACCGGAAGAGAGTGAATGATGAGCACTACGACTGGCGTGGGCGAGCACCTATCCGATGTACAGAGTTTGCGTGACAACGCTCGGGCACACATCGAACGTGGACCCTTGACCGAGGACTATGGCGCCGAGCAGGAACGAGTCGTCAAAGTGCTCAATGAAGCGCTCGCCACTGAGCTGGTGTGCGTGTTGCGATACAAGCGCCACTACTACATGGCGGAGGGCATCAACTCCGCGCCGGTAGCGGCGGAGTTCCTGCAGCACGCCACGGAAGAGCAGGGCCATGCCGACCAGATCGCGGCCAGGATCGTGCAGCTACAGGGTGAGCCCGACTTCAATCCGGCCACGCTGGTCGAGCGCAGCCACGCCGAATATGTCGCGGGTGACAGCCTGATCGACATGATCACCGAGGATCTCGTCGCCGAGCGGGTGGCCATCGCCTCGTACACCGAGATCATCCGCTGGCTCGGAGACAGCGACATCACGACCCGACGTCTGATGGAGAGCATCCTCGCGGTCGAAGAAGAGCATGCCGACGACCTGCTGACGTTCCTGAAGCAGTTCGGCGTCCAGCTGTAGACCTGGAAAGGGGCGCGTTCCTCGCCCTGGCGCTCGCTCCTCGCGTCGGCTTCGCAGTGGCGACCGAGACATGGTCAAGATCCGTCGTAACCGAGACCCCGGTCGAACTGGTTCGTGCCATCGAACAGGACGTGCGCCCTCGGTGGATCCTGTGGGGTCGCCAGCCGATGGAGTTGCTCGTCGAGGAGGGACTGCGTCTTGCCAAGTGCTGGGACATCGCCGCGGTCCAGCGAGTGCTCGTCGGCGGATGGCGAACAGACCCTGGTCGAGTGTGGGCCGAGCTGCACGACCTTGAAGGAGAACCACCGGTTGTCGCGCCGGTCGACTTGTTCACTGCGCCGGATGACGTTAGCCAGGCGGACGAACCCGTGCGCGATGACGGGTTCCTCAAGCCGGAGTGGTCGGCGCCCGACTTCGTGTGGACGCTGGCACGGCTCGAGCGCTGGGCGCGATTGGCCGCGCGGGCCGCAACGTTGCAGCAGGCACGTTTGGTGATCCTCGGCGAACGACCAAAGGCGTTGTCGACTGCCCGATCGGAGTCTGCCGCCGAACTGCTGTGTGCCGAACTTTCAGCCGACGGGCTGCCCATGGATCGAGGAGTGGCCGAATCGATCATCGAATCGTTCGTCGGATCGCGTCCACGAACGGAGACAGAGGCGGCAGAGCAACGGCGGGCGCGCGACGCGGAGGTGCTGCGGCACGCGTCGAACCCGAACTGTGATCTCCGCAACCCCGCTCAAGTGAAGTCGCTGTTGCGCGGGATCGGCGTCGAGCTGCCGGACACGCGGGCGTGGCGGCTGGAGGCGATCCGTGGATCTCATCCGCTGGTGGACGCATTGTTGGAATGGCGCAAGGCCGAGCGGATCTCGACAACGTTCGGATACAGCTGGTTGGACGAACACTTGGGAGGCGACGGCCGACTTCGCGGCGATTGGTCGGCCAGCGATGGCGCCGCGGGCAGAATGACGGCTTCGGCCGGCCTGCACAACATGCCTGCGCATTTGCGCTCTGCCGTCATCGCGACCAACGGCCACGTGTTCGTCCGCGCCGACCTGGGGCAGATCGAGCCGCGGATCCTCGCTGCGGTCTCGGGTGATCCGGCGCTGGCGATCGCTGCGATGCAGGACGACATGTACCTCCCCGTAGCCGAGCAGCTGGCCGTCGACCGGGCGACTGCGAAGGTGGCCGTGCTCGGGGCGATGTACGGGCAGACGACAGGTCACGGGGCGGTCGCGCTGCGCGGGCTGGAGAAGGCATACCCGGTGGCCATGAACTATCTCACGGATGCAGACGTTGCCGGGCAGGTCGGGCGCGACATCCGAACGTACGGCGGGCGTCTCGTTCGCATGGGATCAGCCAGTGCCGACGAGCTCAGCGACCGCGACAATCGCAGCAGGGCGGCGGCGCGGGGTCGCTATGGCCGCAACGCAATGGTTCAAGGCGCCGCAGCCGAGTTCTTCAAGGTATGGGCGGTGATGGTGCGCGCCCGAGCAGCGGAGCTCGACGCCGAGATCGTGCTGTGCCTGCACGACGAGTTGCTGGTTCACGCGCCGATTGAGCACGGTGATGCCGTTGCCCAGTTGGTCATCGATTGTCTGGCGGACGCGGCGCGACATTGGGCCCCCGATGACGCGGTCAGGTTCGTGGCCGATGTCAGCGTCATCAGCAGATGGTCCGACAGCAAGAGCTGAACGTATTGAGATCAGTGAGCGTCGGCGACCCGTTGAACTGCCGCGAGGATCTTCACGTATCCGGTGCACCGGCACAGGTTCCCCGACAGGCCGATGCGCACTTCTTCCTCCGTCGGTGATGCGTTGTGGCTCAGCAGCGCGGTTGCCGACATGATCATGCCGGGCGTGCAGAAGCCACATTGCACGCCGCCTTCGTCGAGCAGCGCCTGTTGCAACGGATGCAGTTCGTTGCCGACCATCACGCCCTCGACCGTCAACACCGCTCGGTCGGCCGCCTGCGCGGCGAGGTACGAGCACGAGTTGACCGGCTGACCGTCGATCAACACCATGCAAGCGCCGCATTCGCAGTCGTCGCAGCCTTCCTTGGTGCCTGTCAGACCGATCTCGGTGCGCAGAACGCTTACCAGGTTGCGTCCGGCGTCGATGGTCACGGGATAGTCGGTTCCATTGACGTTGAGAGTGATCGAGACGCTCACGACGCTGCTCCGATCCCGAGGCTGCGGTTGACGGGGACTGCGATCGATTCACCACGAGCGCGTCGCGCCGCCGCGTCGACTGCACGTGCTGCCATGACCCCGACGCAATGGCGGCGGTAGCGCTCGCTGGCTCGGAGGTCGCTGATCGGTGTGGACTGCTCACTGGCACGTGAAGCAACATCGGCGAGCAGTGCGGCGTCGACCTGCCGGCCGATCAGCGCGTCCAACTCGCCGACCGAGACGATCGTGGGTGCAACGGCGGTGAGAGCAATTGACAACGCGGCGAGCCCCCCGTCTTCGTCGAGTGTGACCGACGCCGCCGCGCCGACCACGGCGATCTCCATTGCCCGGCGATATTCAAGACGGAGGTACGCGCTCGATGATCTCGCTTGTTGGGTCGGGAGATGGACCGCAACGCACAACTCGTCGGGCTGCGCCGACGTGCAGCCGGGTGCAGTCCATAACTCGCCGATGGGCAAACGGCGAGAGGCTTTCGTCGATTGGAGCTCGATCTCTGCGCCCAACACGAGCAGAGGTGCTCCGGTGTCCATGGCCGGAGATGCGTTCATCACGTTGCCGCCGAGGGTTCCGACGTTGCGCGTCGACGGTGAGCCGACCAACGCGCTTGCGTCGGCCAGCGACGGGTACGTCCCCACGATCCCAGCGTCGATCTCGAGCCTGGCATGTGTGACCAACGCGCCAATCCGAACACCATCGTTGGATACGTCGATGTCGCCGAGGGATCGGATCCGGTCGATGGCGACGACGGACTCGGGTAACGGTGCTTTGCCTTGGCGAGCGCCGACGACCAAGTCGCTGCCGCCGGCCACCGGTCGGGCACCAGCAGCGACTGCAGCGAGGGCGTCGTCGAGAGTGGTTGCAATCGTGAACTTCATGGACGATCGATCCCCGAGCATGTCTCCCAGATGCGTTCTGCAGTCATCGGCAGCCGACGAACCGGACCGCCGAGCAACTTGGCAAGGGCATTGGAGATTGCGGCAGCAGTTGCCACGTTGGGTGCCTCGGCTAGACCTTTGGCACCGCGGGGGCCCGCGTCTGGCGTGGCGATCTGAACGAAGTGCGTGTGGATCACAGGTGAATCGGCGCACGTATGCAACTTGTACTCCAGCAGTGCGGCGTTGCGCTGCCGGGAATCGTCGTCATACAGCGTGCCCTCGGTCAGAGCCTGACCGATCCCCATCATCACGCCACCTTGGATCTGTCCGAGCGCCCCGGTCTCGTTGATGATCGTTCCCGAGTCGTGTGCGGCTCCCACCTCGACGACGCGCACCACCCCCGTGTCGCGATCGAGGCGGATCCGCACGGCGTGACACGAGAACTGCGGGGCGACGAATGAGGCCATGCCGACATCGCCGACACAGGTGGAGCCGGCCAAAGGCGGCGCTGATGGGGGAGTGCCCGACCCGTGGCCGATCAGCAACTCACCCCCGCCGGCGATTGCGGCGAGCTCGCTGATCGACACTGTCGAGCTCGGCGTGCCCGCGACGTGCGCGTGTCCGTCGGCCAACACGATGTCGGCGGCAGAGGCCTCGAGGTGCTCCGCAGCGAGTGCCTTGAGCTGCTCGGCGATCTGACCGGCAGCGGCGACGACGGCCCGACCGTTGTTGAACAGAGTTTGAGAGCCGGTCGCGCCCATGTCGTACGGTGCGACCGACGTGTCCTGATAGATCAGCTCGAAGTCTTCCGGCTCCATGCCCAACTCCTCGGCGGCAAGCTGACGGAGCGTCATGACCGAACCGGTGCCGCACTCCTGCGCGCCGGTGATGATCTGGCCGGAACCGTCGCCGTCGATCTTGATGTAGGCGCCGGACGGTACCGCGAAGCTCGGCCACCAGCCGATGGCGACACCGATCGCCTCGTCATCGGGCAGAGCGCGTCCATAGCCGACCAGCTTCGTGGCCTCTTCGATGCACTGCTGCAGACCGATCTCGCCATATGTCTGCCCGCTCGGTCCTTCGACGCCGGTATCGACTGCGTTGCGTCGGCGGAACTCGACGGGGTCCATGCCGACAGCGGCAGCGACCTCGTCGGTGTGCGACTCGACGGCCCAACACGCCTGGGGTGCGGTTGGCGCCCGAACCGATCCTGAGGGTTGGTGGTTGGTGTACACAAGGTGGGCGGCGACGTGCAGGTTCGGGATGCGATACGGACCCGACACGTGCATTGCCGCCAGCTGTGGGAAGAAGCCACTGTCGGCCGTGTATGCACCGTTGTCGATGGCGATCCACGCCTCACGCGCTGTGATCGTGCCGTCGTTACGAACCCCGGTGGTGATGTCGATGATCATCCCCTCACGTCGACGGTCGGGGGCGACGAACTCTTCTCGGCGCGAGAAAACCAATCGCACCGGCCGCTTCGCGGCTCTTGCCAATGCGGCGATGTGAGCTTCGTAATGGAAGCCGCACTTGCCGCCGAAGCCTCCGCCGAGGTGGGGGACGACTATGCGAACCCGGTTGGCCGGAAGCTCCAATGTCTCGCAGACGCCGCCTCGGGCATCGAAGGGCACCTGCGTGGACGACCAGATCGTGACCTTGTTGCCCTCCCATTGGGCGACGACCGCACGCGGCTCGATGGGCACAGCGTGACTGCCGTCCGCGACATATCGACTTGTGATCACATGGTCCGCTGCGGCCAGGCCGGCATCTACATCGCCCTTTTCGATCGAAGAGAAGGATGCATCGTTGCCATTTCGCACCAGTTCTCCGGCAGCGCCGTAGTCGGCCCACCCGCTGTGGACCAACGGCGCGTGCTCTGCGAGTGCGGCCTCGAGATCGGTGGTCACAGGAAGCGGCTCGAATTCGACGACGATCGCGTCGACTGCTGTCTGCGCGATGGCCGCGGTTGTCGCGGCGACGGCTGCAACGACCTCTCCCTCGAATCGCACGACGTCGCGGGCGAAGAGGGTGCGGTCCTGTACGAACGGCCCGAATCGCACGTCCGGTACATCGTCGGCAGTCAGCACCGCCATCACGCCGGGAATGGCCAGCGCAGCGGTGACATCGAGCTTGGTGATGCGGGCGTGCGCAACGCCGGCGTAGCGGAACTTTGCCGCCAGCATTCCTGTGAGCGTGAGGTCCGCGGTGTACCGCCCGCTTCCCGTCACCTTGTCTGGCCCGTCGGCGCGGACGAACCGTGGCTTGGTTGCTGCCGTCATGGTCGCCAATATGCCACGTCTGGCGGGTGCCGAGTTCATGCAACGCTCAGGCGCACTCTCCGTTCGGGACAGCCGCGTCGCCGGAGAGATGGTCTGCCAGCAGCGAAGCTCGCATTGCCCAGGCACGAGCGTCGGCCTGCCGGCTGGTGGCCCACACCAATGCGACCGCCTTGTCATCCACGACGACGACCGCCCCCGAATCTCCGGGGCGGATGTCCAGGTTCAGCTCGTAGCCGGGACGAATGTGGGTGCCTTCTCCGTAGATGTCGGCGGTGCGGATGTCGACCAGTCGCTGGATCCCGACGGGCAACTCGACCGGCGCGTCGTCTCGATACACGATCACGTTGCCCTGCTGGCCTCGCGCCGCAGTGCCGATCGCGATCGGTGTGGCCAGTGCAGGGTCGACCTTCAAGACGGCGACATCCAGAACCGGATCGAAGAACACGACGGTCGCATCGCCGGTTCCGTGCTTGGCGCGTACCTCGATTCGCTGGGCGCCCGCCACCACGTGGGCGACCGTGGCAATCCTTCCATCGGCGACCATCAGCCCGGCGCCGTGCACCTCTGCCGTCTTGCAGCCATTGGCAACGACCTGCACTGCAGAGTCGGCAATGTTGCCGAACGGCGACTTTGATTCGGATCCACACGAGGCAGCGAGCACACATCCCACAAACAGGGGAGTAGCCAGAAGGAAAAGGGCTCGGGAAGAGGAGTTCATGGCGGGATCCGACAATCTTGTCCGATGGAGATCTCCAGCTACCATCTGATGAATCGTGAAGCGTGACTACTCCTTGACCGGTGAGGATTCTCGTCGCGCAGTCGAGCTCGGTCTGTCACAGGCCCAGTGGTATCGCACCGAGGTGCCACGCAAGCGGATGAAAGAGCTGATGTACCGG
>JANMRB010000058.1:0-3621 GCA_031370825.1 Ilumatobacteraceae bacterium
AGCGCCGCTCGAGTGCGCGTCCGTTGATTCGACCGACCATCCGTGAGAGATTTGTCTTGACGTGAGAGAGTCATCGCATTATAAGTATAGCATCACATCGTGAGGAAGTCGAGTCAGGAGGACTTGGGATGAATGTCATGGAGATGCGGGCGCTGGTCGACCGCCACCTGAAGGCCGAAGGGGCGGGCGACATCGAGGGCGCCGTCGCCGTCTACACGGACGACGTCATTCACGACGCCGTCGGGTTCCCCGGCTCGCCGCGGCAGGGCAAGGATGCTGCTCGAGGGTTCTACACATTCCTCACCGCCAACTTCCGGACCGAAAGCGAGGAACCCCTCCACCAGTTCGTCATCGACGACGCGCTGGTGCTCGAGCAGCTGATGACCGGAACGGTGATCGGCGAGATGCTCGGCATCCCGGGGAACGGCCGCAAGGTCAGCTTTCGCATCCTTCACGTCTTCGAGTTCCGTGACGGGCTCGTGAGCCGCGAGCAGGTATGGATCGACTCGGCCGCCATCGTCGGGCAGCTGACTGCACCCTGAGGAGCACGACCGGTAATGACGTCGTTCACGGGAGAGGGCGCCTGGAGAATGCTCAATCTTCGACGAGCCGGAGAACGGTCTGGATCGAGTCGTAGTGGATGGTAAAGCTCCCCTCGTGGTTCCGTAGGTCACCGGCCGTACCTCGCCAGCGCCCGGTCTCTTCGAGGCAATCGGTTCCGTAGGAAGCAACAATGACGGCCGTTTGTGGATCGAGCGTCAGACGGTTGCCATCATCGATCTTCAACTCGAAGGAATTGTTTCCGGAGGCCAGCTGTGGATCCAAGACCCCGAAGAAATGGCGTGGCCATTTTTGGCCACCGCATTCGACTTCACCGATGTCAGATGTCGAGTTGGCAGGGAACGTGCCCGAATACGGAGGACTGGTGGCGTGTCGGCCATCGGCAGCCGACCATGAACGGTCCACGTTGGGTAATGACTGGCCGTCATCGTCGCGGGTTCGCAATGTCAGTTCGAACTTGCCCGGACCTCCGCACGACGCGAGCACGTTCACAGTTACCAAGAGGACCCACAGGAACTTCCGTCGAGCGCCGAGCATCCTGATCGTCACGGACACGGCCCAACCTTTTCGCTCGACCCGAGGTACAGGGCAAGGTCGGCCGATGACAGCCGTTCGGTGACGAGACTGCAAGCCACTCCTCGCCAGTCCGCGGTCCATACATCAATCCACGTCGCTTCCTGGGGCCCGCTGATCAACAGATAGTGGCCATCAGCACTGAATCGGATGGGCACGGATGAGGACACGTTTCGAATTTGAACGGCCTCTCCAATCCGGCTGACGAGGTCTGCGTTCCACAGCTGAACCGCTCCAGCTTCGTCAATGGTGGCCAGCAGTCGACCAGTGCCGTCGACTGCGAGCCTCGTGAAATCGGTTCCAAAGTTGTATCGATCCGTTGTCTGGCGCGCTCGGAGATCGATGATTTGCGCGCCACCCTTACCAACGACCGCAACTCGACCCTTCGATATGAACTGCGCGTCGAATCCCGTGCCCTGCGGCGCGATGCTTGCCGCGCCGATTCCTTTCAGGTCGTACCAGAGTGCTTCGCCAGCCTGCGTCGAGACGACGAGCTCACTTCCGTCATCACTGAGGTCGATGGATTGAAGGTTGCGTCGTGCGTACGACAAGCTGATCGGGGGCAAGCTGGTGCCGTTGTCATCGACGACCTCGATTCGTTGATCGGCTCGTTGGTAGGCGACGCGGGTCCCGCCGCGGTCCAGGGCGATCAGGGTCGTGCCGACACTCCCAAATCTTTCGTTGAATGCAGGGGAGGTGACGCGCGTCTCAAATTCGAATACCGTCGCACCGGACAAGGCGTCTCGAAGGTCGACTCGCCCATCGTCGTACACCACCACGAACCGTGTGCCGTCGGCACTCCCCGCGATCGCCGATTTCGGTGATGTGGCCGACTCGAACGGGACCTCGCGCGATGCGGGACCGGAAGGGTCGTAGACCATCATCGCCCCGACGGCGGTCGATACCAGCACGCCAGGTTCCGGTGACGAGGAGACCGTTGCCCCGAGGTTCGCGCCCGCCACCGTGGTCACCAGCCCTGTGCTCTTCTGCAAGTCCCATTCCCAGGTTTGACCGCTGCTGTCGATGCTCACGAGACTCGTTGAGGAACCAGGCCGGAAGAAGCTGTAAGCAAGCTGGCGCCCGGTGAAAGCGCGCGGTGGTGTCGCAAGTTTGCCTGTCACGGTGTCCCAAACGACCGCAGTGCCGTCGCGCGAAGTCGACACCATTCGCTCACCCTGCAGATCGAAGTCGATCCAACTGATTCCACCGTGATGAAGCGACGGCTGAATGTCCATCGGATGGAGCCCTAGATCGTTCATCGTCCACATCTCGACCCGCCCGTCGTCGCGCCCTAACGCTATGTGGCCGCCTGATGGCGACATGGCAAAGCGTGTGACTGGTGCCGCTCCCCCGGATGCTTCGAAGACGTTCTTTCCAGTAGTTGTATCCCAGATCAGCGCATGACGGTCCCCGACTATGGCGAGCACGTGACGACCATCGGGGCTGAAGGTCACATCATGGATGGAGCCGTTGTCTGCGGAGCTCATCGTGATCATCTGCTTGCCAGAGGCGACGTCGAAGAGCGAGATACCAGCCTGGGTACCACCGCCATCGCCGTCATTCCCGACCGCGAGCGTGGTGCCATCGGGCGACAGTCCGATCTGCGCAGGACTGGCTGACACGCCCGGCGACCGTCCGACGATCGCACCGGTCTCCAGGTCGACGGTTTCCAGCGAGGAGCCGACCACGCCGAGGAGATGCGACCCGGTGTCGACCACGACCGTCGGGCGAGGCGCTCGGGTCCGACGCGGCTCCAGTGTGTTCGCGTCGATGACCACCCCGAGCACGTTCTCGTCGATCCCGAGGAGGATGCCGCCATTGGCTGAAATCGGTGTTTCACCGGTGAGTGTCACATGGAGGACGTTTCCCGCCTTGAACCCGGGGTCTTGAGCGATCGCGTCGAACAACAGGCCCTGGGTGACCGGCGTCGAGGCACGGCGATCGGCCGCCGCTGCGAGCTGGAGCTTGGCAGAAGCCGAAAGGTTCGGCTGGCCTCGAACGGTCGCGACCAGCTGTGAAGCCTCAGCTGCTGCTCGTCCCCGCTGGGCTTTTTTGGCCTGGCTGACCGCGAGAACAGTCCCCGCGGCGGCGACGATGATGCCTACGACGCTGGCGGCGACGAGGATGCGCAGACGTCGGTTGGCGCGCACATGCTGTCGTAGCTCGGTCTCGGACATCGCTACGGCCCCATCGACGAAGTCGCGTTCGAGGTCAGAGAGGTCGGGCGCGGAGTCGCCCATCCAGGACAGCGTCGCCGAGAGGCGCGCGCCGCGGTAGAGCTCCCCTTCGTCACGACCAAGTTCGGCCCACGCGCTCGCGGCCGAGGTGAGATGACGATGCATGCGAATGCCGTCACGGTTGTCGTCGATCCATGACCTGAGGCGCGGCCACGCTTCGATCAGCGCTTCGTGAGCCATCTCGATGCCGTCCGCCCCGGCAGTCAGCAGCCTCGCTTCGACGAGCACATCGATGACGTTGCGATCAATC
>JANMRB010000073.1:0-2669 GCA_031370825.1 Ilumatobacteraceae bacterium
GCAAGCGCCGGTGTTGAACTTCGTCGCCCGTGTGCTCGGAGTGAAGACCGACGAGCGCGCGTGGCGCGTCGGAGCCAAGGGCGAGGAGAAGGTAGCGAACGAGCTCGCCAAACTCAGCCCTGCTTGGCGCGTGCTGCATGCAGTCGAGGTAGGCCAGCACCGCAGCGACATCGACCACATCGTCATCGGGCCGCCCGGCGTCATCACACTGAACGCCAAGCGCCACCCTCGCGGAAAGGCGTGGGTCGGCGAGCGCATGGTGATGGTCAACGGCCAGAAGACCGATTATCTGAGGAACTCACGTTTCGAGGCGCAACGCGCCGCTCGGCTGCTCTCCGCTGCATGCGGCCGGCCTGTGGCCGCGGTCGCAGCGGTCGTGTTCGTCGACCTCGACGATTTCACCGTGAAGCAGATGCCAGCGGATGTACACGTCACCACCCGGCGCCGACTTGTGAAGTGGCTGCAGTGCCTGCCGGTTGCGATCGACGGAGATGCGATCGACGACATCTACTCCAAGGCCAGGCTCAGCAACACCTGGACGTAGCCGGCCACGCCATTGCGAGTTCTACAGCGCTCCGCGCTCGAGAAGCGTCGTTCGGAGCCGTTCATACTCCGGTGTTCCGGCTAGTTCGGTGGCCGCTTGAAGCAGAGCCGCCGCCTTCTTACCGGATCCGGCCGGATGCCGTCCGAAGGAGAAGGGTTGCTCGCCTGGATGAAGGGCAACGAGCGTCTCTGGCTCCATTGATCAGTCCTCGTCGTAGACTACGGCTTCTCCGGTGCGCATGGCGACGACCACGTCGCGGATGATGCTGTTCCAGTCACCCCACCAGAATTTGCGACCTGTGTCGAGCTCTGCACACCAGCCGCGCAAGGTCCGCTCGACGGCGGCCTCCTTGGGCGTCAGTGCGTTCGGCTCACTGCTCACGGGCAGAACCTATAACGACCATGGGCGTCTCGTAGCCCGACTTTACGATCGGCAACTGAGTCCTGCCCTCTTTGTAGGCCTTCCTGCAGCCATGTCTCGACGTGAGACCATAGCCGTCATATTAGTAACAGTTGTTCCATTTATGAATGTTGTTGCTAGGGTTCGACCATGGACTTCGTGCATCCCGTCGAGGCTGTGATCCCCGGTGCGCAGGGCCGCGTTCTCGCCGTACTCGTCGACACAAGCGCCGAGCTGAACCTTCGAACCATCGCTCGTCTCGCTGGCGTCAGTCTCGCTCAGGCTTCGCGCGTGCTCCCCAAGCTGGTCGAACTGGGCATGGTCGAGCGGCGCGAAGTGCCACCCTCATCCCAATTCCGGCTTGTCCGCTCGAACGTCGCCGCTCGGGCCGTGATCGAGCTGGGTCGATCACGCAACCTCGTACTGGAGCGGATTGGCAGCGGGGCCGCAGCATTGCCCACTCCTCCGACGAGCGTCATCGTCTTCGGATCATTTGCACGCGGCGAAGCGGGAGCAGACAGCGACCTCGACCTCGTCATCATTCGGCCCGACCAGGTCGGCGAAGACGATGAGAAATGGGCGCACTCGATCGAATCGTGGCGCAACGAAACCCGCGCCATCGCCGGCAACCCGGTCGAAGTCATCGAAGTCAGACATCACGACATCCACGCCAAGCTGGCCAGCAAGCAACAACTGTGGCGCGATGTCCAACGCGACGGGATCGTCGTGTACGGCTTGGGTATTCGTGAACTCAAGGAGTCGATCCATGCCTAAGCCGATGCGCACCAAGCCAGTGGCAGCTGCTCAGGTGCGCGCCTACGCCGGCAAGGCCGAGGAATACGCCGCGGCAGCAGCAAACGAACTGGCGTTGGGGCGCTTCGTCGCCGCAACCAGCCTGGCAATTCATGCAGCGATCAATGCCGCCGACGCAGTGTGCGGCGCGCGGCTCGGCATGCGAGCAGCCGGCGAGGACCACGATCAAGTCCTCAACCTCCTCAGACAAGCCGGGCCCGACGGCACCAAGATCGAAGCGGACCTGCGTCGACTCCTGCCACTGAAAACGAAGACCGAGTACGAGCCGGATGACGTCGGCCCATCAGTCGCTGCCAGAGCCGTCGAGCGTGCCGAGCGCTGCGCAGTCGTTGCGCGCACGGTGGCTGCCACGACCCGCTGACCGTGAACAGCGGAACGTTGATGGATACGCATCCGTCGGGTTGTTGGCCTGATCGGAGAGGGTTTTGCTACACCTCAGAGGGAAAGATCAAAGGCCCGATCCTCTCGGACCGGACCCTCGATTTTTGGTGGCGGGGGCAGTGTGTTGGTGGCGGGGGCAGTGGTGGCGGGGGCAGGATTTGAACCTGCGACCTTCGGGTTATGAGGACGCAGGTCATCGTCCGCGTTGGTATGCGCTGGACCTCGTCAGTCCTGCTCAGTGGACAATTCTGTTTGTCCTCGGTCGGCGCTCGTCGGTGCTCGTCGGTCGGTGTGGGTGAGATTCGCGTTGACAATCCGTTGACAGCGCCATGTCACCGAAACCCACGAGAGCAGACATGCGCACACGAGCGACTCTGGCGACGAGCAACGTCTCAGGCACTCGCCGGCCGAGGACTCACACGTCGGGAAACTTCCGTCGCAGCGTGACCACGTCGTCGAAGATCGCGTCCTCGGTCGCCAACGGATATCCACCGGCCACGGCGACGGCGGCAACCCAACGATCGGCTTCGTG
>JANMRB010000079.1:0-6949 GCA_031370825.1 Ilumatobacteraceae bacterium
TCGTAGGCCTCGGTCGCCTCGGCGGCCAACTGATAGGCGCTGCGGTTGATCGGCGCGTACGACGTCTCCATGAACTGCGTCATCGTGTCGATGACCGAGCGCGGCTTCTGCGACGTGTTGGCGGAGTCGAGGTACACCAAAGGCAGGCCGTTGATCTCGCGCTGAAGCAACGGGAACTGAGCCTTGATCGCGGCCACGTCCAATGTCATCGGAACGCCTCGTAACCGTCTCGCTCGAGCTGAGCGGCCAGTTCCATGCCTCCGCTGGCAACGATGCGACCGCCGACGAGGATGTGCACGTGGTCAGGCTGAACCTCGTCGAGCAGACGTTGGTAGTGGGTGATGAGGACGATGCCCATCTGTGGCCGGTCGCGGCGGATCTCGCGGATCCCCTTTGCGACCGTGCGCAGTGCGTCGATGTCGAGGCCGGAATCGGTCTCGTCGAGGATTGCCAGTTCGGGCTCGAGGATCGCCATCTGCATGATCTCGTTGCGCTTCTTCTCACCGCCGCTGAAGCCCTCGTTGAGGTAGCGGTCGACGAAGGACGAATCCATGCCCAAACGCTTCATCCACTCCATCGTGGCCAGTCGCAGTTCGAGCACGCTGAGATCGATGCCCTTGCGTGCCGACAGCGCCTGCCGCAGGAACTGGATGACGGAAACACCAGCGATCTCCTGTGGGTACTGGAAGGCCAGGAACATGCCCGCCTTGGCGCGCACGTCGGGCGGCCAGTCGGTGATGTCTTCGCCTTTGAAGAAGACCCGCCCGCTGGTGACCACGTACTCGGGGGATGCCAACAACGTGCTGGCCAGCGTGCTCTTTCCAGACCCGTTCGGGCCCATGATGGCGTGCGCCTCGCCCGCCTTGACGGTCAGTGACAACCCCCTGAGGATCTCGTCGCCCGCTGCGATCGTGCCGGCAAAGGCCTCGTTGGAGGCGGATTCATTGGCTGCGGACTCGGTCAGAGCAGGCTTGGCGTGCAGATCGTCGATGCGGAACAGCTCGCTGGCAGCCGTAGTCATGGCGACAGTGTATTTCCCCTATGGCCGTAGTGGAAACCCCCGATGCGAGTGTTTCCGGCACACCCTGGCCTACACGAGTGTTTGCGGCACACCCGGGAGGGCGCGAGACACTCGTTCAGGACTTGAGTGCCCGCCAGATCGCCGAGTACGAGGGGTATTCGAACGTGTCGTCGACGTACCCGGCCTCGGCGAGGGCTCGGTGCAGGCGGGGAAGGTTGCGGAAGGGCACCCCGGAATCGACGTGGTGGGCCAGATGCCACCCGATGTTGTACGGCACCAGGATGAACCGGGCCAGCAGGTGCTGGCGAACCGAATGCGTGGTTTGACGGCGGTCCTTGGATCGCTGCATGCCCCCGTGCTCGGCGATCGAACGCAAGCGGTTGATCACTCGCCACACCGTGAGGTACGGCGCCAGCCACAAAACCGGGTAGAGCCACCAATGGCCGGACACGATGGCCGCGCCGAGCAACAGCGCCTGCACCGCGAGGATCTTCCAGATCGTGTGCCGCGATCGGACGTCGCTGGAGCGAACGTTGCTGAGGAGTTGTCGCATCAGCTTCAACCCGGTGCGGCCGGTCGCGTCGCGGGTCAGCTTGCGTCGGAAACTGGCGGGACCGATCGGGTAGCCGGCGTACAGGGCCATGTCGGGCTCGTCGGGCCCGAACTCGTCGCGGTGGTGGGCCATGTGCACCCGGCGGTAGGCGTCGGTCGAGGTGAAGGCCGGATAACCGAGCACCCATCGACCAACCCAGTCGTTGGCACGCTTGTTGGCGAACAGCAGCCGGTGTGCAGCTTCGTGCATCAACGACGCGAACTGGGCGAAGGTCCTGCCCATCAAGAAGAAGGTGACGGGCAGCAGCCACACGAACTGCACCGTCAACCACACGAGGACAGCGGTCTGCACGTAGAGGCTGAGGACGGACGCTGCGTTGCGCCACGACGCGATTCGGCGCAACTCCTCGCGCAAGACCGGGCTCGGCTTGCCATCGACGCGCACGTCAGGGTTGTCGCGAACGACCGGCAACGCTGGGGGAACCATGGTCACCATCGCGAACAATGCTACGACCGCCGAGATCACCTGCCCAGCAGATCTTCCTTCCAGGGCCGAAACTTGGTGTGCCTGCGGCCGCTCGGGCCCTGGCCATCGCCGGTGTTGTCGGGATACAGCCGAAAGACATGCTGCACGCTGAGATCGTCGGCGCGACCAGCCCAGTACCTGGCATCGCCTCCTGCCGCGGGTCCCGCCCGCCACAGCAGCCACTGGCCGATCCTGCGCTTGTACTCGGCTTCCGGATGATCGGGAAGATCTGCGCCCAGTTGCAGTAGGTCGTCGGGCGCCTCGACCCACGCGGTGGCCACGATGTTGCGATCGCGCGTCGGGGTGGCAGGCAGCGATTCGGTGTGGATCGGCGTGTGGTCCGCCGGGCGCTGGTCGTAGCGCAACGCCGGTGGCTGCTCGGGATGATCGGTCATCGCCGGCGAAGCCTGGCCATGGCGGGGCGTTCGACGAGGAACCAACTGCCGACAGCACACGCCGCCGCCAACGCTGTCGAGACGATGATGAACGTCGCCGGACGCGACGCCCAGTGGTAGAGGGCCACGAGTTGCTGCATCGGCCATGCGTACAGGTACAACCCGTACGAGAGGTCGATGCCTCGCAGCAGTCGGGCCACCGGCGCCACGAGCGCAGCAACCGGCGGTAGCACCAAGGCCATAGAAGCCTGCGTGATGTGTTCGCTCCAGAACGCGGGGCCGCGTCCGGCGATGAGGGCAAGCACCAATGCAGCGACCGGTACCCACCCGAACAGGGTGATCTTGTGCGCCCATGCGGCGACGAGGGCACCGGTCAGGAACACGAACAGGAACGCGGCGAGTTGGCGGTCCGCGTACGGACCGGCGACGAAGGTCGTGAGATCGACCCGCTTCGCATAGCCGATGGCCAGGGCCAAGGAGATGAGCCAGGCGACGGTCATCGTGCGCCGGGTGCCGAACTTCCGGGCAGCTACTGCGACGAGGCCGATCACGATGTAGCAGCGGATCTCGTACGGCAGCGTCCACAACGAGCCGTTGACGAAGCTGCCGCCGGTGCTGATGCCATACGGCGTGTCGTGGACGAAGACGTCGGCGATGCCGTGCGAAAATTGAACCGGCAGCGTGGCGGCCCTTCCGACGTATGCGAACGGGCCGTCGGGTCGCATCGTGAAATAGGCGCTGACGTCGTGGTGCCGATGAGCCCAACCGATCAACCCCACGACGAACGCGCTGAACACAATGGCCGTCCACAACGCGGGCATGATGCGCGCAAATCGGGCCTTGGCAAAGGCCGCGGATCGGCGTTTCAACGCGCTGCGACCGACCAGCAGTCCGCTGAGGGCGAAGAATGCGCCGACGGCAAACCCGCCGAGGGTCAACACCTTCGGTGCCAGTGGAGACATTGGCTCACTACCGAACCCGCCCAGCGGGAACGTGTGGCTGACCAGCACGAGGAAAGCAAGGACGAGTCGGAGCAGATCGAACCCCGCCGACCGGGAGTCGAGGAAGTCGTCGAGCGTCAGCGCCTTGCGTGACGTGGGTACGGCAAGGGTGGCGGTGTCACCAGCCACGTGCGACCCAGGCGGCCAGCTGTGGTCGCTCGCGTGCGATCGTCGTGTCCACGCCGTGGCCCGGCATGACGATGGTCTCTGCCGGGAGCGTGAACAGCGATGTGTCGATCGAGTGGATGATCGTGGCGAAGTCGCCGCCGTCGAGCTTGGTGTTGCCGGGCCCGCCGGGGAAGAGGGTGTCGCCGCTGAACAGCAGCGGGGCTCCCTGCACCTTGAAGCTGACGGACCCGGCTGTGTGGCCGGGATTGTGGATCGCCTCGAGACGAAGCTTGCCGACCTCGATGATCTCCGCATCGTCGATGAACACGTCGTAGCCCACGTCTTTCAGTCGCGGTGCGTCGGCCGCGGTGACGGCAACTTCGTAGCCGGCTTCGCGCATCGCCGGGACAGCTTGGATGTGGTCCCAATGCCCGTGGGTCTCCAGCACCCTGCGTACGCCGAGGCGCTGGCACAGATCGAGCAACTGCTCGTGCTCGTTGGCGGCGTCGATGAGCACAGCCTCGCCGGTCTCCCGGCAGCGCAGCACGAACACATTGTTCTCGTAGGGCCCGACAACGACGCGATGGATCTCGAGGCGGCTGTCGGCCCAGTGAAGTGTGCTCATGAGAGCCGACGATAGCGAGAACGCGTGTAGCTACGCTTCGCTGATGCCTGCGACCGATCCCGCGTTGTGGACGACGATTGAACAAGCTGCGGCAATTCGCAGTGGCGAGGTGGGCAGTGTCGAGCTGCTCGATGCTCAACTGGCCAGGATCGATCGTCTGAATCCGAAGGTCAATGCAATCTGCACGTTGTCGGTCGACGAAGCTCGCCGGCGCGCTGTCGCCGCCGACGAAGCGACGAGCAATGGTCAGTCATGGGGTGCGCTCCACGGAATACCGATCACGATCAAGGACGCGATCGCAACCGCCGGCATCCGCTCGACTGGCGGCGCGGCAGAGCTCTTGGAAAACGTCCCGCGGGACGATGCTGAGGTGGTCGCCGCGGTCCGTCGCGCCGGCGCCATCGTCTTCGGAAAGACCAACGTCCCGCGGTGGTCGGGCGATTTTCAGACGTTCAACGAGATGTTCGGCACGACCAACAACCCGTGGGATCTCAGCCGCGTTCCGGGTGGATCGTCGGGTGGCGCGGCCGCGGCCGTCGCGTGCGGCATGACGAGTTTCGAGATCGGTACGGACATCGGTGGGTCCGTGCGCGTGCCGTCGGCCTTCTGCGGCGTGTACGGCCACAAGCCGTCGTTCGGCGTCATCCCCACGCTCGGTTATCTCGACGAGTCCGACGGCGGGCTGACGGAGAGCGATGTCAACGTGTTCGGACCGATCGCGCGCAGCGCCGACGACCTTGCGATGTTGCTCGGCATCCTGGCCGGCCCCACACCCGACCGTGGCGTGGGTTGGCGCCTCGACCTGCCAAGGCCGGACATCACCGACCTCAGGTCATTGCGATTCGCGACGTGGTTCGACGAGGCCTCGATCGCGATGGACGACGAGATGATCGCCGAGCTCGAGAGGGTCGCAAACTCCCTGGAGGCCGTCGGCGTTTCGGTCGATCGTTCCATCCGTCCGAAGATCGATTTCAGCGAGGCGTGGAAGGCGGGAGCTTGGCTCATCGGGGCCGCCGTTGGCGTCAGTGACGGCAATCGAACCATCACCCACACGGACTGGCTGCTCGCCGACCGGCAACGTGCCCGCCAACGACTGCAGTGGGCACGCTTCTTCGAAGACGTCGACGTGTTGTTGTGCCCGATCACTTCGACGCCGGCGTTCCCACATCAGCAGGAGGGAACCTGGGCGGACCGCGACTTCCTCATCAATGGCGAGACGGTGCCCTACTACACGCTCGAGGCCTGGCCAGCCCTGATCGGGTCCGCGTACCTCCCGTCGACCTCTGCGCCCGTCGGTCGCACGACCGGAGGTCTGCCCGTCGGAGTACAGGTGGTTTCGCCGTTCCTCCCCGACAACCGCTCGATCGCCGTAGCCGGGCTGATCACCGATCACGTCGGCGGCTACGCCGTACCGCCCGTAGCCCTCTGAACGACAGGGATCACGTCCGCACCGAACGCCTCGATCGAGCGCATCGCAACATCGTGAGGCATGTCGGCCAGGCGGATGAAACAGGACAGGTGCGACAACGAGAGCGTGGCGGCCTCCTCGATGATCCGCGCCGCAACCTGCGACGCGGAACCGATCAGAGCGCCGGCCTCGATGTCATCGAGTGAGGGTTCGTTGTCGAGCGCGGGTCTCTCCAGATGTGCACCTGTCATCAGCGGATGTTCGCGGCGAAGGTTGCCTGTCATGCGGGCGACGTTGCGAACCTGCTCCGCAGCGGCACGCCGCTCGTTGGCGTCGTCGCTGACGAAGACGTAGCGCTGCACGGCGAACGGCATCGACGGGCCGTAGACCTCGGAGTACGCATCACGTATCCGCTTGGCGACCGATAGCGGTTGAACACCTGGCGTCACGAACGGAGTGGCGCCGCGAGCCGCGACGGTCTTCATGACAACAGGATCGGATCCGACGACGAATGTGGGTATCGCGTCCTGCACCGGCGTCACGGCGACATCGACGTCCGCCGAGACGAAGGTTCCATGGTGCTGCATGCGTCCAGCCGTGGCCTGATCGATGAGATCCCATGCCTCGAGGCCGCGCTGATATCGCTCGGCGACTGAAATTCCGAACTTGTCGAACTCGCGAGGCTGGTACCCGAAGCCGAGACCGAGGACCAGTCGTCCGGCTGTGAGCGCGTCGGCCAGGCACACATCCTCGGCCAGCCGCATGGGCTCGTAGAACGGCAACACGATCACCGCGGTCCCGAGACGAATGCGAGTAGTGGCGGCCGCCATGTGGCAGACGACCAGCAAGGGCGAACTGGTGATGGAGTAGTTGGAGAAGTGGTGCTCTGCGAACCAGGCGATGTCGAAGCCGAGGGCTTCGGCCAACTGCACCTCCCGCCGCGTCTCGGCCAGCAGCGCAGCGGTGTCGCCGCGCGGAGTGGACAACGTCGTCAGACTGAAGAGACCGAAGTTCACCCCGTCACCGTAGTGATTCACGTTGGCGTGACATCAAAGCGCTATCACGTCGAAGCCAAGGGACATGGCCACCGGTATCTGCGCCGGATCGAACGTAACGAACCGCACCGGTCGGGGGAGCCGGTCGGCAGCGGCGAGATGAATCGCGTCGGCCAGACGGAGAGGTTGCTCGCGCATCAGCGCACCGGCGCGGTCGAGGCAGCGTTGATCGACCGGCACCACCGCAACGCGATCCCATGACAGCCGCACGAGATCCTCGAGATCGGATCGCAGCACGGGTTCTTCGGTGACCCGATC
>JANMRB010000106.1:0-2768 GCA_031370825.1 Ilumatobacteraceae bacterium
CGGTGTCGATCTCCTCCCGCCGTTCCTGCTGGTGTCGGTCCCGATGTGGCAATACCCGGGCTTTGCCGGCGCCGGCGCCGGCAGCGCCATCCCGGCACTTCGACTGGGGCTGTTCCCGCGCAGCGACTGGAACCCTCGCGACGAGTACTGGGGGGAGCCGGACCAACCGCTGCCCGCCGTTCTCGTCGACGTGATCGACGCCGGGGTGCGGCCGAGCTTCGAGATGGAACAGGTGTTGCCCGGCGTCGACGAGGGCGATTGGGACAGCGACCCCATCGTCGAGGCAGCGGACCTCCACCACGCCGGCTTGCATCGCGATGCCATCCGCGTTCTCGACGATCTGCTCGCCGTCGACCGTCGCTGCGTCGACGCCTGGGCGCACCTTGGGCTCGTCGCGTTCGAGACCCGTAGGCCGGCCCTGCCCGCGAGCTGTATGAGGTTGGGGTAGCGGTCGCCGAAGCGTCGCTCCCCTCCGGCTTCAACGGTGTGCTACCACGCGGCTACATCGACAACCGGCCGTTCCTGCGCTGCCTGCACGGCCTCGCACTGTGCGCGTGGCGACATCGGCGTTGGGATGACGCCGCATCGATGTTCGAAGCAAGGGTGTGGCTCGACCCATCAGGCTCTCTGGATGCCATCGCCTGCCTCGACCAGGTCCGAGCGCGACAGCGATGGACGCGCTCCTGAGCAACAGAAATCCAGCGGAAGTGGGCAACCGGAGCGACCAGACTCGTTCGCATGAGCCGCGCTACCAACTATCGAGACGACGTTCGGCGCGTGCTCATCGCCGGCGACACCCACGGAAGCGCGAAGTGGGTCAAGCATCTGACCGACGTCGCAGCCCGGAGCGACTGCCCGGTCATCATCCAGGTCGGCGACTTCGGATACTTCCCGGACCATCGTGATGGTCAACGCTTCCTCTCGGCCGTCGATCAGGCATGCGCAGCCAACGGCGTGGAGCTGTGGTTCATCGACGGCAACCACGACGACATGGCCGGGATCGATTGGTGGTCCCACGAGGTCACCGACACCGACGATGTTGCACGCCTCGGCAACGAGCAGCTCGATGTCCTCATCACACACGACGCTCCAGCCGGTGTCGACCTGCTGTCCGCCGATGTGTGCATCGTCTGCTGCGATGGCTTGAAAGGCCCGCCGGATTCGAGCTCGGCGACGTGGCCGTTGGCGATCGTGCAGACCTGTGTGCTGCACCTCATCCGCCACACGTTTCGTCTTGCCGGCCGCCACGACTGGGACAAGATCGGCAAAGCACTGCGACCGGTCTACACCGCCCCGACCGAAGCCGCAGCGCGTGAACGCTTCACCGAGTTCACCGTCGAGTGGGGTGCCAAGTATCCCGGGATCATCCGCTTGTGGGAATCGGCCTGGGCAGAGTTCGTGCCATTCCTGGCGTTCGAGCTCGAGGTCCGCCGAGTCATCTTCTCTACCAACGCGATCGAGTCGCTCAACGCCAGATTCCGGCGTGCCGTGCGAGCACGCGGTCATTTCCCCAACGAGCAGGCCGCGATGAAATGCCTCTACCTCGCGCTGCGATCCCTTGACCCCACCGGTCGCGGACGGCAACGATGGGCTGTGCGTTGGAAGCCAGCACTCAACGCCTTCGCCCTCATGTTCGAAGGCCGAATCTTCCCCAACAACAAATGACCGATCCAGACCCGGTTGAACCGAAATTCCGACAGACCCTCCTGCGCTCGACCGATTGAGGTCGCTCGGGTCGAATCACGCCGACCGCAGCAGATGCGCAAATCTTCGTTGCTGCACGCCCGGAGCACGACAGTCTGAAAGGCGATGACCAATCCGGTGTTCGACGCTCTGCCTGGCGATGCTGCGACCTTCGGGTTTTCGACCCGAAGGGCCGTTGCGGCGTTAGATCCGATGGCGCTCCTCCGCCCCCGTAGGTCCTGTAGTCGTTCAAGTAGACGCCACGTTCGTACTGTGCAACGAAATTGCAGGCGAACCAGCCGTAGTAACCGACACCGCAGGATCATTGTTGACGAATCCGCTGCCCGCCTGCACGAAGCGCCCGAATGGTCTACACCGGCGCTCCCTTCCACCGTTCAGTGTGCGACGAGATTTCCCCCGCTTAGGAGCCTTTCTGTTGTCCGGGTACCATCCCACTGACTCGAGAACAGCAGTGTGTTGCCGTCGTACACCGTGATCGCGATGGTGTCGGCGTCCCCCGGCTCGCCCCTGTCAGTTAGCGACATCTGGAGCGACAATCCGCCGGCCACAGACACAGCCGTGCCTGACGTCACGTCGTTCAGGTTCGCCTTGCCCTGGAACGTGGCCTGAATGGGGCAAGCCGAACTGGCATTCGTCGTACAAGGAGCGGTCGGGGTAAGCGTGCAACTGGTCAGGCTGCTGTTGCAGTACTTCACCCCGAGGGAGGCGAGCATGTTGCTCTTGATTTGGTAGACCGACGAGCCCCTGCGGAAGATGACGTTGATATTGCCCTGCAGGTTCGTCCCCGACTTGTTGTACTTAACGTTGAACCCGAAGTTCGTCTTGCGCCCGGCCTCTGGTGCGAAGGAACCTGCCGTGTTCGTCGGGTTGATCAGGTAACCCCCGCCGGTAATGAAATTCGTCGCAAGCGGCTGCGCGACGACGATCACTGAGTCTTCCGTCGTGCTGTTGCTCATGTAGTAATTGCTGACGACTATTCCGACGGTGTACGACTGACCGCTCGTACTACCAGACCCCAGAGATGTCTGACAGGTGACCGTCCCCACAAGCGGGTCCGACCCGGT
>JANMRB010000176.1:0-5392 GCA_031370825.1 Ilumatobacteraceae bacterium
ACCCACTACCCTTGAACCGTGGCCAATGTACGGAGAAGCGGCTACTGGCGCGCCACGCTTGTTGCGGCAGCGATGATCGTGCTCAGTGCATGTAACCCCAACCGCTTCATCAGCGGCTGGGTTCCGTACTGGAACGCGCCGCAGGGACGGCTCGGCTTCACGAACGCTGACGCAAGCTCGATGTTCTCCGACATCTCACCGTTCTTCTTCACTGCCCTGCCTGATGGCACAATCGCCAACGTCGGCTCCGACACACAGCTCAAGACAACTGTCGACGCGGCAAAGGCGCGCGGCATCAAGGTCCTACCGTCGATCACCGACGGCAGCGGCAAATGGATCATGGCCACCGTGATCCTCGCCAACAACGACAGTCGCACGCAGCACGTGCAGAACATCGTCAATCTGGTGATGTCGAACGGCTTCGATGGCATCGATCTCGACTATGAGGGCTTTGCCTTCACAGATGGAACAGCGTCGTGGTCCACCACCACGCCGGTGTGGGTCGCGTTCGTCAACGAGCTGGCAACAGCCCTACACGCCCAGAGCAAGCTGCTCTCGGTCACCATCCCGCCGACGTGGATCGATGGCGTCAACGTTGTGCGCGGTTACCCAGTCTACGCGCCTCAGCAAATCGGTGCAGTTGCCGATCGAGTCAGGCTGATGGTCTACGACTGGAGCGTCGGCTCGCCGGGCCCGATCTCGCCGATCTCGTGGTTGAACCTCGTCATCGCGTACAACGATCCGATCATTCCCAACAGCAAGTTGCAGCTCGGCATCCCGGCCTATGGGCGCAACTGGGGACGAAAGGTCAACGCGACCGAGTTCTGTCCGGATGGAGCGCTCAGCACGAGCAGCGTCGAGTTGGAGCACATGCAAGCGTTGATCGACGCCCACGCGGCAACGCCGATCCGCCACAACTCGGGCGAGATGACGTTCAGCTACGACGTTGTCGCCACTGGATATAGCACGACGCCCATTCCCGCGCCCCCGTCCGTGCCGCCGGCACGCGTCGTTCCCACGCTCGCCACGTCTGCGACCGGTGATGAGAACGGATTACAACCAGCGCTGCGGTTGACACCGCCGACGGTCCAACTCTCGTGCACGGTTCGTCACTTCGTCTACTACCCGGACGCCACGACCATCCAGCAACACGCTCAGGCGGCACTTACCGCAGGCTGGTCCGGTGTTGTGATGTGGGCCCTCGGATACGAGACTGACGCCGTGTACAGGGCCTTGGCAGAGACGACCCCCTGACCCTGAACTTCGGAATCTCACGTTGACCTCAGGGATATATACGCTCGACATCAGCAATCAATAGAACGGAGCCGGTCATGGCAGGGTCGTACATCGTCGCCGGAGCACGCACACCGATCGGAAAGCTCGGCGGGGCGTTCGCCTCATTGAGTGCAGCCGAACTCGGCGGGTTGGCGATCAGAGCCGCATTGGAGCGTGCAGGGGTAGCACCTGAGGAGGTCGAGCACGTATTGATGGGCCAGGTGCTGCTGGCCGGCCAAGGTCAGGTGCCGTCACGCCAGGCCGCCGTCAACGCCGGCATCCCGATGAGCGTGCCGAGCATCAACATCAACAAGGTCTGCTTGTCGGGCCTCAACACGATCTACCTCGCCGACCAGATGATCGCAGCGGGGGAAGCCGACATCGTGATTGCCGGTGGTATGGAGAGCATGACGAATGCTCCGTACCTCGCCGCCGGTGCTCGTAGCGGATACAAGTACGGCAACGCCGAGCTGGCCGATGCGATCATCAAAGATGGCCTGTGGTGCGCGTTCGACGCCTGCCTGATGGGCTTGGGTACCGAGCGCTATGCGGCCGGCTCGATCACTCGCGAGCAACAGGACGAGGTTGCGGTGAAGTCCAACGAGCGCGCCGCCAACGCGATCAAGGACGGCCGCTTCGCCGAGGAGATCACGCCAGTGAGCATCCCTCAGAAACGCGCCGAGCCGATTCTGATCGAGACCGACGAAGGGGTGCGGCCAGGCACGACGATGGAATCGCTCGCCGCGTTGAAGCCCGCCTTCGACAAAGAGGGAACGATCACAGCCGCAAACGCATCACAGATCAGCGATGGCGGTTGTGCGCTCGTCATGATGAGCGAACGCGCTCTCAATGCACGCGGCGTGTCGCCATTGGGTCAAGTTGTCGGCTACGGGATGGTCGCCGGTCCCGACAACGCGTCGTTGCTCCATCAGCCCAGCCGGGCGATCCACGCAGCACTCGCACGTGCCGGCAAGACCGTCGACGACATCGACCTGTTCGAGATCAACGAGGCCTTCGCTGCCGTCGCTCTTGCGTCGATGAGCGATCTGGGAATCACCGACGATGTCGTCAATGTCAACGGTGGTGCAATCGCCCTCGGTCACCCGATCGGCATGAGTGGAAATCGTCTTGCTCTGACCCTGCTGCACGAGCTTCGCCGACGTGGCGGGGGCTTGGGAGCTGCCGCATTGTGCGGTGGCGGCGGCCAGGGCGACGCGTTACTCATTTGTAGCCTTTGAGCCTGAAGTTCGGCGCCCCGTAGTTGGTCGAACACTATTCGTAGAAAATGCTTGACACCAGACCGCCTGCCCCGTAATCTAACCGTCACATAGACGTTAGTGACACCGTCCCGTTGCTACGTGAGTTCTGGGGTACCGCCTCTGGAGCTGGCCCGTCCGCCCGCTACCAGGTCCAGGAGTGGTACCCCAGCCTATGTTTCCCACCTGGTTGCTTGTCGAGCGCCTCTGTTGAGTAGCTGCTCATCACGCGGTCAGCTCGCGACGGCCCTCCAGCGCACGACCCAGCGTCAACTCGTCGGCGTACTCGAGGTCTCCCCCGACCGGAAGCCCACTGGCAATTCGCGTCACCCGGATCCCGAACGGACGCAACATGCGGCCGAGGTACAACGCCGTGACTTCTCCTTCGGTGTTCGGGTTGGTGCAGACGATCACTTCCTGCACGCCTTCCGGTTCGAGGCGGGCGAAGAGCTCTTTCATCTTCAACTGCTCCGGCCCGATGCCGTCGAGTGGGCTCATCGCCCCGAGCAGTACGTGGTACCGACCTCGGAACTCGCCGGTCTTCTCGATCGAGATGATGTCGCGTGATTCCTCGACGACACAGAGAGTCGTTGTGTCACGCCGATCGTCGAGACAGATCGGGCACAGGTCGCCGTCGGCGAAGTTCCAGCAACGCACACAGAACCGCACGCGCGCTTTCGCATCGGTGATGGACGCGGCCAGCCTGCTGACGTCGTCGGCAGGAAGCTTGAGGAGGTGAAAGGCGATGCGCTGGGCCGACTTCGGGCCGATGCCCGGAAGGCGTCCCAACTCGTCGATCAACGCCTGTACCGGCTGGGTGTAGACGCCCGCCATCAGGTTCGCTCGTCGATGATCTCGGAGCCCGGGAATGCCTGCGTCAGCCGATCGATCGGCGAGATGATGGCATCGGGTGGGACGTCGACGAGATCACCTGTGTCGATGTCTTCGTCGGCTTGCGCCGGCTCGGCTCGCTTCAGCTGCACGACGTTGTCGTCGTTCGTCGAGTGATCGACCACCAACGACAGCGGAATGGCGCGACCTGCGGCCGCAGCGAGGGCCCGTTCGACCTCGAGCCGGTACTCCTCGGCGCGTACGCGGTGCGGCTCGCCCGCGAAGCTGATGACGAGGGCACCATCCGACATCTTGCCGACGTGTGCGCCCATGTAGATCGCCTTGGTCATACCGCGCAACGCTGGTCGCACTTTGGTCTCGAACAGAGACGGGATCTCGGCGTCATCGGCCGTTGCCACGACGGCAGGCGACGCTGACTTGTCGGTTGATTGCGACGGATGCGTGCTGGGAGTCACAGAGCCGGCTGATGGTGTGCTGGGCGTGGATGGCGCAGCGTCGCGTCGGGCGCGGCCGCCGATGGTTGCCCGCCCAGTGCTGTCGGTGGGCACGGCCTTGGCCGGCGCGGCTGCAGTTGCTCCGGATGCGACGGACTGTTCGAGCCGCTCGAGCCGTGACATCAGACTGTGCAGATCGGCGCCAGCAGCATCGTGAGTCAACTGCACCAGGGCGACCTCGAGCAGCAGTCGCGGATCGGGGGCGTGACGCATCTCGACGAGCATCTCGCCGAGGCGCTCCATCGCCCGAACGATCGACGCAGCTCCCAGACGGACGGCCTGCGACGAGACCTCGACCTCGCGTTGTGCGGAAAGCTGCACCAACTCGGGTGCCATCAGGGCCAGGAAGCAATCACGAAGGTGGCGGATGATCTCTTCGGTCAGCGTTCGAGGATCACGCCCCTGCATGACGGCGTGCGCCACGACGGCGAGAGCCCGGCCAGGGTCGTGCTCGATGAATGCCTCAACGAACTCGTCGAGAGGAGTTGCCTCGGGTGCGTCGCCTCCGCTGGCGGCGACGAGCTCGAGAGCCGAGATCGTGTCGCGTGCCGAGCCACCGCCCTGTTGCAACACTGCCTGCACGGCGGCGTCAGTGACATCGATGCCGGCGTCGGCCGCGAGCCATCTGATGTGTTGCTCGAGGACATCCATCGGCAGCAGGTGGAACTGCAGGTGTTGAGTGCGACTGCGGATGGTGTCGCTGACCTTTTGTGGATCCGTCGTGGCCAGCACGAAGACGACGTGCGGCGGTGGTTCCTCGAGGGTCTTCAACAGTGCGGCCTCGGCAGCCTTGGAAAGCATGTGCACCTCGTCGAGGATGTACACCTTGTGGCGGCCGGGGGTTCCGAGCGAGGCCTTCTCGATGAGGTCGCGCATTGCATCGACGCCGTTGTTGCTGGCCGCGTCGAGCTCGTGCACGTCGTAGCTCGTGCCACGCTCCACGGCGAGGCACGAATCGCACTCACAGCACGGCTCGCCGTCGACCGGGCGCTCGCAATTCAGCACCTTGGCAAGTATCCGCGCCGAGGTGGTCTTTCCCGTTCCACGCGGACCTGAGAACAGGTATGCCTGCCCCTCGCGTTGGTTGATCACCGCATTGCGGAGGGCGCGCACGACGTGCTCTTGGCCGCGAACTTCGCTGAAACGGCGTGGCCGGTAGCGGCGATAGAGCGACTGTGTAGCCATCGATGTCGAGCCTACTCAGGGGGTGCGACATACGGTCCCTTGCTGGTGGTCCTCAATCACCTCCGCTTCGCTTTGGCTCTTCGGACGGTGGGGTATCTCCGCTTCGCTTCGGCTCTTCGGACGGTTGGGGGGTGGTGTCAGTGGCTCGCGCCCATCCTCTAGCGTGACTTACCAGCATGAACAGGACCTCCCCGCCTCCACGCGCCTTCCGTCGCGCCCTCCGATTTGCCTGTGCAGCGTTGGTCGGCGTCGCCGTCGGTGGCACGGTTCTGGCGTCTCAGGTCGACGCGGCCGACAACACCTTGGTCTCGTCGTCACCCTCGGCGGGCA
>JANMRB010000203.1:0-29035 GCA_031370825.1 Ilumatobacteraceae bacterium
CATCGGCTTGCTCGTCGTGCTGGTCGTGGGCGTCGAGTGGCTGGTGACGGTCCACGATCGGGCGACGCCCTGGTCGGTCGGAGCAGCAGTGTCGCTCGCTGTGTTCCACGCTTCGATGGCCGCGGCGAGTGTCGCCCCACCGGCCGCGACGTGGACGCGCGCAATGTGCCGCCGCTGGATGCGCCGTTCCTTCGCTGTGATGGTTGCGAGTGTTGGGACTTGGGCCGTCGCAGCGGCGATCCACGGCCATCACGTAGCCAGCAGCGCAGTGCTGGTTGCAGCGTCCTTGGTAACGATCGCGATCGCAGGGCTATGGGCCCGCGACGGCACCTTGGACGCAGGACCACCCCCATGAATTCGCGAAGTCGAGCAAGACGCGCGTCCTGATTTTCGGGGCGTTGCTCAGCGAGGGTCAATCTTGGAGACAGCGACGGGTGCGACCTCGACGGTCATTCCGCGGCCCACTCGTATTGGAGGCGCGACTTGTTGCCGATGTCCGTACGCGAGGCCGCCCATTGTGTGACGACAGATCCCACGGTCGACCGATCGGAGGCGACCTCACCCGAAGCGCCGAACTCGGAAGCCGCCCGCTGCGCGGCGCGCCTCGAGCGGAAGGTACCGACCTGGCGCGGTCGTGCTTTGCCGAGCCGGTCTCGATCCCGTTGACCCGCACGACCCAACGGTCGCGTTGCTGGTGAACGACTGGGTGCCCAGTCGGCTTCCAGGTCAAGTCGCAGATTTCTCGGTGCGTCCGGAGGGACTCGAACCCCCAACCGTCTGATCCGAAGTCAGATGCTCTATCCATTGAGCTACGAACGCGTGACGCAGAATCGTAGTCGAGAACGGCGCGATCGATGCGGGGCAGACGCCCTCTCATGTGGACTCCCATCTCCCAATGAGGCATGATGGGGCCGCGCTCCACCGCAGCGCCGAATTCCGAGGGGGGACACACGTGAAGATCACCGTCACCGTCAACGGTACGAGTCACGAAAGCGATGTCGAGCCGCGCACGCTCCTCGTTCACTACGTGCGCGAAGCACTGGGTCTGACCGGCACCAACGTCGGCTGCGACACATCGTCCTGCGGCGCATGCAGTCTGCACGTCAACGGCGAGGCCGTGAAGAGCTGCACCATGCTGGCCGTGCAGGCCGACGGCGCCGACATCTTGACCATCGAGGGTCTCGCACAGAACGGCGAGATGCACCCGATGCAAAAGGCCTTCATGGAGAATCACGGTCTGCAGTGCGGCTACTGCACGCCGGGCATGGTGATGGCGGCCACCAGCTTCTTGAAGGAGAACCCGAATCCGACCGAGCGCGAAGTACGCCTCGGACTCGAGGGCAACCTGTGCCGTTGCACGGGCTATCACAACATCGTGCAGGCCGTGCTGGCCTGCGCTGCAGGTAACTGACACCGACTTCGAAGGAGTGGTCATGACCGTCACCGAAGAAAGGCCAGCGTCTGTTCTTGGTCAACGGCTCCTGCGCCGTGAAGATCCCGCGTTGTTGACCGGCGAAGCCAAGTACACCAACGACCTCAACATCCCGGGCGCCTTGTACCTCGCCGTCTTGCGCAGCCCGTACGCGCATGCCCGGATCACTTCCGTCGACGTATCGGGCGCGGCCAGCATGCCCGGCGTCGTCGCCGCGTACAGCGGCGCCGACCTGGCCTCCCTGTGGGCCGGGCCGATGCCTTGTGCCTGGCCCGTCACCGCCGACATGAAGAACCCGGCGCACTACCCACTGGCCGTCACCAAGGCCGCGTATGCCGGCGACGGCGTCGCCTGCGTGCTGGCCACCAGCGATGTCGCTGCCCACGACGCGATCGAAGCAATCGACGTCACCTACGAAGCTCTGCCGGTCGTCATCGACCTCAACGAGGCGCTCAGCGACGCGGTGGTGATCCATGACGAGCTCGGCACCAACAAGAGCTACACGTGGGAGCTCAAGGTCGAAGGCCACGAAGGGCAAGTCGACGAAGCGTTCGCAGCGGCGACACACACGGTCAACGAACAGTACGTGCAGCAACGCCTGATCCCCATGGCGATGGAGCCACGGGCGGTTGTGGCCGTTCCCCAGCCGTATGGCGGCGACATGATCCTGTACTCGGCCACGCAGATACCCCACATCCTGAAGATCATGACGGCCCTGACGCTCGGCATTCCCGAGCAGCAGATGCGCGTGATCGCGCCTGCCGTCGGTGGCGGCTTCGGTTCCAAGCTCAACGTGTACGCCGAAGAACTGCTGTGCGTTGCGCTGGCCCGCAAGCACGCTGTGCCAGTTCGCTGGAACGAGGAGCGCAGCGAAAACGCGCTGGCCACCATCCAAGGCCGCGGCCAGATCCAGAACATCGAGCTTGCCGCTGACGCGGACGGCAAGATCACGGCAGTGCGCGTCCGGCTGCTCGCCGACATGGGTGCCTACCTTCAACTGGTCACTCCCGGCATTCCACTGCTCGGTGCCTTCTTGTACGCGGGCGTCTACGACATCCCGGCTGCGTACGACTTCTCGTGCACGAGCGTGTTCACCAACATGACTCCTACCGACGCATACCGTGGCGCCGGCCGCCCGGAGGCCACGTATGCGATCGAGCGGGCGATGGACACCCTCGCCGCCCAGATGGGCGTCGACCCCGTGGAACTGCGACGGCGCAACTTCATCCGCAAGGAGCAGTTCCCCTACACCGCGTTCAGCGGACTGGTCTACGACTCCGGTGACCACGACGCCGCCGCGACCAAAGCTCTGGCCCTTGCCGACTACGACGGTGTGCGGGCGCGGCAGAAGACCCAGAACGTCGCCGGCGCCACCAAACTGCTCGGCATCGGAGTCAGCACGTACTTCGAGATGTGCGGACTCGCGCCGTCGCGGGTGCTCGCCTCACTGAACTACTCCGCGGGCGGATGGGAAGCAGCAACTGTGCGGGTGTTGCCGACCAACAAGATCCAGGTCGTCACTGGCACCTCACCGCACGGCCAGGGGCACGAGACCGCGTGGAGCATGATCGTCGCCGAGAAGATGGGGGTCAGCCCCGACGATGTCGATGTGTTGCACAGCGACACCGCTATCGCTCCGCTAGGCCTCGACACCTACGGATCGCGATCGCTACCGGTGGGCGGCGTCGCCATCGCCATGGCGTGCGACAAGGTGATCGACAAGGCCGCCAAGATCGCTGCCCATCAGTTGGAAGCGAACGAGGACGACCTCGAGTTCGTTGCCGGGGCCTTCACGGTCAAAGGCTCGCCCGACCGCAGCATGCCACTGGCGGCCATCGCGTTCGAGGCATTCACCGCGCACAACCTGCCCGACGGCCTCGAACCGAACCTCGAGGCGCAGGTCACCTACGATCCGCCGAACTTCTCGTGGCCGTTCGGCACGCACATCTGCACGGTCGAAGTCGACACCGAGACCGGACAGGTCGACGTACTGCAATACGTCGCCGTCGACGATTGTGGTGTTCAGGTCAATCCACTGATCGTCGACGGCCAAGTCCACGGAGGCGTGATCCAAGGCCTCGCCCAGGCGTTGTACGAAGAGGCCGTCTACGACAGCGACGGCAACTTGAAGACGTCGACGCTGGCCGAGTACCTCGTGCCGGGTGCGAGCGACGTACCGTCGATCACGCTCGGTCACACCTTCACCCCGTCACCCACCAATCAACTTGGTGTGAAGGGCATTGGTGAAGCCGGCACCATCGGCGCTGCACCCGCAGTCATCAATGCTGTCGTCGATGCGTTGTCAGGACTCGGCATCACCAATGTGGCGATGCCGGCCAGCCCGCACAACGTTTGGAAAGCAATGCAAGCTGCAAACGCCAACCCTGGCAACATCAATCCTGGCAACACCAAACCTGGCAACACCAAACCTGGCAACAGAGGAGCAACCAAGTGATTCCCGCCGCCTTCGACTACGTCCGTGCCGGCTCTGCCGAAGAGGCCATCCGGCTGATCGGCGAACACGGGGACGACGCAAAGTTCCTCGCCGGCGGGCACAGCCTGCTGCCGCTGATGAAGTTGCGCCTCGCCCAGCCGAGCGTGCTGGTAGACATCGGCCGCATCAGCGAACTGTCGTACATCCGCGACGCCGGTGACCACATCGCCATCGGCGCGTTGACTCGCCACATGGACATCGAGACCAGCGCGGTGCTGGCCGAGCACGTCCCGCTGTTGGCTCATGCCGCCGGCCATGTCGGCGACCCGCAGGTGCGCCATCGCGGCACCATCGGTGGCTCGATTGCCCACAGTGACCCCGCCTCGGATCTACCCGCCACCACACTCGCACTTGGTGCGACGTATGTGGCTCAGGGACCCAACGGCACCCGCGAGATTGCGGCAGGCGATTTCTTCCAGGGGTTCCTCGAGACGGCCCTCTCCGCCGACGAGATGCTGACCGAGATCCGTGTCCCCAAGATGCAGGGTGCCGGATGGAACTTCCAGAAGTTCAACCGTCGGGCGCAGGACTGGGCAATCGTCGGCGTCGCGGCATGGCGCCGCAACGGTGACAGCGGCATCGGTCTCGTCAACATGGGCTCCACGCCGATCCTGGCGACAAGTGTTTCCAATGCGCTGTCCCAGGGCTCGTCGATCGCCGATGCTGCCCAACTCGCTGCAGAAGACGCGGAACCGCAGAGCGACCTTAACGCCAGCCCCGAGTACCGAGTTCACCTGGCCAAGGTGCTCGTACGCCGTGCTCTCGAGGCCTGCTGAACTCGCTTCCGCGACTGCTATCGCTAGCCTGCTAGGCCATGTCCGTCCTGGCCGACCAACCAACGCTCGACCATCGGGTCGCTCTTGGCGCGGTCGTTCCGATCGACTATCTCGCCTGGGTACGGCGCACCACGCTGGCGTTGTTCTGCGTCTACGCCGTGGTCTGGACACGCGAGAACGGGATCCTCTGGGACCGTTTGAGCGTCGCCCGTGCGGTGGCCGTGTTCCTGGCGTGCGCCTTCGTCGGCCGGCCGGCGAGACAGTGGGGGATCTTGGCAATCGACCTGTTGCTGTATTGCGCGATGTGGTTTGCCTACGAGACCACGCGAGGCGCCGCTGACGGCAAGATCCTCGGCATCAAGTTCCCTCTGCAGGTGCAAGCAGTCCGCAACATCGATCGTGCCATGTTCTTCGGCAACGACCCCAACACTGTTCTGCAACAGCACTTCTGGAAGTCGACCGTGCACTGGTGGGACAAGGTCGCGTCGCTGACGTACTTCACCCACTTCATCTTCGTTCCCATCGTGATGGGCGCGCTGTGGGCAACTTCGCATCGCCAATGGGCCAGGTTCATGAAACGCTTCGCCACGGTGCTCGGGGTGGCCTGTCTGCTGTTCATCATCCTCCCCACGGCGCCGCCATGGATGGCCGCGAAGAACTATCACCTGCTGCCTCCACTGACGCGCAGCGCCGGCAGAGGATTCACCGCCATGGGCCTGCATGCCGCCGCCAACAGCTGGAGGAACGCTCTCGACTGGGGCAATGCCGTCGCAGCCATGCCTTCGCTGCATGCCTCGTTTGCTCTGATCGTGCCGGCATTCTTCCTGCCGTGGATCAAGCCGAAGTGGCTCAAGGCGGTCGTGCTGATCTTCCCCGTCCTGATGCTCACCTCTCTCGTGTACCTGGCTGAGCACTGGGTGATCGACGGGTTGGTCGGCTGGGCGATCGTCGGTGGTTCGTTCTGGTTCTGGAACCGAGTCGAGGATCGTCGCAGACGCTCGAGAGCTCAGCGTTCGATGGCTGCTCTGAGCACGTTGTGATGAACCCGCCCTCCTACCTCCTCGATCTGAGCTTTCTGATCGCGCTGGCCGATGGTGACGATGTCAAACACGACGACGCCGAGGCGATCTTCACCGCCCTCGTCGACGACTTCGTGCAACAGCGCTGCCTGCTGGTGGCTCGCGCCGACCATCTCGAAGCGGTGGACAACCCCGACCTGTTCGCGGCGATCGACAAGCTGCACGTCGCTCGTCAGCACCGGAGTGCCGCCGCCGACCTCGTCGAGCGAACCGGCGTCGGCCTCGACGACGCGATCACGATGGTCTTGATCCATCGATATCGAATTCGCAAGTTGGCCAGCTTCGACGAAGGTCTCGCCCGGTACGACATCGAGACGATCACACCCGATGTCAGCATGTCGGCGGCGACGACGTTGGAACCAGAGGCGGGCTAGCTCTCGAACTGAACCGAGGCCCGCGTTTCGATCCACGGACGCACGACGCCGGCGCGGATCTCTTCATGACGCGGGTGCTTGTCGTAGACGCGCCAGTCGTCGATGCTATCGAACTCGGCAACGATGCCGAAGTCGAAGTTCTGCATGTCGCTGGCGCCTACATCGCTGCCGCATCGATACGAGCGCACCTCGGGAAGGCTGGAGGCCAGTTCAAGAAGTTGGGCCTGGACGGTGGCGACGTGGCCAGGCGGGATGCCTTGCTTCCAACGGAACGCGACGACGTGAATGATCATGTCCGCGACCGTAGCGTGCCTCGCACTAACGTCGCACTCCGACAGGTGGTGAGACCAGATGGCCGTCAACAACCGCGACGACGATGACGTAATCGACGAGTTTCACCTCAACGCAATCGCCGATGCCGACCCATATCCGTATTGGTACGACGACGCCGACGAGCCCGACAGCAATCCCACGCTCGTCCGCACCGAGACGTGCGACCTGTGCATCGTCGGCGGCGGCTACACGGGTCTGTGGACGGCGATCATCGCCAAGGAACGCGACCCGTCGCGCGACGTGGTGCTGATCGACGCCCACGAGATCGGCTCCGCCGCCAGCGGTCGCAACGGCGGGTTCATGGAGTCGAGCCTGACTCACGGTGTTGCCAACGGCCAGGAACGCTTCCCGCAGGAACTGCCGCTGCTCGAAGAGCTCGGCCTTCAGAACCTCAACGAGATCGAGGCTGCGATCGAGCGCTACAAGATCGACTGCGACTACGAACGACCAGGAGTCATCGACGTGGCCACGACCTCGCACTCTCCGAGCTATCTCGACGAGTTGCACGACGACTACCAGCAGCTGAGAACCTTGGGTCAGAACGTCGAGTGGCTCGACGGTCCGGCGATGCGGGGGCAGGTCAACTCGGTCACGTACACCGGTGGGCTGTGGCGCAAGGACCGGGCCGCGATCGTCGACCCGGCCAGGCTCGTGTGGGGATTGAAGAGCGCGGCCATGTCGCTCGGTGTGCGGATCTACGAAGACACCAAGGCAACCTCCCTCGACAAGGACGGCGTCGGGGTGCTGATCACCACACCGCTCGGCCGGGTCAGGGCGGGCAAGGTTGCTCTGGCCACGAACGCCTTCAAGCCGCTGCTCAAGCGGATCGGCCACTACGTCGCCCCGGTGTACGACTACTGCATGGTGACCGAGCCGTTGTCGAACTCGCAGCTCACCGACGTTGGCTGGGCGAACCGACAGGGCCTCAGCGACATCCCCAACCAGTTCCACTACTACCGGCTGACCGAGGACAACCGCATCCTGTGGGGTGGCTACGACGCCATCTACTACTGGCGCGGCAGGATCAACACCGAGCTGGAGAGCCGGCCGGAGACCTGGGCCAAGTTGAGCAAGCACTTCTTCGACACGTTCCCGCAACTGGAGGGCCTGAAGTTCACCCATGCCTGGGGCGGAGCCATCGACACATGCAGTCGCTTCTGTGTGTTCTGGGGCCAGGCGATGCAAGGCCGGGTCGCCTACGCGCTCGGTTACACCGGTCTGGGCGTGGCATCCAGTCGGTTCGGGGGCGAGGTCATGCTCGACCTGCTCGACGGCAAACGCTCACGAGCAACGCAGACCGACTTCGTCAAGGAGAAGCCGCTGCCGTTCCCACCCGAGCCGTTCAGGTTCGTGGGCATCCAGACGACCAGATGGTCGTTGAACCGCGAGGATCGGACGGGTAAGCGAAATGTCTGGCTGAGGACCCTCGACAAACTCGGCTTGGGTTTCGACAGCTGAATCACGCCTAGATCGGCGGTACTACAGGGCTGGGGTCGACAACTGCACTGATGGCCGTAGTCGCTACCGCGGCTTTGCCATCTGCGGTTGTCGTGCTGTACACGATGCTGGTCAGCGCACCACCGACGATCGACACCTGTAGCGGCGCATCACCATCGCCCTCAAGGCCGATTGAACTGAGAGGAACGTTGACGACGAGCTGCGATGTCGTGCCATCACTGCTGGCCACGGAAACCGAGGTCGGAGCGCTCAGCGAGGCGATCGGATCCACGGCCGGTGGGTCCGAGTCGTCGGCTTCCCACTCACCATTTTGGGGCATCAACCACGTGCCATCCGGAGTGATCACGTAGAAGACCAGACCGGAAGCGTTGCTGACAGCGACACGGGCGCCGTCTGGCAACCGGTCCCCATCGACGGTCAACGCGACGGCACCATCAACCGTATTGGTCTGGTTGAAGTGGTAACCAGCGCCAGTAGCCGCGATCGCCTGCTGCAACAGCGCCGGACCATCGACCGGCACCGTCGGTGCTCCCACCGTTGCGACGGCGGTTGTGGACGGACCGGAGCCCGTCGATGGCGACACCGCCGCGACCGAGGTCGTGTTCGATATCGCCGATCCGACCGCCGGCGAGCTGTCGCTCGAACAGGCGCCAAAAACGAGCAGCAGCCCGGCGCCTCCGAAGAGGAGCCGGGCTGCTTTGCCGTACCTATCCAACTGTCGTCGTGGTAGTCGTGGTGTTGTTCTCGTCGTCGCCACCGTGGTGGTCGCCGTCGTGGTTATCCCCGTCCTTGTTGTTGTCTGCGGGGATGGACGTCGAGACGTTGGTCGTCGGGTTCGCAGCATCCTTGCAACGGATCTTCTCCTCGACCGAGATCTTGATCTGGCCGTTGTCTTCGCGGACCTTGATCCGAACTCGCTCGTTGTCCGAGAAGCGCACGTCGATCTTGCCGTCTTCGGTCTTGACGGTGGCGGAAGCCGGGAAAGGAACGATGTTCGACACTGAACCGTCGATGGCAACGTCGTAGGCGATGGTGGCGGTCGTGTTGTCACAGAGCAGACCGGACCAGTGGTGCGTTCCAACAGCAGCAGCGGCGTCGACGAAGACACCCTTGATGCGGCCGAGCGCAACGCTGACCTTGGCAGAAGTGTCGCCGTCGTCGTCCGTTTCGACCTTGACAGCGATGGTCAGCGTGCGGGATTGGTCTCCGGCAGCGGTCGTGAACTTGACCGAGACATGAGCGGAGGCGCTGGACTCGTCGTCGTCGTCGCCCGTGGAATGCTGAACGGCACCGACGTCCACAGTGAGTCCGTCCGCTGCGGATACGTCGGCTGGTGTGAGAATGATGTCAGGGGCGGCGTCTGTACCACCAATCACGAACTTGACAGTGGAGGCGTTGCCGTCGCCGAACACGTCGCCAATCCACGAGCCGTCACCGGAAACGTCGGCAAGCGTGCCGGCGCGAGCCGAGACGCTCTGGCCACCGTGCTTCGACTTGACGACGACCTTGGCCGGGTCCAACGTCGGGTGAGCAAGGCTGGTGCTCTGGAACACGACCTTGCGAGGCTTGAGCTGCGTCGCGACGGTTGGGTTGGCAGAGTCGACCGACACATCGGTGAGATTGCCACCTGGGCCTGTCGTGATGTCGATCGTCATCGGCACACCGAACAGAGGCAGTGTCACCGTAGTGGGTAGGGGATCCACAGCGGATGCGTGTTGCACGCTCACCCCGCCGATCAGCACGGTGCTGAGCACCGCGGTGGCTACCCCTATCAAACGTCGTTTCATGTCGATTACCCCTCCGAAGTAGTTCGCCGCGCCCGCGTCGGACATCTTGGTTATCGTCACGGACACGCCCTGCTCAAGGGGAAGGTTTTGGTATTAAGCCCCAAGGACTCATCAGGGTTTTGTCAAGAAATCGTCAAGGTCGACTTCGACTCGATCTCCACACGATCTCAACTCCAGAGGGTGACGTACACCGGAGGCCGGAACTTCGCTGCCGGCACGCCGCTGTCGGGGCGATACATCGCCTGCATCGCGACCGGGGTGCGGATGAAACGACGCAACCGGTCGGCAGCCCGAGATCGGCGCTGTGCCCCCAACGAACTGACGTAGAGCAGCAGATCAACCGGAATGTCCGTCGCATTCACCCTGGTCAGGACACCGCGATCGACCTCCCCCGCGACCATGTGGTCGATGGCCGGGGCCACGCCGTCGCCTGCCGCTGCAGCGGACCACGCCGCCTGTTCGGTGGCGAACACCATGATCCTGTCCTCCGGTACGCGGTGCTTGCTCAACAACACGCCGACATCCGACAGCCGATCGGTGCCCGTCGGATCGACGAACCAGCGCGTCGCCGCCAAGCCGTTCCCGTTCAGCCGCAGGTCGGGGCGCCCGACCAGCGTCAAGCGGTACCTCATCACCGCCTCCGCCTCGAGGCCGGCGAGGCGCGGGCCGATGGCCACGTCTGCCAGGCGCTCCTCGACGAGCGCAGCCATCTCCTCGGTCGTTGCCACACCAAGGCTGACCTCGATGCCGCCGGCGCGAGCGGTGAACGCCTGCAGCAGTGCAGGAACGATCGACTGCGACAACGTGCTGGTCGTCACGACGCGCAGGAGCTCCGCAGCACCGTTCGACTGCCTCACCGCGACCTCGGCATCGACGGCGAGATTGACCATTTGCGATGCGATCGACACGACTCGCCGCCCGGCCGGGGTCAGCTCCATCCCCGCCCCGCTCCGCGAGATCAGCGGATCATCGAGATGTTGCCTCAGCGCGGCAAGAGCCTGCGATACCGCGGGCTCGCTGACACCCAGGGCTGCAGCCGCGGCGCGGACTGAGCCGAGGCGCGAGACGAGCACGAACACCTTCAGCTGCGCGAGCGTCATCGCGAGTGACTCTAGAGCCGGTCGACGACTGGCATCGGGTCGAGATAACCATTCGGTTAGGAGCCGATTGACGCCTGCGCTCTCGGGCGCTCATGATCGGCTGGCCAGTCCTGCGGGCTGGCTCGGGAATCAGCCACGATCGGGGGATCACATGCAAATTCCACCGCCGTTCGAGTACGAGCGCGCGACGAGCATCGACCACGCCATTGCCCTGCTCGACCGGTTGGGGCCAGAGGCCCGGCTGGTCGCAGGAGGGCACAGCCTGCTGCCGATGATGAAGCTCCGCCTCGCCAGACCCGAACACCTCATCGACATCAACGATCTCGATCTGGCCTACGTTCGCGTGGAGGGTGACGAGATCCGGATCGGTGCAATGACACGGCATCGTGAGCTGCTCGAATCCGCCGTGGCCACCGAGCATTACGCCATCTTCGGTGAGGCCGAACGCGTGATCGCAGACCCCATCGTTCGCAACCGTGGGACTGTTGGCGGCTCTCTGTGCCAGGCGGACCCATCCGAAGACTTGTCGGCAGTGATGTCGGCCTTGGTCGCAACGATCGTGCTGCACTCGAAGGACGGGCAGCGAACGGTACCGGCACGCGAATTCCATCTCGGTCCGTACGAGACGGCTGCCCAACCCGGTGAGATCGTGACCGAGATCCGCGTCCCCATTCGTCATCAGACCGGAAGCGCATACGAGAAGGTCGAGCGACGGGCAGGCGACTGGGCGGTCGCTGCCTCGGGCGTGTTCGTCAGCATGGATGGCGACGTCGTCGGCGACTGCGGCATCGGTCTGACAGCTGTGGGAGTCGAGCACTTCTGCGTGCCTGCCGCCGAAGCCGCGCTGCGCGGTAAGTCGCCAACGGAGGAGAACATCGTCGCGGCAGCACAACTGGCCGCCGATGCCAGCAACCCGGCCAGCGATCAGCGTGGCCCGGCCGACTACAAGCGGCATCTCGCCAAAGAACTCACAGCGCGAGCGCTTCGCCGTGCTGTCGCTCGAGCACAGGGAGGTTCTTGATGGAAGTGACCATCAACGTCAATGGGGAAGACGTCACGCGCGATGTCGAGCCGCGCCTGCTCCTCATCCACTTCCTTCGCGACCACCTACGGCTGACCGGTAGCCACTGGGGATGCGACACGTCCAATTGCGGCATCTGCGTCGTGTGGATGGACGGCCAACCGGTGAAGTCGTGCACGGTCCTCACCGCGATGGCCGACGGCCGCACGATCCGAACTGTCGAAGACCTCGAGCAGGGTGGCGTTCTGGATCCGATTCAGCAGGGGTTCATGAACGAGCACGGTCTGCAGTGTGGGTTCTGCACGCCGGCGATGATGATGACGGGGCGGTACCTGCTCGATCACAACCCGGATCCCAGCACTGATGAGATCCGCGAGGCCATCTGCGGCACGATCTGCCGCTGCACGGGATACGAGAACATCGTGCGCTCCATCCGTTGGGCCGCCGAACACGCGGAGGTGAAGGTATGAGCGCCACTGTCAGTGAAGTACCGACAAGCGCCGGAGGGAACCCCATCGGTTTCGGGAGGATGACCCGTAAGGAAGACGCTCGATTCCTGCGCGGTCAGGGCAACTACGTCGACGACATGGTGATGCCCGGCATGCTCTACGGTGCGATCCTGCGCAGCCCAGTCGCTCACGCGCTGATCAAGTCGATCGACACATCGGCAGCCGAAGCGCACCCCAAGGTCAAAGCCGTCATCACCGGCGCGGTCCTCGAAACGCTGGGTTTGGCGTGGGTGCCGACGCTGTCGTACGACACTGCGGCGGTCCTCGCTACCGACAAGGTGCGCTTCCAGGGTCAAGAAGTCGCGTTCGTGATCGCCGAGGACAAGTACTCGGCTCGTGATGCGTTGGAACTGATCGAAGTCGACTACGAGATCCTGCCTGCGGTCGTCGATGCCAAGAAGGCACTCGACCCGGATGCGCCCGTGATCCGAACGGACAAGGAAGGCAAGACCGACAACCACATCTTCGATTGGGAGGCGGGCGACAAAGCCAAATGCGACGCTGCGTTTGCCAAGGCCGACGTGATCGTGAAGCAGGACATGCTCTATCCGCGCACGCACCCGTCGCCGATGGAGACCTGCGGAGCCGTGGCATACATGGACAAGGTCACCGGGCAGTTGACGATCTGGTGCACGTCGCAGGCACCCCACGCTCATCGCACCATCTACGCACTTGTTGCCGGTCTGCCCGAGCACAAGATCCGTGTCGTCTCGCCGGACATCGGCGGAGGCTTCGGCAACAAGGTCGGCATCTACAGCGGCTATGTGCTGGCCATCGTCGGTTCCATCGTCACCGGCAAGCCCGTGAGTTGGATGGAGGATCGCAGCGAGCACCTGATGAGCACGGCGTTCGCCCGTGACTACCACATGCACGGCGAGATCGCCGCCACCAAGGACGGCAAGATCCTCGGTGTGCGGGTCGACGTGCTGGCCGACCACGGTTGCTTCAACGGCACCGCCCAACCGACCAAGTTCCCGGCCGGGTTCTTCCACATCTTCACCGGTAGCTACGACCTGGAGGCCGCGCACTGCAAGGTGACCGGCGTGTACACCAACAAGGCGCCCGGTGGCGTCGCCTACGCCTGTTCGTTCCGCATCACCGAGGCCGTGTACCTGGTCGAGCGGCTCGTCGACTGCCTGGCGGCCGAGATGAAGGTCGATCCCGCCGAGCTGAGGCTGAAGAACCTGTTGCGAGCCGAGCAGTTCCCGTACACCTCGCCGACTGGCTGGGAGTACGACAGCGGCAACTACGGCCCTGCGCTGCTCGAAGCCATGCGCATCGCCGGGTACGACGAACTGCGTGCCGAACAGGCGGGTCGCCGCCAGCGGCGTGCAGCAGGCGATACCAGTGAGCCGATGATGGGAATCGGGATCGCCTTCTTCACCGAGGGCGTCGGCGCCGGACCGCGCAAACACATGGACATCCTCGGTCTCGGCATGGCCGATGGTGCCGACCTACGCGTGCACCCGACCGGCAAGGCGCAACTGCGGATCAGCGTGCAGTCTCAAGGGCAAGGCCATGAGACGACGTTCGCGCAGATCATCGCCCAGGAGTTGGGCATCCCGCCCGAAGACATCGAGGTGATCCACGGCGACACCGACAACACCCCGTTCGGCCTCGGCACCTACGGCTCGCGCTCGACGCCGGTCAGTGGCGGCGCCGCAGCGATCGTTGCACGACGCGTGCGCGACAAGGCCCGCATCATCGCCGCCGCCGCGCTCGAATGTTCCCCGGACGATCTCGAGTGGGAGCTCGGCAGGTGGCAGGTGAAGGGCGACCCGGAGAAGGGCAAGACGATCCAGGAGATCGCCATGCTCTCTCACGGTTCGCTCGAGCTTCCGGACGGCGTCGAGGGGCACCTCGATGGACAATGCGTCTACAACCCGCCGAACCTCACCTACCCGTTCGGCGCGTACATCTGCGTCACCGACGTCGACCCCGGCACGGGCGAGGTCAAGGTCCGTAGGTTCATCGCCGTCGACGACTGTGGTCCGCGGATCAACCCGATGATCGTCGAGGGACAGGTCCACGGAGGCCTGGCCGACGGGGTCGGCATGGCGCTGATGCAGGTGATCGCCTTCGACGAGGAGGGCAACAACCTCGGTGGTTCGTTCATGGACTACCTGTTGCCGACCTCGATGGAATGTCCGTCGTGGGAACTGGGCGAAACCGTGACGCCGTCACCTCACCATCCTCTGGGTGTGAAAGGTGTTGGCGAGTCGGCCACGGTCGGATCACCGCCGGCCGTGGTCAACTCCGTCCTCGACGCGATCCAGGTCCGCCACGCCGACATGCCATTGACACCCGCGCAGGTCTGGCGAGCCCTTCAAGGCAACCCCTTCCGCACGGATCTCGCAATCACCTGATTGCCTGATTGCATGACGCCGGATCTTTCCGCTCGTGGGTCTGAGTTACGTCGAGCTCGCGCTGCGTACGTTCACGCCCGCGTCGTCGCCGCCGAAAAGCCGACGAGCGCAAAGCCCGGCGCCGAGGCCATCGTGCTCGCCGACGGAACCATCGAGGGTTTCGTCGGGGGCGCGTGCGCAGAGTCGACAGTTCGCGCCCAAGCATTGGCCTTGCTCGACTCCGGCGAGACGTTGCTGCTGCGGATCACTCCGGAACCAGAGGCGCCGAGACCCGGAGCGCTGACGGTGCACAACCCATGCCTTTCGGGTGGCACGTTGGAGGTCTTTCTCGAACCGGTCATACCAGCCCCACTCGTCGTTGTCGTCGGCGATACGCCGATTGCGCGCGCCCTGTTGGACCTGGTCGGCCCGCTCGGCCATGCCGGAGCCTCGTACGCCGGCACGCTGCCCAGCGATGCTGCGGCAGTCGTCGTCGCGACCCACGGTCGTGATGAAGAACCGGTGCTCCACGATGCCCTCCAAGCGGAGGTTCCCTATGTCGGTCTCGTCGCCAGCCGCAAGCGGGGCGAAGCGGTGCTGAGCTCACTCGACGTCTGCGCTTCGATGAAAGCGCAAGTCCACACACCGGCTGGGCTCGACATCGGCGCCAGAACTCCGCAGGAGGTAGCGCTGTCGATCCTTGCCGAGATCATCTCGACCCGACCGCGACAATCAGGGCGTCCCGTCGGTGAGGGCGCAGGGTCGTCGATCGAGGAATCGGCGGTCGACCCGGTGTGTGGAATGAGCGTTGCGATGGTCGACGCCTCGCTGCATCTCGACCACGAGGGACACCGCTATTGGTTCTGCGGCAGTGGTTGCCTTCGAGCGTTCGCCGCCGACCCGAGCGCCTACGTGTCGTGAGCGTCGAACCTGTCTCAGTAGAGGAGCTCTCACGCAAACTCGACGGCGTCGACTACCTCGCTGATCAGGGCCTGGCAACTGCATTGTTCTGCGCGGCGCGCCTGCCTCAACCACTGCTGCTCGAAGGTGAAGCCGGTGTCGGCAAGACCGAGGCGGCGAAGGCCCTGGCGGCCGCGCTCGACACGCCCCTCGTCAGGCTGCAGTGCTACGAGGGGATCGACGCTGCCGAGGCCTTGTACGAATGGAACTATTCGCGCCAACTGCTGGGCATCCGCGCCGCCGAGGCCTCTGGAAAGCCACTCGATTCCGACGACCTGTTCACCGCGGAGTACCTCGTGGCCCGTCCACTGTTGAAGGCAATCGAGCACCAAGGACCACGTCCGGTGGTCCTGCTGATCGACGAGGTCGACCGGGCCGACGACGAGTTCGAGGCCTTCCTGTTCGAGCTCTTGGCCGAATCGTCCGTGACGATCCCCGAGCTCGGCACGATCACCGCGGCATTCCCGCCGATCGTCGTCCTGACGTCGAACCGCACGCGGGACCTGCACGACGCATTGAAACGTCGCTGCCTCTACCACTGGATCGACTATCCCGACGTCAAGCGGGCCACAACGATCGTCAGGCGTCGAGTTCCCGCTGCCAGCACGGATCTGGCCGAGAACGTGGCCGCCGCTGTCGCACGGCTGCGAACGCTCGATGTGCAGAAGCTTCCCGGAATTGCCGAAGCCATCAACTGGGTGGCCGCGCTGGAGCTGCTCGGCATCGACTTGCTCGATGGCTCCGCAGTCGAGCGGACCTTGGGGTCGGTCATGAAGTATCGAGAGGATCTCGACCTCGTCACAGAGCGCGGCTTCCAGTGGGTCGCAACGGGTGCGGACGAACGGCCGGATCGAACGACGGACGCGTAGGGACGATGGTCGACCTCGCGACCGTTGCCGCAACGTTCGGCGATCGCCTTCATTCGGCCGGGATCCCGGTCACGCCGGAAAGATCGGGCCGCTTTGCTGCAGCGATCGACCTGACGAGACCGGCCACCTATGCCGATGTCTACTGGGCGGCGCGCATCACACTGGTCAGCGGACACGACCAACTGGAACAGTTCGATCGCGTTTTCGGTCACATATTCGGAGAGTTGGCCGATCCCGCGGACACGCGTGGCGAGGCAGGACCTCCGCCTACCTCCGCAAAGACGCCACCGCGCTCGCCACAGAGCTCCGATAGGCGTGGCACGACGACCGGGACAGGGCGCTCAGGTCAGGTGTCCAAGCAAGACGACGAGGAGGTCGGGGGCGAGACCTTGGCGATGACCGCTAGCACTGACGAGCACCTCCGTCGCACGGACTATGCCGCGCTGTCACCATTCGAGTTGATGAGCTTGCGCACGCTGATGACACAGATGCGCCTCGCTCCACCCAAGCGGACGCGGAGGCGAATGCGTCGATCGTCGACCGGTCATCGTCTCGACATGCGCGCCACCATCAGGCGCAGCCGGCGAACCGCGGGGGACCCGGTCGAACGGGTGCTGCGACGACGGACCGTGCGGCCACGTCGCCTCGTCGTGATCGCTGACATCTCGGGCTCGATGGAGCCCTATGCCCGCGCGTATCTCCAACTGCTGCACTGCGCAGCAGGCGCGGCCAATGCAGAGACATTCGTCTTCGCCACTCGCCTGACGCGGTTGACCCGGCAACTGCGCATCCGCAACCCGAACGTGGCACTTCAACGGGCGGCCGCGACTGCGCCCGACTGGGCGGGCGGAACACGCTTGGGTGACGCGTTGAAGGCGTTCAACGACCGGTGGGGACGTCGCGGTTTGGCGCGCGGTGCCGTCTTGTTGATCGTGTCCGACGGATGGGATGCCGCTGACCCGATTCTGGTCGGCGAACAGATGGCCAGGCTCTCGCGTCTGGCCCACAGGGTCGTGTGGGTCAACCCGCGCAAGCAGAGCCGCGACTTCCAGCCCCTCGTGGGAGCCATGGCAGCAGCACTGCCGCACGTCGACGCATTTGTCAGCGGTCATTCGTTCGAGGCGATGCAGGAGGTGATGCTGGCCATCGGGGGTGAGTGAGCCAACAACCACCACTACCGAGCGCCGAATAGGACTTTGGTCCTATGCCGCTGCGTCCATCGGCCCTACCTGTTGGTTTGCGGCGCCGTCACGATGGCACCCATGGCACGAGAAGACAAGTCAGTCCTAGGTTGGTTCGCGTTCGCTGTTTCGATAGCAGCGTTGGCGCTGGCAACGTTCGGTTTGCGAGATGGACCAGCCGCCGGAGCCGCGGCAGCCGAACGAGCCAACGTCGACGTGACGCTGGCTGAGTTCACGATCACCCCCCAGATGATCTCGTTACCCCTCGAAGGCGGCACGTTGCGTGTGACCAACACCGGGAGCGCCGTCCACAGCATCTCCGTCCCAGAGCTTGCGCTGAACTCCGGCAACGTCAACCCCGGTCAGACTGTGGAACTGAAAGTCGGTCGGGTAGCGGAAGGCATGTACACCGTCACGTGCGAGATCGCCGGACACGCCGCCAATGGCATGACAGGGTCGCTGATGATCGGTGGCGATGCGGCAGCTGCAGCAGCGACACCCACGACCATGACATGGCAAGAGATGGACAAGGCCATGGCCGACGTCGCAGCGCAGTTTCCGGCGAAGACCGCGGGACACGGTGGCGACCGCATGGAACCAACCGTGCTTGCCGACGGCACCAAGGAGTTCGATCTCGAAGCCAAGATCGTCAAGTGGGAAGTGTCGCCCGGCAAGCTCGTCGACGCATGGACGTACAACGGCGTCGTGCCGGCACCGGAGATCCACGTCAACGACGGCGACAAGGTACGGATCGTCCTGACGAACAACCTGCCCGAGTCCACGTCACTGCACCTACACGGAATCCGCGTCCCCAATGCCATGGACGGAGTCGACCCCTACACGCAACCTCCGATCGAGCCGGGCAAGAGCTTCACCTACGAGTTCGTGGCCCACGGCCCCGCCGTCGGCATCTACCACTCGCACCACAATGCGCAGGTGCAGGTTCCCAACGGCTTGTTCGGCGCATTCACCATCGACGAGATGCCGATACCTCAGGTGATGCTGGACAAGGGTTATGCCAAGGTCGACAAGTCGATGAACATGGTCCTGAACGATGCCGGCACGATCGGCCTCAGCCTCAACGGCAAGAGCTTCCCCGCAACTGAACCCGCCACCCTCGCTGTCGGGCAGGTGTTGGAGGTCAACTATCTCAACGAGGGTCTGATGGCGCACCCGATGCACCTGCACCAGCCGGTCGGTTGGATCATCGCCAAGGACGGTGTGCCCTTGGATCAGCCCCTGCCCGGCGACACCATCAACATCGCGCCAGGCGAGCGCTACACCGTCTTGTACAAGGCGGAGGAGCCCGGCGTGTGGGCTTGGCACTGCCACATCCTGAACCACGCAGAAGGACCCTCCGGAATGTTCGGTATGGTTACGGCATTAATCGTCCAGGAGTAGGGCATGAAGATCGTGGTCGGCGTGGATGGGTCGGAGACGTCGCTCGAGGCATTGCGGTGGGCTGCGTACGAGGCGCGCCGCCGCAACGCCACACTTCTCATCGTGTCGTGCTACGAGGTACCCGTGTACGGCAGTCCCGAGGGCGGCGTGTACCCGATGAACGTCGACGTCGACACCGTCAAGGGCGCGGCAGACAAGGTCATCGGCAGAGCCACCGAACTGGCCGTAGACATCGATCCGAATCTGATGATCGAGGGAGCGTCGATCATGGAGCCGGCTGCTGCAGGAATCTCGCAAGCCGCGCGTGACGGTGACGAGATCGTGGTCGGCGCCAGCGGCCACACCGGGTTTCTCGAAGGTGTGCTCGGCTCGGTTGCCACAACCGTCGTTCATCGATCCCACGTTCCTGTGATCGTGGTTCCGGCGAATCCGGCTGCGGAGGTCGGTCCTTCGATGCGCAAGATCGTTGTCGGTCTCGACGGCTCGGCCAGATCGATTCAGGCGCTCGAATGGGCGTACGGAGAAGCGGAACTGGCCGGCGCGGAGTTGACGGCGCTCTACGCGTGGAACGACCCACACTCGGATTCGGATCTCACCGTGCAGCTCAACGCGAGCTTGGAGTCACTCGGCTCGCGCTTGACGGGAGGTGCCGTCACGGTCCATCGGAAGGTCGTGAAGAAATCGGCGAAAGAGGCGCTGCTCGACGAGTCGAAGGATGCAGATCTCCTGGCGGTCGGTTCGCACGGGCATGGCGCCCTGCGCGCATCGCTGCTCGGCTCCGTCAGCCACGGCGTCGCTCAGCATTCGAGGTGCCCGGTTGCAGTCGTCCGCCAACCCGGAAAGTGATCCCGCTCTATCCGCGGTGCCAAATCACCATCGAACGCGGTGCCAATGTGGCCGCGTTCGACGAGATCTCAGGGGCAGCCGTCGACAGGGCCGCCACCCATGGACCCTCCTCCTGGAACGTGAACGACACCGGCGCCCACCAGAAGTTGCACATCACGTACAGACCACCGGAGACCCACGCCAACGTGCGCGACTCGTGGCCGGTATCGGGTGACGACTGGGCCCCGTAGAACCGGAAATCGGCCGGGGGATTCGTTCGTCGAAGGCGCAGCAAGTCGCGCACGAATTCGTGCAACTCCGCCCAAGTGTCGAGGCGACTCCAATCGACCCAGGTCACCTCGCTGTCGATGTTGTACGGATTGTCGAGCCCGCCCTGGGTGCGAGCGAATTCATCGCCCATCACGAACATGGGTGTACCCGCAGACAGCAACAGCATCGTGAAGTAGTTCTTCAGTTGCTGCATCCGCAACGCCTCGCCGCAGTCCCACGAATGATGGTGGTCGCTCGTGACGACGGTCAGATCGTGCATCGTCAGACCATCGTGGGCCGTCAGAAAGTTGACCGTGCCGTGCGTCGCTGCGGAGAAGAGATCGGGACTGCCCTGCACACGGTCGATCACAGCGGACACCAGTCCACCTTCACCCCGCACGAACCCGCGGATCTCGTCGCGGAAGCGGTCGTTCCACTGCATCCACGGCTCGCGCCACTCGCCCACCTGATACGCAGCGAGATCCCACGGCTCGGCAATCAGCCGCACGCCACGCGCGGTGCCCCATTGCGTGATGCGGTTGACCAAGCCACCACCGTCGCGCGTCAACAGCGACGCCAGGTCGAAGCGAAACCCGTCGATCCCCAAGTCTGCGAACCGGTCGAGCGCCGTGAGGATCAAACGCTGGATGTTGGGGTCGGCGGGATTCGACACGTTCCCGGTCCCGCTGTCGTCGTTGTACTCGCCGTCCGGCCGATGCAGGTACGCGTTGGCATCGTCCAGTCCGCGCAGCGACAGCGTGGGCTTGGTGCGGTCGCCTTCTGCCGTGTGATTGAAGACGACATCGAGCCACACCTCGATGCCGTGGGAGTGTGCGGCGCCAACCAGCGCGGCAAGTTCCGCCGGTGCATCATCGCCCTCGGCATAAGGCCAATGGACCGCGCCCCACACCAGTGGCATGTAACCCCAGTAGTTGTCGGAGGAATCGAAGGGATGCACCGGCATCAGCTCGATGACGTTGACTCCGAGGTCGGCGAGATATGGAAGGCGTGTCGCGCATCCGGCGAACGTCTTCTCGAACCCGCTGACGTGGAGCTCGTAGACCACCGGATCGTGGTGCTGCGTGCCGATGGACGGTTTCTTCGGCCATGACGTGCGCACGACGCTGCGCGGTCCCTCGACAGTCATCACAACGTCCATGGCGTCGGGGTCGAGCAGCGGTCCGATCTCACCGGCGACGAACCAGTAGATGTCGCCATCGACAGCATCTGCCTCTGCAGCCCAATCGGACGACTCACCGGGCTGCCGTTGCATCACTGTCTCAGTGACGGTCTTCGTGTGACATCGTTCGACGAAAACGGAGATGTGGCCGGCGTTGGGAGCGTGTACGGCAAAGCGGTGCACCACGCTCTCAGCATGGCATCGCCTCTAGCCTGTCCTGCAATGGCTGTCATTCCCACCGTCAACCCTGCCGGCCCCGCAGACGTCTCCCAGGCACTCAGCCTGCACGGATATCTGCCCGACGATGGACTGGCAACGTCGGTGTTCCTGGCGCTGACGCTGAAACGTCCGCTGCTGCTCGAGGGTGAAGCCGGTGTGGGCAAGACCGAGGTCGCCAAGGTGATCAGTCGGTGGACCGGCGGGGAGCTCATCCGATTGCAGTGCTACGAAGGCATCGACGCATCGCAGGCCGTGTACGACTGGGACTACTCACGGCAACTGCTGCACCTGCGCGCCGCCGAGGCAAGCGGCGAAGCCCGAGGCGTCGGCACAGGGGTGCTGGAAGAGCAGCTGTACAACGAGCGATTCCTGCTGAAGCGAGCCCTGCTGAGGGCCATCGATCACCGAGGCGACATTCCGCCAGTGCTGTTGATCGACGAGATCGATCGAGCGGACGACGAGTTCGAGGCATACCTGCTGGAGATGCTGTCCGACTACCAGATCACGATTCCCGAACTCGGGAAGTTCACGACCACCCGCCCGCCGATCGTGGTGCTGACTTCGAACCGCACACGCGATGTGCACGACGCGTTGAAGAGGCGCTGCCTGTACCACTGGGTCGAACATCCCGACTTCGAGCGTGAGGTCAAGATCGTGAGGATGCGCGTACCCAACGTCATCGAGCCGCTCGCCCGTCAGGTGGCTGCAGCTGTGGCGGCCATGCGCGCTCTCAACATGTACAAGCCGCCGGGAGTCGCCGAGACCATCGATTGGGCACTGGCGCTTGGTGCGCTCGGTGTGACCGAGCTCGACGAAGCGACCGTCGAGGCCACGCTCGGGACTGTGCTGAAGTATCGCGAAGATCAAGAACGAGCCCGTCAGCACGGCATTGCCAACATGGTCAAGCAAGCCTTCGAGCGGGGCATGCAGCAGCCTTGAGCCCGACCCGGCTCGACGCCACGCCGGCGGAGCGGATGGCCGTGACCTTCGCCCGGGTCCTGCGCGGTGCCTCGCTGCTCGTTCCCATCGGCAACGTGTTGATGTTCGTCGAGGCCCTTGGCAGGGTGGGGATCTCCGACCGCACGAGTGTCTACTGGGCTGCCAGGTCCACGCTCGTGCATCGCCCGGAAGACCTGGCTCTGTTCGATCGCGCGTTCGCAGTCTTCTGGGAGCACGCACCGGCCAACCTCGTCGATGAGGAGCAGGAGACGATCAAAGTCACCTTGGCGACGGACGACGACGACGACGCGGATCAAGACGATGGTTCAGGCACGCCGAACGACGATCCGACGCTATCGATGCGATTCTCGGCGATCGAGGTGTTGCGCAACAAGGACTTCGGTGCGTACGACGAGGTCGAACTGGAACTGGCCCAACAGTTGATGACCCGATTGAAGTTCGCCGGCCCGCCGCGCCGCTCGTTCAGGTTGCGAGAATCACAACGCAGCCGCCGCCCGGATCTGCGAGCAACGTTGCGCAGCGCGATATCTTCCGGCGGCGAGCCGATCCGGAGATATTGGCTGGAGCCGGGTGATCGCATGCGCCGACTGGTCCTGCTGCTCGATGTCAGCGGCTCGATGGAGCCGTACGCCAGGGCGATGCTGCGCTTCGTGCACGCCGCTGTCGCCGGTAGGCAGCGTGTCGAGGCCTTTTCACTCGGTACTCGACTGACCCGCGTCACCAAGGAGTTGAACAGCCGCGATCCCGATCTGGCGCTGCGCCAGGCAAGTGAGCGGGTTCAGGACTGGAGCGGTGGAACGCGCCTCGGCGAATGCCTGCGCCGGTTCAACGACGAATGGGGTGTGCGAGGCCTGGCCCGAGGTGCGATCGTCGTCATTCTCAGTGACGGTTGGGACCGCGGCGACCCGGCGGTGCTCGGCGAGCAGATGTGTCGGCTTCAGCGCGTCACGTACAACCTGATCTGGGTCAATCCGTTGAAAGTCACACCCGGATACGCGCCCCTGGCCCGTGGGATGGCGGCTGCGTTGCCGTATGTTGATCACTTCGTGGAAGGTCATTCGCTGGCAGCAATGGAGGAACTGGCCAACGTGATCTCCCGTGCCTCGACCAGGAGGTCCTGATGCGCGAACTGTTGGACGACATCGATCGCTGGCGTGCTGCCGGAAAGTCCGTCGCGGTGGCTCGGGTGGTCGACATCGAAGGATCGGGGCCGCGCGAGCCCGGCGCGGCAATGGCGGTCAACAGCGACGGCGAGGTTGCCGGTTCGGTCAGCGGTGGCTGCGTCGAAGGCGCTGTCGTCAGCGAGGCGTTGGCGATCCTCAACGGCGACGCTGAGCCGCGGATCATCACGTTCGGTTACAGCGACGACGAGGCCTTTGCCGTCGGGCTGACATGTGGCGGCACGATCCGGTTGTTCGTCGAGCCACTCGACTGGTGAACTCGTGCCCGAGATGACGTCGATGTACGAGCTCCTGCGCGACCGGCTCAAGGCGCAAACGCCTGTCGCCCTGGCGACCGTCGTGGACGGTCCGCACGTCGGCGCCAAGTTGATCGTCACCACCTCGGAGCCGGCGGTCGGCGATCTGGGGAACCCAGAGCTGACCCGCATCGTCGGGCGCGACGCGGTCGCCGAGTTGGAAGCTGGGCGCAGCGGCATCCGCAACTACGGTCCGCAAGGCCAGACGACGCCAGAGGATCTCGTCGACACACCGACGGTCAGGATCTTCGTCGAGAGCTGGGCACCGCCACCGCAGATGTGGATCTTCGGCGCAGTCGACTTCACGGCAGCGTTGGCAAAGGTGGCCAAAGTCCTCGGCTATCGGGTCACGGTCATCGACGCCCGCGAAGTCTTCGCCACTCGCCGCCGCTTCCCGATGGCCGACGAGGTCGTGGTCTCCTGGCCAGGCCCGGTGTTCGCCGAGCGCGGTTCGACCCTCACCCAACGCGACGCGGTGTGCATCCTCACGCATGACCCGAAGTTCGACGTCCCTGCCGTGCAGGGTGCGCTGGGCACAAGGGTCGGCTACATCGGGGTGATGGGCAGCCGCAAGACCCATGAAAAGCGGATGCAACGGCTGGCAGAGGCCGGAGTCGATCAGCCGGAGCAGATCGATCGCCTGATGTCTCCGATCGGTCTCGACATCGGTGCAAGAACGCCGGAAGAAACAGCCATCTCGATCTGCGCAGAGATCATCGCCAGACGCACGGGACGCGAGACACCATCACTTCGCCGCGCAAGCGGCCCGATTCACGGCTGAAGCTCAGCCGATCGGGTTGCCGAACTTGGCACGGCTGATGCGGCGACTGGTGATGTCGCCGACTTCGACGTAGCGACCGTGACCGACGGCATGGACGATGAGATTGTCGACGCCGAGCCACAGCATCACGTGACCCGGGTAGTAGACGAGATCTCCGGCCTGCGCCGTGAGAAGTGTGCGCGCCGCGGCGCCCCTGATCTGCTGGCCGCTCTGATGCGCTATGTCCACGCCGGCCTGCGACCACGCATACGACGTGAGCCCGGAGCAGTCGAATGCGATCCCGGGCTTGCTGGAGTTGCGGTGATACGGCACGCCGACCTGGGTCAGTGCCGAGAGCAGGGCGATCTGGTGCGTCTGGTCAGCGGCGATCCATGCCCGATGAAGGCGTCCCGCATCGACTCCGAGGCTGGCCGCGACCGTATAGGAGACATTCTCGAAGCGGATTGCAAAGCTGTCGGTACCTATCGTCGCCAGCGCTGCGGCGGCCGAGGTCGACACCGCGTCCGTGGTCGCTGCGACGGCGACCGGCGGCAGTTGGGTCGCACCCGCCGAGCCCGCACCCATCGCGACGAAACCGCCACCCAAGATCGAGCATGCAAAAATAAGCGTTGCGAACCTTTGACGGATCGTCATCTGACTAGTCCCCTGTCGTCTGGCGTTTTGCTCCGCCCGCCTCGGGCAGATGCTTCGGTCGTTGCGGGGAGGATTCCCCGATAAGGCTGAAGCGCCCGCACTACTGAGCGCTACTGCTTCAACTGAGCAAGGCAACTCGCCGGCATACGATGCCGCCATGATCCTGTAACACATGACAAGTTATCGTCACGAAACTGCAATACTCAAGTCGGCCGTCATTGTTTCGTAATGAAACTTTGCTCGCCACCCTCACTACCAGGCAGAACACCAATGAAACTTGTTGCGATTTCTATGCGATCTGCCACCCATATGCTGTCCGGGTGACGACGACCGCCGTGCTCCTTGCCGCTGGGGGCGGCACGCGTTTTGCCGGCACGACCCACAAGTTGCTGGCCACGATCGAACGTGTGCCGGTTTTTCGCCGATCGCTCGATCACCTCGTCGAGGCCGCATTCGACCGCGTTGTGGTCGTCACTGGCGCAGTCGCACTGGACATCAAGGATCGTGGGGTCACGACGGTGCACAACCCCAGATGGGTTGAGGGCCAGGCGGGGTCGTTGCAACTCGCACTGTCCGCGGCTGCAGACCTCGGAAGTGATGTCGTCGTGGTCGGCCTTGCCGATCAACCGTTCATCCCAGCCTCGGCTTGGCGCGCCGTGGCCGACGCGACCACAACGGCACCGATCGTGGTAGCGACGTATGGCGGCGTGCGCGGCCCCAACCCGGTGCGCCTGCACAGTTCGGTCTGGCCACACCTGCCAACCGACGGTGACGAGGGTGCAAAGCCCGTGATGCGCCTTCACCCGAATTGGGTCGATGAAGTAGCGTGCGAAGGCTCAGCGGCTGACATCGACACGTTGGAGGATCTCAGATCATGGACAAACTTCTAAACGAATTCCAGGTGAACCGCCCGATCGACGAGACCTGGAAGGTGTTGACCGACGTCGAGCGAATCGCTCCGTGCATGCCGGGCGCAACGCTCGAAGAGATCGAGGGTGATGTCTTCCGGGGTGTCGTCAAGGTCAAGCTCGGAGCCATCTCGACCGCCTTCAAGGGCCAGGCCAGCTTCGTCGAGCGCGACGACCAGGCTCATCGTGGCGTTCTCAAGGGCGAAGGCCGCGACACCACCGGCAAAGGCAATGCAAGCGCGTTGATCACCGCCAGGCTGGAGCCCGTCGATGACAAGACCACGAAGGTTTTTGTCGAGACCGACCTGCACATCACGGGCAAAGTGGCCCAGTTCGGGCGAGGAATCATGGGCGACGTCAGCAAGAAGCTGATGAACCAATTCGCGGCCAACCTCAACACGATGCTCGACAAGCAGCCGACCGACAGTTCGTCCGACAAGACCGCTGACAACGGACCCGCGGATGAAGCCGGCTCGGACGAGCCGGACGGCGCTGGCCCGGCAAACTCGGGTCCGACCACCAGCGCGTCGACCAACGGCCCCACGACCGGCACGACCACGACCACCACGGCTCGCGCCGCACCCGCTCTGCGCAAGATCGATGGTCCCGCCGCTGCCCCCATCGAACTGTCCGACGTAGCCGGCTCGGCGATTCTCAAGCGTGCCCTCCCCCTCGTCGGTGGACTCGCGCTGCTGTGGATCATCCTTCGACGACTCACTCGACGCTGACGAAGTGAGCGACGACGTCGCTGCTGTACGCGAGCTGATCGGTCGAACACCTCGCGGTTCTTTCGAGGTTGTCGTTCGAGATGACTCGGAGATGCCGGTGGTGCTATGCAACGCACCACTGTTGGATGGTGGAGAGCCGATGCCCACGCGCTACTGGTTGGTTGGCAAGCGAGAGGTGCTGGCGGTGAGCCGGCTCGAGTCGACTGGCGCCGTTCGTCGTGCAGAACGCGAAGTCGATCCTGCTCTGGTCGCCGACGCGCACGCCCGCTACGCGGCCGAGCGAGATGCCGCCTTGCCAGCGGATCACACCGGTCCACGGCCGCACGGCGGAGTGGGCGGGACTCGCACCGGCATCAAGTGCCTGCACGCCCACTACGCATGGTTCCTGGCCGGTGGCGACGATCCCGTCGGCGCCTGGGTAGCAGCACAGCTACGGGATCCAACGTGAAGGCAATGTCGATCCACATCGGCGACGACCACACTCGGGTCGATGTCGCCGGTCAGCATCACATCATTCCGCTCGGTGCGGTCAACCTCAGCAGAAATGAGTTGGTGACCGACCCGCCTCGACCGGAGGAACTGACCAACGCCATCGGGCTGGTCACGGATTACATCGACGACATGCTCCGCGAACTTCCGGCCACGGGCGAAGCCGACGAGGTGGCCATCGTCGGCGATCTGGCCATCGCGATTGCCGCCGTCGAGGTCGGCGGAACCCCGTCGTTGCCGCTCTCGCTCATTCGCTCAGCCGTCGAAGAGGTCTTTCGCACGGTCGCGACCGAGTCCTCAGCGCAGCGGGCGTTGAACCCCGGGCTTCCACCTGTTGCGGTCGACACGATCGTGGCCGCATGTTGCATCGTCGTGGCAGTCATGCGTCATCTGCATCTCGACGCCGTCGATGTCGGGCGCCGGTCATGAGCTTCAGTCGCCGCGGCGGACTGCACCCGTCGATGTCGGTCGAGCCCGGCATGCGGTTGTACGGCAAGCGGATCATGCTGCGACCGTTGATGGTCTCGGACTTCGCCCAATGGACCGAAGTCCGCCAACGCAACGAGGAATGGCTGACCCCGTGGGAGCCGCTGCGTGCCAACAACCTGGCGGACCCGACGCGGCATCGCGATGCGTTCAGCTCACGTTGTGCCACGCGCGATCGCGAGCGGCAAGTCGGCACTGCTTACGGATTCGGGCTGTTCATCGACAACGCTTTCGCTGGAGAGATCAACGTCAACAACGTCGTGCGCGGGGCATTTCAGTGCGGCGTCGTCGGGTACTGGATCGATCAACGGCACGCCGGCAACCGCTACATCGCCGAGGGCGTAGCGATCATCTGCAAGTTCGCCTTCGACGAACTTCACCTGCACCGTTTGGAGATCTGCATCGTGCCGCGCAACACCAACAGCCGCAGGGTGATGGAGGTGTTGGACATCCGCGACGAAGGCGTCGCCTTGCGCTATCTCGAGATCAACGGGACGTGGGAGGACCACATCCGCTACGCGATCACCGGTGAGGAGTGGCAGGAACGACGCAACGAGCTCGCGTCGAACTGGGGATAGCCCGGCGCGATCGGAACGTGTTGACTGCTATTCGTTGGCGACGCGGAACGCTTGCGCCTTCGCCTTGCGCAAGGTGGTGCGCCGCTTCCACATCTTCAACTTCCAGTGGCGCTTGGTACTGTTCTCGGTATCGGCCTTGGCCTTTGCCTTCTCGACGTCGTGATGATGCGACGGCACCCAGGCCCGGCCGGGCTCATGCACCTCGTCCGGCTCGTAGCCGGCACTCAACTGCGCCGCAACGGCGTCGAGCTCGCTGTGAATGCGATGCCGCTCGTTGTGGGCGTGGGCACGTGAGTCCATCTTTGGCGGTGGGATCGCCTCTTGACTCCGATGGCGCTGGCTCATGAAGTACCTCCGTTGTTCTGTCGGAATGTACGGTGTG
>JANMRB010000216.1:0-14371 GCA_031370825.1 Ilumatobacteraceae bacterium
AGGAACAGTTGGTAGTCCATCGACAGGCCGAACAGCAGGGCGAAGAAGAACAATGGTGCCCAGGCGTCCACGAAGCCTTGGGGGTGGATGCCGATCAGCCCGGCGCCGAGGCCGTGTTGGAACACGAGTGTCGCGAAGCCGAAGGCGGCGCCGACGCTGAGGAAGTTCAGCAGGATCGATGAGATGGCCAGGGCGAGGCTGCGGAACACGATGAGCAGCAGCATGAACGCGATGACGGTGATGACGGCGATTGCGATCGGGGCGTGGCTGGTCAGTACGTCGGTGAGGTCGTAGTTCTGCGCGGCTGGGCCGCCGACGGAGGCGCTCGGCGCGGAGTCGCCGATCGAGCTGCGGAGGCGGCCGATGAGGTCGGAAGTTGCCGCGTCATCAACGGCGGTTGCCGGGGTGATCCGCACCACCGTGCGGCCAGTCGTGGCCGATGGTTGGGCAACGATTCGGGCGTCGACGACACCGGTATCGGCTTGCGCGGCGGCGACGACTTGGGCGGCTTCGTCGGTGTCGACGGTGACGAACAGCGGCGCTGCGGCACCGGGGCCGAACGCCGAGACGAGCATCTCGTACCCGTCGCGGCTGGAGCGACCCTCATCGACGACACGTGCACCAGGCATGCCAAGTCGCATGCCCAGCGCGGGGGAGGCGAGGAGGAGCAGGACACCGAGGCCGGTGGCGAGGGTGATGCCGGGGCGCTTCATCGCCCGGGCCGTCCAGCGGGTCCATCGGCCTTCGGCGGCGCGGTCTGGGTCGTCCTCGCCGCGGGCGACGAGGACCCGGTCACCGAGCGAAACGAGCACGGCAGGCAACAGCGTGAGCGACGCGGTGGCGACGGCGACGACGGAGAAGATCATTCCCAACGCCATCGACCGGAAGACCATGATGGGAACGAGGAAGACGGCGGCCAGGGAGAGCACGACGGTGAGGGCCGAGAGGAAGACGGCCTTGCCGGCTGTGTCGAGCGTCGATGACATGGCTTCTGATGCTTCCTTGCCGTCCTCTCGTTCTTCGCGGTAGCGGGAGACGATGAACAGCGCGTAGTCGATGCCGACGGCGAGGCCGATCATCATCGAGAAGTTCATCGACCACACCGACAGCGGTGTGAACGAGGTGGCCAGGTGTAGCCCGGCGAACCCGACGGCGATGCCGGACACCGCGAGGATCAATGGGAGTCCGGCGGCCATCGCCGAGCCGAAGGCGATGAACAGCAGGATCAACGTCGGCAGACCTGACAGCAGCTCGGCCTTGTGGAGGGCCTCCTCGTTGGAGGTGTTGAAGTCGCTCCACACGGGCCACTCGCCGGTCACTTCGGCGTGGGCCCCGGTCGGCAGCGCCAAGGACGAGACCCGATCGATGACGAGTCCCGCTGATTCGGGGCGCTGGGCGTCGCTGGTGGCAGCGAGCTCCACCGGGACGATCGCGGTGAGACCATCTTGTGAGATCAGTCCGGAGTTGGCCGGCATGGCGAGCGGGTCTGCGACTGCCTGCACGCCCTCGGCACCGGACAGACCCTTGACGATCGCCGTTACCGCCGCTGGATCGGTGGAGATGGGCGTGTCCTGGTGGATGACTGCCACCGCTGCCTCGGCGCCAACCTGCGGAAAGTCGGTACGCAGTTCGTCGCGCACCCGCTGGGCGATCGAGCCCTGCGCTTCCCAGCCCGCCCCCGAGAGCGCACCGCTCACCGAGATTGCCAGCGGAGCCGCGGCGAATGCGGCGATCAACCACAGCAGCATCACGGGTTTGCGACGACGCGCAGAGACACGGCCAAGCCGAGCAAACCAATGCTCCTTCGTCGAGGTGTCATCAGCGGTCGAGGTGTCGACGGACTCGACGTCGCTGTCGACGATGGTGGGACTGGACATGATGGAACTCCTGAGCTTTCTGTGGGGCCGCGCCTCAGTGGATCAACGGGTTGGATGGAGGCGAGTGGGTGCAGTGAGTTGGCGACTGAGCTCGACCGTCGTCAGGCGAGCTTCATGAACATCTTCTGTACGTCGTCGAGCGCGTAGCCCTCGGCGGCCGACTCCTCCGGATTGGCGAGACACCACGTCAATCCGGAGGCGACGAGTAGGAAGCCGGCCTGATCGAGCGCTTTGCTTGCCGCCGACAACTGAGTGACGATGTCGCGGCAATCGCGCCCATCGGCCAACATCTGCTGCACGCCCCGAATCTGTCCTTCGACGCGTCGGAGGCGACGGGTGAGATCGCCGACGGTCTCTTCGGGTATGTCCATCGTTCAACTTCCTTCGCTCGATATACCTAGGGGGGTATACTAGCGAGTACCCCAGGAGGTATCCAACCTGTAAGGTTTGCAAGAGAAGCTGAAAAGGTCTGGGTGTTCCACCGCGTCGACCTCACGATCTACGGAGTCAACGACTCGTCGGGAAGATCGAACCAGCGCAAGTGCTCGAACTCGGCGGATAGCCCTCCCGGATGCGTGTCCGTGGGAGTCCAGGCGGGCGCGGCAGCCATGAGTTGTCGGGCTGTGTCGAGGTATCCGACGAGGGCTGTCTCGGGGGCCCGTACGCAGTCGGGGGGTGGTCGCTGCAATCGGCCGGAGATCGGGTCGTACGAGAGTTGTGAGAGGCGCAGCGGCGGCTCCACCGGCCCGTCGTGGTGGTGCCATAGCCCGGTCGCTGGATTGAAGTAGTAGTCGGGTAGCAACTTCCATCCGTGTGCGGCTACGAGGTCAACGGCGTCGACGAGATATTGGAAGACGGCCTCGGAGATGAAGTAGTTGAAGCTGAGCCGTGTCCAACCGGGTTTGATTCCTTCGCATCCCTGGGTGATCTCATGCTCGAACTCGTGGGATCGTTCGATGTCGATGCCGAGGAGTCGGTGTCCGTATGGTCCCGCGCACGAGCATCCGCCGCGGGACTGGATGCCGAAGAGATCGCTGAGTAGCGCGACGACGAAGTTGTGGTGCAGGTAGTTGCCGTTCGGGCGTTTCACGATGAACGAGAGGATCGACAGCCGCTCGGAGTGGATGTTGCCGAGCACCTGAATTGCCGGATTAGCTGACCACGTGGCAACCGCTCGCTTCCAGTAGGACTCTTCGTGTTGTTTGATGGTGTCGACGCCGACGGCCTGTTTCAGTTGGAACACGAGGCCGGCACGGATCGATTCGATGATCGCCGGCGTCCCGCCTTCCTCGCGATGCACGGGGTCGTCGAGGTATCGGTGTTCGGTTGGATTGACATACGCGACGGTTCCTCCGCCGACCACGTCGGGCACGCGGTTGTGCAGCAGCGAGCGCCGTGCCACGAGAACGCCAGGTGTGCCTGGGCCGCCGACGAACTTGTGTGGGCTGATGAACACAGCGTCTTTGTGCGCGAGTGGATGTTCCGCGCATTGCGGGTACATCGCGATGTCGACGTACGGGGCGGCACAGGCGAAGTCCCAGAACGACAGCGCCCCGTGGCGGTGGAGGAGGTCGGCGATGGCGCAGGTGTTGGACACGATGCCGGTCACGTTCGAGGCCGCCGAGAACGAGCCGATCTTGACGGCCCGCTCGCCGTAGGTGATGAGCTCTGCCTCGAGCCGGGCGAGGTCGATGTGGCCGTCGGCGTCTTCAGGAATCACGACGACGTCAGCGATCGATTCGCGCCAGGGGAGTTCGTTGGAATGATGCTCGAACGGTCCGACGAACACGACCGGTCGCTCGCTTGCGGGGATGTGTTGCGACAGGAGGAACCGGTCGTCGAGGTCGGCGGGCAGTCGTAGGTTCATGATGCCGATCAACTTGTCGATCGCGCCCGTGGCGCCGGATCCGCAGAAGATCACGCACGTTTCCTCGTCGCCACCGACCGCATCCAAAATGATCCGGCGCGCGTCCTCGCGCAACCGTGTCGTCTGCAAACCGGTACCCGACGACTCAGTATGGGTATTGGCGTATCGGGGCAGCACCTCCTCGCGGATGAAATCCTCGATGAAGCTCAACGCCCGACCCGACGCCGTGTAGTCGGCGTAGGTGATGCGATGCGGACCGTACGGACCGTCCATCACCTGATCGTCGCCGATGACAGACTCGCGAATCCGGCGAAGCAACGGCGTCTCGACCGGATCGATCACGGACACAAACTACCCGACCCCTTGATGTGCTCGGTTGGGACCATCGGCCCTGCTTTCAAAATGGCGGAGGTGATTCTCGGCGGCGGACCTGGGTGGACCTTGTTACCCCGGCGACTAGCAACGAGCGCTGAGCCAACGCAGTGACTCGACGGATCCCTGGAGTATGAGCCGGCGCCAGAGCACCGGGTTGTCGGTGGACTGGCTGGCGTGGCAGGAGATCGCTTCATGTTGTAGCGCTCGGTCGACCTCGATCACAAGATCAATCTCAGACGGGCCGCGTCCTACGAAACTGGTACCAAACTCGTCATTCAACGCAGTAGCAATCGAAATCGGTAGCACCCACGCAAGGACCGGTAGACCGAAACGTTCACCGGTCGCCAGTGCAGCATCGGTGGCGCGTTGATGATCTGGGTGCCCGGTGATACCACCCTGATCGAACACCAAAAGGCAATCGACCGGGTCCACCTCGGCGGAGGCCTCGACCTCGAGGCACAGCTCGTCCAAGGAGACCTCCGACAAGGCTCCGTCCGAGTACGACAGCAGGCGGACCGAGGTGACGCCAAGGACCGCTGCCGCCGCGGCGAGTTCGGCGGCTCGCACGACCGTCAATTCGACGTTGCTGGCGCCGAGGGTCGAGGCTTCACCGTGGGTGAAGCACAAGGCCCGGGTCTGGACGCCAAGTTCGGCGAACGTCGACAGCACTGCGCCGAGCCCGAAGGACTCGTCGTCGGGGTGAGCACACACCGCAAGCACCGACCGATACGGGAAATCGCTCTCTGGATGGCCAATCATGTCAGGCCGTTCCTTCCACTGCTACAGGCGGCAACGTGCCTCGATGAGAGCGAAGCGCGACGACCGCCAATCCACCAACCAACGCAGGAAGCAGCGTCCCCGCTGCCCGATAGACGAGTGTCGCAGCCAATGCGTCGTCGAGCGGCGCTCCGAAGCGGTGCAGGATCGCAGGGATCGCCGCTTCAACCAGACCGAGTCCACTCGGAAGCAACGGGACCCAACTGGCCATCGTGCCGACCGTGGCAGCAAGGACGGCGAGCTCGGGGTGAATGTGGAACCCGGCCGCGTGACAGGTCGCCCACAGGGCTGCCGCATCGGCGAGGACAGCAAATCCAGAGACCACAGCCAGTCGGACCCGATTTCTCGGTGAGCCGACGACGGCCATCGCCTCAGCGTGCCAGGCATCGGCCTTCAATCGGCGATCCCCACCAGCTGGTGGTTGCCGTCGGGGGATGTGGATCGCGTTGAGCAGTGTCGCGGCTCGTTCCGCGCTGGCCGGCCGGCGCGCCAGCACTGCGGTGCCGGCCAACGCTAGGAGTACAACGAACGCAGCGATCAGGAACGGCCACGAGTCGTGAAGCGCGAGGTGGCCGAGTGCGATGACGAGGATCAGGTCGATGGCCGCTACGGCGTAGAACGTCCGTTGGGCGAACCACTCAGAGAACCCAAATGTGAGGTGAGCCTGGCGCTTCGACCTCCCTCGGTACTGAAGTTCGCGGCTTGCGAGCGCCAACCCTTCTGCTGGAGCAGCGGGGGTGACGGCCCCAAACCCGTACACGACCAATGCGAATCCGAGCCCGGTGGCAGCACCAAGGGGGCCTGAACGTCGGCCGAGCCACGTCAGTTGTAGACCGTACAGTCCGAGTCGAAGCACCGCCATGGCGACGGCGAGTACGACGAACCCGCCGCGCATTCGCCGAACGGCATCGACGGCGTCGCCGACCCCGCCCGCGGTAGACACCACCAACCAGATCGCTGCGCCGCCCACCAGCAGTCCGATGGCCAACTTGATCATCGGATGCAGCCGTTTGCGCGTCGGCGCCGGATCTGGGCCGTCGTCGTCCATCAGAGTGGCTGAGCCGGACTGATGGCGACGGAGTCGATCAGTCTGCGCTTCATTGTTGATGTTCCGATGGTAGGCACGGGTCACAGGGGTCGACAGGGCCGAATGTCATGGCCGTGGCCCTCGCAGGACAGCGTCAGCGCAACGCGAGGCCGGAGCGGACGGCGGTGTACACGGCGACGACCACGAGAAGTCCGACGAACCAACGTTGCAGAGAGCTGGAGTCGCGGGTGCTGGCGAGGCGGCTACCGATGATCACCCCGACGAGGCTGGCGATCGTGAACGGGACCACCGTGCCCCACTCGATCGTGCCGGCTTGGAGTCGCGTGGTGAGTGCGACGGCAGAGTTGATGGTGATGACCAGCAGCGAGGTGCCGATGGCCTCGGGCATCGTGAACCCGAGCGCGAGCACAAGGGCCGGGACGATGACGAAACCGCCACCGACCCCGAAGAACCCGGTGAGAAGCCCGACGATGGTTCCGGCGACGACCACCTTCAGCACCGTCATCGGCTCGATACGAATGAAGGACGCAGCAACGGGCGCGACAGCCGCGCCGACGGACAGGGGAGCGATGACGGGTGGAGTGCTTCTGACTCGTCGCCACATTCCGTACGCGGCGATCATCATCAGTCCGGAGAAAGCGAGGAGCAGCACGTTGGGGTCGGCCGCCTTGTTCCAGTTCGAACCGAGCAATGACCCGCCGATGCCGGCGAGCCCGAAGATTGTGCCGGCGACAAATCGCACCCTGCGGGCCCGCCAATGCGGCACGATGCCGATCATCGCGGTGAGGGCGACGAGGACGAGTGACGTGGTGGTGGCGTGCTTGGGTGTCTGACCCGCGGCGTAGACGAGCGCGGGTACGGCGAGGATGGAACCCCCTCCACCGAGCGCGCCGAGCGAGACGCCGATGAGGAAGCCGAGTGGCGAGGCGAGCAGCGCGCGCATGACGGCCTCAGCTCACGACGCCGGTTGCCTGGTGCGTTTCCCAGGCGGTGTAGCCGCCGATGAGGTCGGAGACGTCGGTGAAGCCGCGCGATCGCAGCAGGCTGGAGGCGATCGCGGATCGATACCCGCCGGCGCAGAACACCACCGTTGGTGCTGTCTGGTCGAGTTGGTCGAGGCTGGTGAGCAGGGAAGGGAGGCTGATCGTGCGGGCGCCGGGGAGAGTACCGAGCGCGACCTCGCCCGAGTTGCGGACGTCGATGAGCACCAGATCCGCGATCGTCCGCATGCGCTCAACGAGCGCCGCTGCCGACAGTCGGGAGAGCCGTTCGACAAGCGCCGGATTGGCAACGAAGCTGTCGACCGGATGCTCGAGCGCGCCTAGCATCCGATCAAAGCCGATGCGCGCCAAGCGAACCTTCGCCTCCGACTCGTGGCCAGGAGGTGTCACCAGCACGATCGGCGTCTCTGGCCGCATGACCTCACCGGCGTACTCCGCGAAGCGGCCACCCAACCCAACATTGACCGCACCGCGCAAATGAGCAGCGGCGAAGTCCATGTCCTCGCGGGCATCCAAGACAATGGCGCCGTCGTGTTGGTAGGCGAGGACCTGGCTCATCGTCAGGCTCGGCACGCTGATGTCGTCATCGAGGAGGTCTCGCAGTTCGCGGTTGCGGTTCGCGGCGAACGAGAAGTAGAGAGGAGCGGCGGACTGACCTTGTGTGACTGCTTCGACGAAGTCGTCTTCGCTCATCGGCGCGAGCGCATAGTTCGTGAGGCGCTGCTCGCCGATCGTCGACACGGTCTCCGTCGACAGGTTCTTCCCGCAGGCCGAGCCGGCACCGTGAGCCGGGAACACCTTGGTGGCATCCGGCAACGTCAACAGACGCTCGTGGAGGGAGTGATACAGCTGGCGTGCCAGTTGCTCGGCCGTGACGCCGACCGAGGCCAGCAGATCCGGGCGGCCGACGTCCCCGATGAACAGCGTGTCGCCGGTCAGCACCCCATACGGCGCGCTGCCCTCACCGTTCGGGTACACGACGATGCTGATCGACTCCGGCGTATGCCCTGGCGTCTCGCGGATCTCCAGTTCCACCCCCCGAGCGTCGGAGCCGAGCTGAATCCGATCGCCATCGTCGAACGTCTCCATGGCGAACTCGGCGCGGCCCGCGGCGGCAGCGCCGTAGCAGATCGGGGCACCGGTGCGGGCGGCGATCTCGAGATGGCCGGAGAGGAAATCGGCATGGAAGTGGGTCTCCAGGACCTTCACGATCGTCAGTCCGTTGGCCTCTGCGTCAGCGAGGTATTCGGCGACATCGCGCTGCGGATCGACGACCACCGCCCGACCGGTCGTGGTGTCACCGATCAAGTAGCTGGCATGGGAGAGGCAGTCGAGGTAGTACTGACGGAAGAACATCGGATCGTGCTCCTTAGGCGTGATTCGTCGCCTAGGTCAACTATACCCCCAGGGGTATTACTCCGAAGCACTACCGTGTTGCTGGCGCGCAGCTCCAGCAGCGGCGTTCTGTGATCGTCGGTTGGACGGGTGGATGAAGAAGGTCGACACGAACGAGTCCGGTACCACCCGTAGTGATGTCGCTAAACCCGAGTTCCGCGCTTCCGGACGAAACCTCACGCTCGATGCTGGATGCGTCTTCGGGTTCACCAACCTGAATGGTGATCCCAGGAAATCGTGTGCGGAATTCGCCGATGAGCTGTGCGAGGGATCAACGGCGAGAGTTGGCAAGGCAACGAGGTCGAGCTGCCCGGTCTGCAGGTCGGCAACGGAGCGCGAAACGGTGGTGAGATCGGCGACGTCGCGGACTACTCGTCGGGCAGCATGGACAACCTGTTCGCCGGCCGATGTCATCTTGACGGTTCGTCCAAGGCGTGCGAACAGTTCGATGCCGAGCTCGGATTCGAGGCCTCGGACCTATGCGAGAGCGAGGGCTGAGAGACGTGCGTGGCGATGGCTGCCTTCGTGAAGCTGCCATGATCAGCCACGGCGACGATGTATTCGAATTGTCGAAGATCCATAGTTACTTGCCCCTGAAAAAGTAGGTGGTGAGGGTGCTCGCGTTGGGCTCGGATTTTGAGATGATGGCCTCGAACCCTTGGGCTAGAAGGATTCGAGGCCATCAATGTTGAAAACGGTAGGCGATCAGCCGACGTTGTGGGAAGCGTTGTTGCCGGTGCAGGCGTTGGTCATGCCGGCAGAGTTGGAGCGGGTTGATCGGTTGTTGGACGACGACCGGTTCTTTGCTCCGTTCCGCACGTTCTTCCATGCGACGTTTGGTCGCCCGTCGATCCCGATCGAGACGTATCTGCGGTTGATGTTTTTGAAGTACCGCTATCGGCTCGGGTTTGAATCGTTGTGTCGGGAGGTGACGGACTCGATCACGTGGCAGCGGTTCTGTCGGATCCCGTTGGGTGGCCGAGTGCCACACTCGACGACGTTGATGAAGATCACCAGCCGTTGCGGCGTCGCCGCGATCGACGGGTTGAACGAGGCGTTGCTAGCCAAAGCCGTCGAGGCCAAGGTATTAAAGACGAACCGGTTGCGGGCCGACACGACGGTGGTCGAAGCCGATGTCGCCTATCCGTCTGATTCGGGTCTGCTGGCCAAGGGTGTCGCCAAGATGGCCACCACGGTGAAGCGGTTGAAGGCGATGGGGTTGGCAACACGAACCCGGTTCGCGGATCGGACGCGCACGGTGCGGTCGCGGGCGCGGTCGATCAACGCCAACTTGAAGCGCCGCAACGACGACAAGTTGGCCGAGGTGAAACGGATCAACACCGACGTGGCTGCGATCGCCGAACGTGTCGCCCGACAGGCCGACGCGGTCATCCGCAACGCCCGACGCACACTTGGCCAGGCTGCCGGCCAGGCCAATGGTCGTGCCCGCGCTGCGTTGGCGGTGCTGGAGCAGACAGTGGAACGGACCCGTCGGATCGCCGCGCAAACCCGCCAACGTCTCTCCGGGCAGACACCGCCAGGAGCGGCCCGGATCGTGTCGCTGCACGATGGTGACGCTCGCCCGATCGTCAAAGGCCGCCTCGGCAAACCCGTCGAGTTCGGATACAAAGCTCAGCTCGTCGACAACCAAGACGGTGTCATCGTCGACCACACCGTCGAGCAAGGCAACCCGCCCGACGCACCCCAGTTGGCGCCGGCGATCCGTCGGGTGAAAGCCCGCACGGGGCGGGCGCCGAGGGCGGTCACCGCTGACCGCGGTTACGGCGAACAAGACGTCGAAGACGAACTGCGCGAGATCGGTGTGCGCCATGTCGTGTTGCCAACCAAAGGCAGACCGACCGTCGCGCGCCGTCAGATCGAGCAACGCCGAGCGTTCAAACGGATGGTCCGATGGCGAACCGGCTGCGAAGGACGGATCAGCTGCGCGAAACGCGACTTCGGGCTCTCCCGATCGCGAATGGACGGCATCAACGGAGCCCGAACATGGTGCGGGCACGGCATCTTCGCCCACAACCTCGTCAAGATCGGCGGCCTCATCGGCTGACCGATACAAGCGACATCGAGCCGCACCACAAACAAGCCGATGAACTCCCGAACATCCAACTCGCCCTCAGCCCACGAAGAGTCCAACCGACTTCTTCAGGACGAAGTAGTTAGAGACTATGGGTTGTGTGCCGGCATGAAGGCGGCGTAGGCGCGTGGGCCGTAGATGGTGGCTGGTCCGCCGTTCATGAGCATCGCCACGCCGATGGCCTCGGCAGCCTCTTGCCGAGTGGCGCCTGCACGGGCTGCTCCCTCAGCGTGCGACGTGATGCATCCGTCGCACCGTTGAATCACACCGATCGCCAACGCGATCAGCTCCTTGTCCTTGGCGTCAAGTTCGCCCGGGGCAAAGGCGGCGTGGTGGAACTCGGAGAACCCTTTGTACACGTCTGGAATTGCATGGCGTAGCTCGCGATGAAGTGGCCGGAGCTCTTCCAGGACACCTTTGCCATAACTGTTCTCATTCATTGTTGAGTTCTCCAACTTGTCGCTACTTGTGACACGAGGCGGTCGGTTCGCGACCAGCGTCCCGCCGTCGCCCTCCCACGACCATCTCGTTATGTCTCTACCAAGCCGCCTGCCGCCCCCGTCATCCTGCCAAGACCAGGCTGACTCGGAGCGGCTACAGCGACTCCGTTACGCGGGCTGGCGATAGCGGAACCAGTCAGACAGCTGAGTCACGTGTTGTTCGGCGATCTCACTGTCGGTCAGCTTGGTCGATGGCAGAACGAGCACGTTGTCGCCGATGATCTCGTTGTGGGGCCAGTTCGCTGGGGCCATCAGGTGGGTGGCGTCGAACAACTGCAGGCCTTTGACGATCCGAACGACCTCGTCCATGTTGCGGCCCAGTTCTTTGGGGTACTCGAGGATGGTTCGTACGACTGCGCGGTCGTCGACCACGATCACCGACCGAGCAGTTACCGAGCCGGCCTGATCCGAGCGGAGCATCCCGAGTTGCAGTGAGATCGACCGATTCTTGTCGTCGATGATCGGGAATTCGACTCCGACCTGCAAATTGTGCTGGATCCACGTGACCCAAGCACGATGGTCGTCGATGTCGTCGACGCTCAGCCCGATCAGCTTGGTGTTGAGTGCAGCGAACGATTCAGCCCGCTTTTGGAAGGCGACGAACTCTGTCGTGCATACCGGAGTGAAGTCGCCGGGGTGGCTGAAGAAAACGAACCAGTGTCCTGCGAACTCGTCGGGCAACGTCATGTCGCCTTTCGTGGTTCTCACGTCGATGGTCGGGAATTTGTCTTCGATGAGCAACTTCATGATGGAGCCTCCTCAGGCTTGGTTGGCGTCTATCTACAGACGTGTAGCGGGAGAAGTAGCAGCCGCCGAGGGCGCCGGACGCGCTCCGATCGTTGCGGCAGTGGCGACGGTTCTGTCGGCCACTCTCTTCAGGTTGCTGTTCCGCTCACCTTCCAGGATGGCCCGCTGCGAGTCCAACACTGGGGGTCTAAGGTCACTTGTTGGCCATCTCGATGTGCTCTGCCGCCCAGGAGAGTCTCTTGCCGCTCGAAATGCAGAAGCTCACCGAAGGACTCAACATTCTTCAGCACCGATTATACCCTAGGGGGTATGTGTATGGAGGCGATCTGTCCGATTTGCGAACGACCGAGCTGGGCTGGATGCGGCGCCCACGTCGAGCAGGTGCTTGGCCATGTGCCGGCCACAGAACGATGCCGGTGCACCGATGACGCAACGAGCGCGCCTGGTGCCAATCGATGAGCGAAGGACCGACAACCCGCTCGATGTGGGAGCAGCGCTTCAGCGCCGACACCTACATCTACGGGACGGAACCGAACGACTTTCTCCGCCAGAGTGTCGAGACAATCCCACGTGGGTCTGCTCTGTGTCTTGCTGAGGGCGAGGGTCGCAATGCCGTGTTCCTCGCAGAGTCCGGGTTCGACGTGCACAGCGTCGACCTCACCGAGGCCGGTGTCGCCAAGACCCTCCGACTCGCAGAGCAGCGGAACGTTCGCGTTGATGCAATTGCCGGAGATCTCGCGTCGTTCGATATCGGAGTGGAGCGATGGGATCTGATCGTGTCGATCTTTGCTCACATGCCACCACATGTTCGTCGCGGTCTGCACCACCGTGTCGTGTCTGCGCTGAAGCACGGCGGGATGCTCGTACTCGAGGCGTACACCCCGAGCCAGATCGGCCGTGGAACAGGAGGACCCTCGTCAGCGGAGATGACGATGACGCTCGACTCGCTGCGAGATGAGCTCGTCGGGCTCGAGCTCGTCCATTCCGAGGAGCTCGACCGCGACGTACTCGAAGGTGCCGGGCACACCGGCATCGGCGCCGTGGTCCAGCTCATCGGCCGCAAACCGGCCTGATCGGGAAGGGTCGCTCCGCGGCCGCGACTCTGTTGCTTCCCGTCAGCCTTCATCGTGGCGGCCTTTATTGAGGTCCAAGAGCAATACGACAAAGAAGGAGATGAGGACAATGAGGAAGTTTCACAAGGCCCTCTCGACGACATCGACGACCGGGTCGCGAGGGAGGTCACTCGCGGTGCGGGCCACAGGACGATTTTACTCGGCGTGATGGCCGTGGATTCGTAGTCCGAGGTGCTCGGCGGCGGTCTTGTCTGCTGATTGGTCGGGGGTAGTGGTGGAGCGTCACACTGGCACGGTGTGACCTTGACGGCCGCTCACCGCGGCGGGATTGAAGCCGGCGTCGATCAGTTCGCTGGTCGTCCATTTGCGCAGAGCGAGGATTGTGGCGTCGAAGTTGCCGTCGGTCAGGCCGCGCTCGTTACGTAGTTGGCGCATTCGTCGGGTGAGCAGTTCGGGGCGTAGGGGAGTGCTGCAGGTCGGGTCAAGGCTGAACACGAAACCATCCGAGGCAACGCTGGCTCCGCAGGCGGCTGCTCGAGTCTCCATCTCGGCGAGGTGCTGTCGGAGTAGGTCGACGGTAGCCGCGTCGAGGCTGACTGCTCGGCTGCTCCTCGTTTTGGTTTGTTTCTCGACGACGATCCCGCCGGCATCGTTGATCACGGTGTCGACGATCAGTTCTCGCTGGTCGAGGTGCAGCCGGTCGCGTCGCAAGCCCGAGAGCTCACCTCGTCGCAGACCAGTGGAGGCTGCGAGCCTGAGAACCGGGGCGAGCATTTCGTCGTGTTCGTCGGCGGAGGCGAGCAGGCGCAACAGCTCATCCAACTCGGGTGCGGTGGTGTGGCGTGGTGTATGTGTGCTGGTCGGCAACTCGAATCCGTCGATCGGGTTGCTGGTCACCTTGCGGTGACGCTTGCCCCATTTGAACGCTCCGCTGAGCAATGCTCGGGCGTTGTTCATCCTGCTGTGCGACAGTCCGCCTCGGCGCATGCGGTCGAAGGCCTTGTCGAGTTCGGCCGTCGTGATCGAGCTGACCCGTTTGTGGCCGATCGGCTCTTTCAACCAGAGCGAGTATGCGTCGCGGTAGCCGGTGAGTGTGGAGTGATCGAGACCTCGGTCCTCTCGGGCGAACTCGAGATACCAGGCAACCAGACTGTCGACCGTCAACTGCTTGTCGTCTTGGCGAAGAAGTCGGTGCCCGTCGCCGACTTCGGTGACCAGGGCGGCCAACGCTGTGACCGCGTCCTTGCGAGTGCCGTAAATGGTGCGGAACGTGCGGCGACGCTGCCCGAGGCGATCGACGCCGGCCGTGACGCCGATCTTCCACACTCCGGGCGAGACAGCGGTAATCGTCCCGGCGCCTCGCGGTGATCGCTTCCTCGACGGTGGTGAGGTCGACGAGATGGCTGGTTGATCGAGTCGTAGATGGTCCACTCGCACGCAAGCGGGTTCGTCGGCGCACGACCGGACCCGGACACCCTCGGCTACCGGGCCGTTGTCGATCTCCCACGCGGCTCGAGCCGCGGTGAGCAACTTGCCGTCGACGCGGACCTGACCGCCACCACCGGGCGACCTGGCGCCCAGCCAAATGTGATGGGGCCCGGAGCGATCAACTCTTGCTT
>JANMRB010000252.1:0-5321 GCA_031370825.1 Ilumatobacteraceae bacterium
TACCCCTCGGCGCCGAACCCGAGCTGGCGTTCGGCGTACAGCACCAACTGCACCGTTTGCGCCCCGTAGGTGAACTCCGCCATCGCCACGACGACGAAAAGCGGTACGACGAACTGGGTGGTTCGCGCCGTTCGCAAGCCGTGACGGAGCTGCGTCACGATACTCTCGCCGGTGGGCGACTTCGTCACACTCGGGCGAGCGCGAAGTGTGGCGATCAGCGTGGCGGACACGGCAAACGTGCCGGCGTTGACGAGGAAGGCCACCCAGTCCGCAGCGACCGCCAACAGCACCGCGCCGATCGCCGGACCCACCACAACGCCAAGGTCTTGCACCGTGTGCAAGAGGGCGTTGGCCGGCCCGAGGCGTAGCTCGCCCACCAGTCTCGGCAGCATCGCTTTGGCCGCGGGTTGTTCCGCACTCCCAGCTGCGGACGACAACGCGGTGATCGCGATCACCAGCACGACGGGGCCCTCGGTTGCCACGACAGCGGCAAGACAGAGCATCAGCACGCACCGCAGCACGTCGCCGATGAGCAGCACGGTACGCCGGTCGTACCGATCGGCGATCATGCCCCCGATGGGTGAGAGCAGGACGTAGGGAAGCAACCGGAAGATGGTGGCAGCGCCAACCCAACCGGCTGAACCGGTTGCCGTGTAGACGTACCCCAACAGGGCCGCGTTGTACAGCCAGTCACCCAGTTGCGAGGCGGCGCTGGCGCTGATCAGTGCTCGCGCGTCCGGCACGCGAAGGATCTCCCGATAGGCGCTCGTCGTCCCCACGAACGCGCACGTTAGCCGCGCGACCGGCGGACGCTTTCACCCGAGAAGAAGTCTCGGTATCTAAGTAAGGGTGAACAAGGAGATGATGCCCGGGTTGGGGTCGCCGATGACACGAGTCCACGCCACGTAGCAGTTCCAGGCTGGCGGTGCCGGCTTGGCAGGCACCTGGATCCCCTCGTTGAACTGCCCGCTGGTGAACTTGACGGCAGTCGTCTTGCCGGTTCCTCCCGAGATCGGGACGACCGTGCGACCGGCATCCAAACACACGTTGCGATCGGGCAGCGGCATCTTGCCAGGCAGCGTCGGGAACTGGGTGCGGAACTGCGCGTAGGTGACGAACTGAATCTCGACGAGTGCGGGGTTGGTGATCTCCACGCCCGTGAAGTTGTCGAACGCCTCCCACTTGAACGGCACGTTGCGCGAACCGTTGACGCTGTTGACAGTGAGGTTCAGCCCGAACAGATCGGTTGCGCCCATGTTGACCGGTGAGAAGAAGCCGCTGTATCGGTAGGGCGCAGTCCCGGTGACGGTGACCGTGAAGGTCTTGCTGGTGCTGTTGCCCCTGGCATCTGTCGCCGTACATGTGACCGTCGTCGTGCCGACTGCGAACGTCGATCCGCTCGCCGGGGTGCAGACAGGAACGATCGCTCCGCTGACGATGTCGGTGGCCGTCGCGACGAAGACCACGGTGGCACCTATAACGGACGTGCCGGCGGTCGTGATGTTGGCGGGGACAGTCAGACTCGGTGGTGTGCTGTCGACGACTCTGACGGTGAACGACCCGGATGAAGCGTTGCCGGCGGCGTCGCGTGCGCTGCAGGTCACCGTGGTGTCGCCGACCGCGAACGTCGAACCGGACGCGGGGATGCACGACACAGGGACGGATCCGTCGGTGTTGTCGGTTGCGGTCGCGGTGTAGGTGACGACCGCTCCGGCTGGACTGGTCGCCTCGACTGCGGCCGGCGCGGGCAGGCTCAGCACCGGCGAGATCGCGTCGTTGACGAAAACGGTGAACGTGACGGTCACGCTTGCCTCGCCACCACTTCCTGGAACGGTTACACCGATGATGTAGGTGTTCGGGACGGTCAAGGTAACCGTGTTGGTCTTGGCGGCGGCGTCGATTAACCCAGAGGTCGGCACCCCGTTGACCGTGAAGGTCGCGCCGGCGGCCAGCTCGCCACCGGCGACGACTGTGGCGCCGTTGGCCGCGCTGAACGATCCGTCTGGATTCTTCGTACCGGACACGATCACGGCCGTCTGCGAGACGACCGGTGAGGTGTTGCCGGCGACGTCGGCGCCTGTGGCATTGGCGATGGAATAGGAGTGGCCGGCGACGGTCACGCTGGTCGGCGACAACGGTGTGCAACCAGCAGGGCCCGAACCCGGGACGGGGTCAATCGCGGCACACGTCGGTGTCGGAACGGTGTCCCCGGCAGCGATCACACTGAGAGCCGGGGTCAACGTGGCCGACGGCGCGAGCGTGTCTTTCTGCACGACCAGCGACGGCGGTGCAGGAGCGCTGCTTGTTGCAGGCGGTGCGAACGTGATGCTGGTGATGCCCTCCGGAACGTCGAATGGCGCGGTGTAGATGCCTTGCGTGACCCCGTTGAAGGCATAGGTGTAACCGTCGGCGGCAGTGGCGAGCACTCCGGCGACGTACAGGCTGACCATCACCGGCGAGACATACCAGCCGTTCGCCCCGAGGGTGCCGTTGGTGACGACGGCTACGGCCTGCGGCGAGGTGCCATTGGTGCGGTAGTAGTCGCCCTTGAACTGGCTGATTGCAGCGTTACCGGCACCGTCGAGGGCCTGGATGAAGTAGCGACCATCCGTCCTCGTCGTGACGAGCGCGCCGACCCAGGTGCCCGTGGAGTCCAGTTGCAGTTCGACTGGACGCCAGAGGTGCGGCGAGTTGACAGCGTTGGGGGTCTCGTCGTACTGAACGAGGACCCGCTTGACGCCGGTCGGCGACAACACGGTGTCGGCCACACCGTCTGGATCGGTAGCTTTCACGCGGAAGAGCACGACACCGGGCGACGCCCCCAACAGGCCGACCGACGCGGTGCTTTCCTGGATGAGTGGCTTGCTGACATCACCGGAGGTGGCCGAGTCCGCGTAGTAGACGGTGTACGAGCCTTGGTTGATCAGCAACTGAGTTCCGCTGTTCGCCCCAATGGCGGGGTTGAGGTCACTGAACTGTCCCGGGAAGACATTGAGCCACTGTTTGTTCGCGTTGCCGCCCACGGTCTGAAACGCGGTCGGGAACACGACCGTCCCCGGCTGTTGAGCCCGCTCGCTGCTGCTCCGGTCGGACGTGGCGCGGGCCATCTGCGGGAGGATGTTTAGCACCTGATCCGTCAACATCGTCTCGAGCATGGCGCCTCGAGCGGTGTAACCGGGCACCGTCGAGGTGACTCCGATGCTGGTCCTCGGTTGAATCGGATAACCGTTGACGACGAGCGTGTCGCCATCCACGGTGTAAGCCGTGCGACCATCGGCGACGCGCCGCGTGGGGTCGAACGTTGTGTTGGGGATCGAGGCCGACGCCGGTCGCCCGCCCGATCCGGGCTGCGGGGTCAAGCCACCCGTCGACACCGGTGCTGCGGCGATGGCGGCTGTCAGACTCGGGGAGGATTGACCGAAGCCGGCCTGCGAGACATGGAACATCGGGATGCCGTAGAACACGACCTGCTGTAGTGCCTTTTCGTCGTACGAGGCGTAGACACCCTGGGTGGCGAAGTATTCCTGTTTCGCCTTCACCAAGGCGTCGCCGGCGTTCGTGGTGGTCGGATCGACCAGGTACTTTGCGTACAACGCCATCAACCGCTCAGAGAGGGCGATGTCGGCGGGCGAGCCGTAGCCGAACCCGGTGTTGGCCACCCACACCGAGGCTTTGCGCGACGACAGCGCCTGGGCCCAGTCGTAGGGAATGCCCGCGGTCGATCCAGTGAGCAACGGGTTCGTGGCGTTGTCGGTGGCATAGGCATCGGGCACGCTCATGCCGCCGTGACAGCCGGCGCTGAACAGGATCGAGTCGGCGAGGATCCCGGACGGGAGGTCGATCGACGAGCCACCGGGCACGAGGTCGAGCAGATCGGCAGTCTGTGTCGCGTCGCCCTTCGACGACAGCAGTTGGTACTGGGAGAAGTGCGAGTTCAAGGCAACGATGTCGGGATTCGCGCTGAGCGCCGTCTGAACAGCTTGCGCGGTCCAGGCGGTGTTTCCCGACACCAAGGGCGGATCGATGAGCGTCGAGGTGGATAGTCCGGCGCCGCCCAACGCGGTCTGCACCTGCTGCGAACCGTCGGCGAGGAAGTCGTAGCCGGTCACCAGGGCGGTCGACGGTGCCAGCGTGCCCGCGTTGGTCAGGTACTCATTGATCTGGCCCTGTATCTCGGTATCACTCTCGACGAGGCGACCGATTGCCAGATCGGGGACGTTGAAACTCCGGTCGAGCCAGGCGATCGGGTTCAGCGAAACGTACGGGTCGTCGGAAAGGAAGTAGCGATCGCGTTGCGACGCGGAGATCGGGTTGTCGGTGCCGACGGCGTCGCTGTGCTCGATCTCGTTGGAGAGGGTGGTGGTATCGGGCAACCGATAGAAGGGAAGTTTGTCGTCGCCGCCCACGAGGACGACCGATGACACGCCGCCGAGTGCGCCGGACTTCTGGGCCTTGATTGCATTGGCGATGGCCTGGACCACCGCGTTTGCAGCAACCGGCGCGCAGTCGAACTGTGAGCCTGTCTGAAGTGCAGTCCAGGTGTCGGACGCCGCCGGTGTGACCGGGAGGAGCCAGGAACCCGTCGCCTTCGCAAGGCTGAACAATGTGGGCGCTACCGTGTCGCCATTCGCCCCGAGCAGCGCGGTGCTGGTGGCGCTCTTGTTGTAGACGATCAGACCGCTCGGTGCGGCGACACCGCTGACGGGGGTGGGAGCGGCAATCGTGCCGGAGAAGGTCTTCGCCGGGCAGGCGGAGATGCCCGAGGGCGTTGCCAGCACGCGCAGTGCATAGTCGCCTGACGAGGTCCCGTACGCACTGACCTGGATGCGGTACGACGTGCTTGCAGTACTGGAGGCGTCGACGATCGTTTGCATGTCATCGGTCGTGCCGCGGTTCGCCGACACGGCCTTGAGCAGTGGGTTGGTGCTGTCGGTCGGCACTGTGGGGACATCCTGCAGGGTCTCCGGAGCGAGGACCGCGACACTGTCGGCCCCCGGATCGCTGACGGGCTGATTGCTGGACGCGAGAACTGGAGACGACCTGAGCGCCGGCGACGACCTCAGCGCGGGCGCGGCGCTCGGCGCGTACATCGCGAGGTCGCCGTCGAGCGTGGGTGTGATCGCGCTGAGTCGAACCGACAACCACGAGCCGACCTGTGTGCTGGGCAGCGTGATGTTGTACGCGTTCGTGCCACCTTGGGCAACCGTGCCGAAGTAGAACGTGTCGGGCGTGACTGCCGGAATCGTGTTGGCCGGCCACGGGTCCGTGATGGCGGGACCCGCTGTCGACGCGGTGAGCGTGGTCGTGCCGGACGAGAACGA
>JANMRB010000271.1:0-29366 GCA_031370825.1 Ilumatobacteraceae bacterium
CACGACAACCACGCCGCGCATGACTGGCACTCCCACAGCTTCCAGCCCTCGCGCCGATCGAACTCGGCGACAGCCACCAGCCAATCGTGCTCGGCTGCGGTGAGGTTCGCCGCGCCCTCGAAAATCACAGCCTCTAGCTGCTCTAACGGGCGTACAAATGCAACGTTTGTGTCCATCACATGATGGTACGCATGGGGTGTTACACGGTCCCGAGGCACTCCCCAGGGAGTGCGCGAGATCGACAGCTGGGGCGCTCTCTAATTCACAATCGCACACTCCTTGGGGAGTGCGCGGGATTGGCAGTTATGGCGCGTGCTTCTCCTGCAATCGGGGCGTCAGATGTGTGCGTAGATCAAACGGACGGGATGCCGAAGAGCAACCGCCAACGCCTGCTCTACTTCACGGGGAAGTCGTCCAACACCGGGGTTCATGATCTCGATGCGCCAGCGGGCGAAGCCTTGTGGCCAGTCGTAGTCGAGATCGTTCAGCGTCGTTGACTGACCGCAACACGGTGTCGTCGTGGTCAGATTGGAGAACACTTTCCCGTGAGCGGAGTTCATCTGCTCGGACCACCAATCTAGGTTGAGGACAGCTCCACACGATTTGCATCGAACGCTCTCGAAGTTCGCGCCGGCATCGATGAAGACGATCTTCGCTTCATCAATCACATCGACGCTCTCCGCGTGCGGCACGAGAGTCTTCACCAATGCGGTGATCGCTCGCACGCCCGACTCATCAGGAACGAACGTTGGATCGGTCGGAATGACTTGTAGCCAATCGTCGCTCAAACCACGCCCGTATCGCCGCTGGTTGACACGAGGGCATCGTGCCCGACAGGGAGCGTGACCGCAAGGGTCGAAGGGTCCATGACGATCAGCGCGTCTCACTGGCAGTTATGAACTGCTCGGTGGGCCCGAACCGGTGCCTTCGGCCATGATCGGCACAGTCGGGCGGGGGCAGTAAAGTCGGCTCTGATTCTCAACGAGGAGTGGCCTGATGTCAGAGCCTCCGAGACCGAACCCAGATCCTGCAACGGTTCCAATGGAAGTCACTCTGAACGTGAGTGTGATTGACGCCGAGGGAGTTCGTCATGTCACCCGAGGGAATGCTCTCAGCCGCGTGCCGCCCGAGATCACCCTTCCGCTGTTGTCCGACGTACGACAGGCCGCAACAGGCGGCGTCATTCGGCTAACCGGTCCGCACTACGGCAAGATTTTTGAAATCCCGTTGGAGTCGCTCGACCAATTCGCGGGAGATTGCTCTCTTCTGATGGAGTTCTTCACGTCGCCGATTGGTGGTCCGCTGCCGGTGGGACCAGGCGATAGCTGATGCGATGCCGAACGACGGCAGCTATGCGCTAGCGGGTCGTCCGTCGAGCAGTTGCTACTTTCGACATGGCTTCACGACTTGAAATTTCTTGAACGCCATATCGCGAACCATCCCGGATGGCTTCGCTAGATCCTTCAGCCGCACTGTCGGAACATGCAATTGCGCCGGGACGTCACCTGCGACGTATCGCCAGCGAGCGAGCGACCAAATATTCTGGATCAGCTGCAACGCGATTGTGATCGCAGCGAAGGTTTTGTGGAGGTCGATCCAGGTGGTCGCCGACTGCCACACGGTGCCTCGTCCATCGACATCCGCGCGGCGCAGATACTCGATGCTGGCTCCTTCGCCGATGACTGTCATGTGCTCGTCGTCCGGCTCAGCGCCGAGCCGGACCACTGCCGATCCCGCGGCACCCGCCAAGCCATGCTTGAGCGCGTTGTACAGCGACGCATCCCGAAGCCAGAACTCCGCCAGGTCGCGGATGACGTACGCACAGTCGTCTCGCGTCGCCAATCGGTCGGCGGTGTCATCCCTGGGTACGCCTACCACGACCATCCCGACCTCGCGCTGAAGGTCGTCGAGCAGATTCTCGTCGAGGATCATGCCGAGTCGTTCACGAAACTGGATGGGCGACGTCAACGAGGCGACCACGAGTGGGGGGCACTCGGGCTGGCTGCAATGTCCCAAGAACAAGCGCAGAAGTGCTTCGACCGAATGATGGGCAAGCAACGTGGACTCGATTGTGACGTACTTCGCCACTTCAGCAGTGTCGATGGGCGTCTCCGGCGCCGTCTCGACGTATGCGCCGTGGAGTTCCACGCCCGAGGCGAGCGACCCCGTTACGGCCTCCGTGTCCGTTGCGAAGGCCATCAAGACAGCGAAGCGCGTGAAGATGTAGTCCGCAGGTTCGCCTCGAAAGAAGGCCTCGTTCATGCGCTGAAAGCGTTCGGTGTCGGTCATCACGACATTGCATCGTACGAGGCTGCTCGAAGGCAGGTATGCGTGGTCGGGGATCAGGTTGACGCGGCGTCGATCGCCCACAGCAAGGCGCTAGCAAACTCGCGGGCCTTCGGCTCATCCATCACGACATCAATGTCGCGGTCAGACTCAAGACTCAACGCCACGGCGATGCCGATGGGAAACTTCCGCACATTCCAATACGCACCGTCGTTGGCACCGAGGTCGGTGAAGGTTCCGGATCGCGTTGGTGGATTGTCGCTGTCAGTCACCCGGTCAGACTGCCTGCGCAACTCGGGCGATGCAACGCGTATCGGCAGTTACGCGCCGACGCTGCGAAGCTGTCGATCGGCAGACCAATCGGCTGGCGCCGGGCGACCTGACGAGAACCACCGCTTGCCATCGGCGATCCAGCGCCGGCGCCAACCCGCATAGAAGTCCACCGTTCGCCGGCCATGGTCGTCGTACCCGAAGTGAATCGCGCAGCACGGACAGATCTCGTCTGAGGCTGAGTCTCCCGACCACGGCTCCTCGTAGAGGCCGTCGAAGCCGCACACGGGACACATCGCCACTAGCGCAGAATGCCCGATATTGAGCGGCCGATGCTAGGCGGGGCGCGGGCCGCTCGTCGGTGCGACCGGAGTCAGTCCCCTCTGCTGCGGATGTGGTTGCGCCTCGGCAAGGCGGCCTAGCTCGCGTCGGGCCCGCCCTCGTCTCAGTCGAACCGGTCTGCGCCGTCAACGACAAAGCGGTTTCCTCGCCAGCGTCGCGCAAAAGAGCGCAACAACCGGAGACCTCCTGGGGGCGTGTTCACGTCGGTAGTCCGCCAGGCCGGGGCAGCCGCGCCTGAACTCGACGACTGGTGTAGCCCGTAAACTTTTGGGCATGAACGATCCGGTTTTGCAGGAGATCCCGCTCGGTTTTCAGTGGCCGACGCTCGACCCGTTCCTGTTCTGCGTCCACCATCTCGATCTGTACCCCACCGGCAACGGCAAGTTCGGTCCCGACGCGTCGACGCTCGAGGGTCGCGAGATCGGTTCCGACTTCGAGCCACTGGATGGATGGCGGATGTACCACGGTTCCGAGGTTCCCGGCTTCCCGCAGCACCCGCACCGCGGGTTCGAGACCGTCACCCTGGTGCGTCAGGGTTTGATCGATCATTCCGACTCGTTGGGCGCCGTCGCCCGGTTCGGCCGAGGCGACACGCAGTGGCTCACTGCCGGCGCCGGAATCGTCCACAGCGAGATGTTCCCGCTGGTCGACAACGTCGAGCCAAACCCGACGGAGCTGTTCCAGATCTGGCTGAACCTGCCCTCGACGGACAAGATGGTCGAACCGTATTTCACGATGCTGTGGGCTCCCGACATCCCTGTGATCGAGTTCGAAGGTGGCAGCGTCACGGTTGTCGCGGGAACCCTCGGCGACGCCAAGCCGGCGTCCCCTCCGCCGAACTCGTGGGCAGCACGCGATGAAGCCGAGGTGGCGATCTGGTTGGTGCGGCTCGACGCTGGTACGTCGTGGACCGTGCCGGCGACAGTGCATCCCGAGGTGATGCGCACCATCTATTTCTTCGAAGGCGACTCGATCTCGATAGGCGATCACCACATCGACTCGTCAACGGGCGCCGTCGTTCGCACGGATACCGATGTCGAGCTACACGCCGGAAGCACCGAGATCGAGTGCCTCGTGCTGCAGGGTCGCCCGATCGGTGAGCCGGTCGCCCAGTACGGCCCGTTCGTGATGAACACCCGTGCCGAGATCGAGCAGGCGTTCGCCGACTACCAACGCACCGGCTTCGGGGGCTGGCCGTGGGACGCTGACGGTCCTGTTCACGGCGAGGACCCCGGTCGGTTCGCCCGCCACCCAGGCGGGTTGGTCGAGCGCCCGGAATGAAGGAGCCGGTCATCACGCTGACGTTCGACAACGGTCCGACGCCCGGGATCACCGAGCCTGTGCTCGATGTGCTGTCACAGCACTCAGTGCCTGCGACCTTCTTCGCGATCGGCCGCAAGTTGGCGACCACCGACGGCCAACGGCTGGGCCGGCGAATCGTCGCTGAAGGTCACCGGCTGGGTGGGCACACCTGGAGTCACGCGGTGCAGTTCGGCGCGGCACAAGACGACGTCATCGCCGACGAACTTGTCCGCACGACAGCTGCGGTCGATCAGTGCGGCGGCGACGGGTTGCTCTTCCGCCCGTACGGTGCCGGTGGAGTCATCGATGATCGGTTGATGAGCCCATTCGGTGCGGCGACGCTGTGCTCGTCGGGGTTCACATGCGTGTTGTGGAACGTCCTGCCGGGCGATTGGCGTGACGCCACGGGTTGGGTCGACCACGCGGTGTCCGAGATAGGCAGGCAGCCCTGGTCGGTGATCGTGCTGCACGATGTCGTCGACGCTGCGCTCCCCCGCCTCGATCAGTTCCTCACGACCATGGAGCGCAGCAACGCCACCTGGTCGAACGAGTTCCCCGACGAGTGCACGCCGATCCGCGCCGGGTCTCCGACGACCTCGTTCGACACTCTCTGTTCGTCGAACTGATCACCTACGCTCCCGCACATGGAGTTGCACTACGCCACGATCTGGGAGTCGATCGCTGACGCGATTCCTACCGCGACCGCCGTGGTGCACGGAGACATCGTCAGGACGTGGGCTCAGTACGACCAGCGCGCCGCACGTCTGGCGGCCGCATACCACGCTGCAGGGCTCGGCCACGACAGCAAGATCGCCTTGTACATGTACAACGGCAACGAATACCTCGAGGCGCAATACGGTGCCTTCAAGGTCCGTGGTGTGCCGGTCAACGTCAACTACCGGTACCTCGGCGACGAGTTGTGGTACCTGCTCGACAACGCCGATGCAGAGGCTTTGGTCTTCCACTCGTCGCTCGGCGATCGCGTCCTGCACGTGATCGATCGCCTGCCGAAGCTCAAGCTCTTGATCGAGGTCGACGACGGTGGCGCCGGTCAGGTTCGGCGAGCCCAAACGTACGATTCGGTCCTTGCGGCGAATGAGCCGATGGAGCGGATCGTTCGCAGCGAAGACGACATCTACATGCTCTACACCGGCGGCACCACGGGAATGCCGAAGGGTGTCATGTACGACATGGCGTCGCACGTCGGACTGTTCCTACGCTCGGGCTTCCCCTTCCTCCGCCAACACGTGCCGCGTACGGTCGAAGACGTCGCGCCGCTCGTCAAGGCCATCACCGAGACCGGCCCGCGCCTGATCGCCATTCCGTGTGCGCCGCTGATGCACGGCACCGGATTGTGGCTGGGAGCCTTCGCCGCGCATCTCACGGGCGGCGAGGTGGTCACCCTCACAAGCCGAACACTCGACCCGCACGAGGTGTTGGGCACCGTCGAGGCACGAAGAGCGACATCGTTGGTGATCGTGGGCGACGCTTTCGCCAAACCTTTGGTGGCTGCAATCGACCAGGCTGCCGAACGCGGCGAGCCGTACGACCTGTCGAGCATCATCGTGATCCTGTCATCCGGCGTGATGTGGACCACTGAGGTCAAGCAGCAACTGCTGGAACGCATCCCTCAGGTCGTCCTGTTCGATGCCATCGGATCCACGGAGGGCTCGATGGGCAATCAGATGAGCACGCGCGGCGGCTCCACGGACACAGCGAAGTTCACACAGAACCCGACGACCAAGGTCTTCACCGAAGACGGGCGTGAGGTCGTTCCTGGCTCCGGAGAGATCGGCCTCGTGGCCGCCGGTGGTTTCGTTCCGCTCGGCTACTTCAAGGACCCCGACAAGTCGGCGCGAACCTTTCGCACGATCGACGGCGTGCGTTACTCGTTCCCCGGTGACCTCGCCCACATCGCCGAGGATGGATCGCTGATACTGCTCGGCCGCGGCAGCCAGGTCATCAACAGCGGCGGCGAGAAGGTCTTTCCCGAGGAGGTCGAAGAAGCGGTCAAGCGGGTTCCGGGCGTGCGCGACTGCCTGGTGGTCGGGGTCGATGACGAACGGTTCGGTCAGGCAGTCACCGCGGTCGCCGCCACCGACGGCAAGGTCGTTGACGAAGCCGACGTGATCGCCCACGTCAAGACCCAGTTGGCGGGATTCAAGGCCCCGAAGCGAGTCGTCTTCGTGGCGGAGGTGCCGCGAACGTCCAACGGGAAAGCCGACTACATCCTCGCCAAGCAGTACGCGCTGGACGCCCTCGGCCTGACCTGACACCGTGACATCCGGACGGACGTCATGCCCACTCCTGGATCGCGCCCCGAGCTCGCTCGGCCAGCAACTCGGTGTTCTCCTTGAACGCGGCCAGGTCGAATTCGCCAATGTCGCCCATCGCACCGTGCACGTACCGCGAATACACGCCCTCGCTGATCACTGCGAGTCGCCAGCAACCGAAGGCGATGTAGTAACCGATGCCGCTGATATCGCGTCCGGTTCGCCGGGCATATCGCTCGAGTAGGTCGGCGTAGGGCGGGAACCCGCCGGCGGGGGTCGGATCGTTGGGGCGGGCCGCCTCGGCATTGCCATCGCTCCAATAGACACCGAGGTAACCCACGTCGGCCAACGGATCTCCCAACGTGCACAGCTCCCAATCGAGCACGGCGTTGATGCGGCCGCGATCGACATCGACCAAGCAGTTGCCGAACCGGAAATCTCCATGCGCGATGGACACTCCCTGCTGCACCGGTATTCGGTCGCGCAACTGCTGAGCGACCTCGTCGATGGCCGGCAGCTCTCTGGTCTTCGAGTGCTCCCATTGCTGCGACCACCGTCTCACTTGCCGCTCGACGTAGCCCTCGCGCTTGGCCAGGTCGCCGAGCCCGACTTCGTCGATGTCGACGGCATGCAGGTCTGCGAGCACGTCGAAGAGGTGCTCGCTGACCGGTCGACGTAGCGCAAGGGGCAGCTCTGCCGCGCGCTCGGGCCCATCGAGGATCTGCCCGTCGACGAAGCTCATCACGTAGAACGGGGCGCCGTTGACCTCACTGTCGGTGCACAGGCCGAGCGTCTTGGGTACAGGGACGCCCGTGCGCCCGACCGCAGAGATGATGCGGTGCTCGCGGGCCATGTCGTGCGCTGTTGCCAGCACTTGCGCGAGCGGGGGCCGGCGCAACACGTAGCGCTGCCCACCACGATCTGTGACCGCGTAGGTCAGATTGGACCGGCCGCCGACGATCAGCGTGAACTGGTACGGGGACCCGGCACCGTTGATGTTGGCGTCGAGCCATGTACTGACTGCAACGGTATCGATGCCCTGCACAGGGCGACACCGTAACGGTGGCTAGCCCGGTCGGCCGATCCCGACAACCTTGGACCAGTCGACCGCTGCCACCTTGACGACGTCGCCACTGCGCGGCGCATGGATCAAGGAGCCACTGCCGATGTACATCGCGACATGGCCGATCGGTGACTTGTAGAAGATCAGGTCGCCCGGTTGTACTTCACCCTGGGTGATGTGAGGAATCGAGCCGTACTGCGCGCCTGATTGGTGCGGCAGGTACACGCCCGCCTGTCCCCAGGCGTACTTGGTCAAGCCGGAGCAGTCGAACGCCACACCGGGTGACTCCGCAGCGAATTGGTACGGCACGCCGAGTTGGCTCATCGCCGCGTTGACGGCGATCCCGGCCTGGGACGAGACAGGCGGGGCAGACGGGGCCGGACTTCCTCCGCCTGGATCTCCGCCACTACCGCTCGCCGCGGGCGCGGGATCCGCGGCTGCAGGTGATCCACCGGTGTTGGTGGTCGCACCCCCTGTGCCGCCTCCCCGAGGTGGAGCAGTGGGTGCCAACGCAGAGCTCTTCTTGTTGTTCGCCGCTGCAGCAGCGGCCGCATCAGCCGCTTGCTTCTGCTGCTTGGCGATCTCGGCAGCCGCAGCAGCTTCTGCGCGGCGTTCGCGCTCCTGCTCGATCGCAACACCGAGGTCTGCCTGCGCCGACGACAGCTTCTGCTGGTACTCGGCCTCGAGCTTGTTGGCCTCGTCGAGCTTGGAGTTGAGCGAGGAGACGAGGTCGGCGACCTGTTGCTGTTTGCGACTGAGTGAGTCCTGCTCCTTGGCAAGGTCTTCTGCGAGGGCGAGCATCTCGTCGGTGCTCCCTGAGCCATTGTCGAGGGCGAGGCGGCTCAACGAGTCCTTCTGCTCGGCTTCGGTGTAGGCCGCTGCGTTGGAGAACAGCGGGCTGAGATCCATTGCGCTGCCGGTGACATATTTGTCGACGGCGATGTCGCCGAGCACCCCGGCGAGCTCACCGAGACGAGCCTCTTGCTGAGCGATGCGAGCCTGTGAATCAGCGATCTCCTGATCGAGCTGATCTTTGCGGTCCTGGGCGGCGCCGTAGTCCTCGTCGAGCTGCCCAAGACGGTTCTGAAGGTTGTCGAGCTGATCGGCGAGCTGATTGACCTTCTCCTTCTGGCTGTCGACACTGTCCGCGTTCGCGACCGTTGCGGAGGTCAACAGAGTGCCGACCGCTATGACGGCCGCGAGAGATCGATGAAGGAGGATGCCCCTGGACCGCATGCGGGTCGAAGCCTATCAATTATTACGAACGGATGTCGAAACCCAGCGCGACAGAATGCGCCGGGCTACTCCCACTCGATGGTTCCGGGAGGCTTCGATGTGATGTCGTAGGCGACACGATTGACGCCGCGAACCTCGTTGATGATGCGGTTCGACATGGTCTCCAACAAGTCGTACGGGAGTCTCGCCCAGTCGGCGGTCATGGCATCGTCGCTGGTCACTGCCCTGATGATGATGGGGTGGCCATAGGTTCGTTCGTCGCCCATGACCCCGACCGAGCGGATGTCGGCGAGCACTGCGAACGCCTGCCACAACTCGCGCTCGAGGCCGGCGCTGTGGATCTCTTCTCGCACGATCGCGTCGGCACGTTGCAAGATCGCAACTCGATCACGGGTGACCTCACCGATGATGCGGACGCCGAGGCCCGGGCCCGGGAACGGTTGACGCCAGACGATCTCGTCGGGCAGGCCGAGCTCATGTCCCAACTTGCGCACCTCGTCCTTGAAGAGGGAGCGCAGTGGCTCGACCAACTTCAGGGTCATGTCGTCCGGCAGTCCACCGACGTTGTGATGACTCTTGATCACAGCCGCGGTGCCGTCGCTGCCACCGCTTTCGACCACGTCGGGGTACAGGGTGCCCTGCACGAGGTACTCCGCATCGGTCAGCCCGCCGACGTTCTCCTCGAAGACACGTACGAACATCTCGCCGATCACCTTGCGTTTCGTCTCTGGCTCGGTGACACCGGCGAGGCGCTCGAAGAACCGGTCGCCGGCATCGACGTGGATCAGTTCGATGCCCTGATTGCGGCGGAACGTCTCGACGATCTGGTCGCTCTCGCCGCGGCGCATCAATCCAGTGTCCACGTAGACGCACGTCAACTGATGACCGATCGCCTTGTGCACCAGCGCCGCGGCGACGGCCGAGTCGACTCCGCCGCTCAGCGCGCAAATCGCCCTGGCATCGCCGATCTGGGCCTTCACCGCTGCCACCTGGGTGTCGATTATCGAATCCATCGTCCACGTCGGGGCGCAACCAGCAAGGTCGTGCAGGAAGCGCTGCAGCACGACCATGCCGTGCGGCGAATGGACGACCTCCGGATGGAACTGAACCCCCCAGATCTTGCGCGAGTCACTCTCCAGCGCCGCAACTGGGGCATCGGCAGTGGAGGCGGTGACGACGAAACCCTCGGGGGCGCTGGTGACCGCATCGAAATGGCTCATCCACACGTCGTGGGTCGACGGAAGGTCGTGAAGCAGTCGCGTCGGACCGTCGGCGACCTCCAACTTGGCCCGGCCGTATTCGCCGCGCATGCCGCGGCCGACCTCTCCTCCCAGTTGCAAGGCGATGAGTTGGGCTCCGTAGCAAATGCCAAAGATGGGAATGCCCAGCTCATAGATCGCCGGGTCCAGCGATGGTGCGCCGTCGACATGCACGCTCTTCGGACCACCGGACAGGATCAGAGCGGCGGGTGGGTCGGCCGCAACCTCTGCTGCGGTGATGCGATGCGGGACGATCTCGCTGTACACGTTGAGCTCGCGCACACGGCGCGCGATCAGTTGCGCGTACTGCGCACCGAAGTCGACCACCAGGACCGTTTCATTGCGCTGCACCATTGCCGTCCGATGGTACGTGCTGACGGCGGTCAGCGGTCACATATCCGAGGTGATGTGTCAAGAACCCGCTGCGGATGCGACGATGGCCAGGTGACGAGACTCCGGCGAATCATCCTGGTGACGATCACGGTCATGGCCGTAGCGGTCGTAACGACGCCGTCGACGCGGGTCGGGGCTACGGCACCGCCGACGACCGAATCGAGCACTCCGCCGTCGTCTGGTCAGCCGTCTGCTGGCGACCCGACCGTCACCAACGACCTGCTCCCCGAGAACAACGACGTCACCAATTGCATCGGCACGGTCGAGCAAGCCAACTGCGGCAGCCGGGCGCGCGCCGATGGCCACACCTACCTGGTGTTCCTGGCACTGACCATTGGACTGGCATTCATCGGCTGGCGCATCGCCCGCGGCGTGCGCGCCCGCGACAGCGCCCACCAACCCTTGCCTTGATCAGCGAGCGGTACGGTTGCGCGGTGACTCCAGAAGACTTCAAGCGGCACGGCCACGAGCTGATCGACTGGATCGCCGACTACATCGAGAACGTCGAGCAGCAACGCGTCACCTCGGAGGTCCAACCCGGTGAGGTGCGCGCCCAGCTCCCCGAGCATCCACCGGCCGCACCCGACGGTTTCACCGCCGTCATGGCCGATACCAACGACATCGTCGTTCCAGCGCTGACCCATTGGCAGCACCCGAACTTCTTCGCCTACTTCCCGGCCAACTCGTCGTACCCGGCGATCCTCGGCGATCTGTTGACCGCTGGGCTCGGCGTCCAGGGAATGAGCTGGGTAACCAGCCCGGCCTGCACCGAGATCGAGACCCTGATGGTCGACTGGATGCAAGAGCTGCTCGGGCTCCCGGAACGGTTCCGCTCGACAAGCCCTCACGGTGGCGGCGTGATCCACGGTTCGGCCAGCGAGGCGACGTTGGCATCGATCCTCGCCGCCCGTTGGAGGACCACCAACGGTTCTGTGAACACCGACGGCGACACTTCCCGACTCGTTGCATACGCAACTTCACAAGCTCACTCCAGCATCGAAAAGGGTTTGCGAATCGCCGGTATCGGCACGGACCGACTTCGAGTGGTGCCGCACGACGCGCTGTTCGCCATGCGTCCGCAGGCCCTTGCCGACATGGTCGCGGCAGACCGCGCCGCGGGCCTGGTGCCGTTCTGGGTGTGCTCGGCCCACGGCACAACGAGCTCGATGGCATTCGATCCGACGTCGGACATCGCGGACATCGCTCAACGAGAGGGAATGTGGCTCCATGTGGACGCGGCGATGAGCGGAATCGCCGCACTGGTGCCCGAGCTCCGGTGGGTCAACGCCGGATTGGATCGCGCCGATAGCTACTGCACCAATCCACATAAGTGGATGGGGATCAACTTCGACTGCGACCTGTTCTGGACCGCCGATCGAAGGGCGCTGCTCGGGGCCTTGAGCATCCTGCCCGAATACTTGCGGTCGGCTGCCGCCGAGACCGGTGCGGTCATCGACTACCGCGACTGGCAACTACCTCTCGGGCGCCGCTTTCGATCGCTCAAGCTGTGGTTCCACCTGCGTATCGATGGAGTCGAGCCAGTGCAGCGGATGATCCGCGAGCACGTCGAACTGACCCAGCTGCTAGCCGGCTTGGTTGCGTCCGATGATCGGTTCGAGATCGTGGCCCCACATCCGCTCAACCTGCTCTGCCTGGCCGTGCGCGACGGGGACGCCGCTACCGATCGACTCATCGAGCAAGCCAACGCGACCGGCACGGTGTTGTTCACGCGGACCGTCCTCGAAGGTCGTTCAGTCCTGCGCTTCTCGATCGGAGCGCGAGCCACACAGGAGCGACACGTGCGATCGGCATGGACACTGCTGCAGAAGTTGGCCTAATCGCGGGAATTGCGGTCGCGGGAATTGCGTCGCGGAAAGTCGGGCCGGGGGTTGCACGACCCGTGAGTCGTTGATTCACTCCGCTGAGTCCCACTACGGGACCTCATAACGAGGAGCATCATGAGACACGTTCTCCGAGTGCTCGTCGCGGTCACGATCGTGCTGACCGTCGCATCGCCGGCTTTTGCCGGCCCTGTTCGTTCCGCCTCTGCAGATCAGGCCTTCGTTGAACGCATGTTGTACACGACACCGATCAGCGGGTTTCTGGCCACCGTCGGCAGCGACGCGTGGTTCGACTGGAGCACCGACTTCTGTTCGGCACCCCTCGTCGGCAACACCGGCCGCTCGTTCAACTTCACCTACGCCTGCCGGCGCCACGACTTCGGATATCGCAACCTGCAACTGCTCGACCGGCGCTACGGGGGCAGCCACTGGAACAGCTCCAGCCGCAAGCGGGTGGATCAGCAGTTCCTCGCCGACATGAAGCGGCATTGCTGGGCTCGCGCCTGGTACGACGAGCCGACATGTCTGGCGTGGGCCGAGACGTTCTACGCCGGTGTCCGGATTGCGGGCGGACCGTAATTCGGAGAACCCCCTACAGCGCGGGTGGTTCTGGGCCCTCGATGCCCAGGGCCACCCGCAGGAGTTGATGCAAGATCCGAGCCGTCGCTCCCCAGATCGTCTCATCCTCCAGCTCGAAGAAGAAGATCGGCCGAGGTTCACCATCGCGGTGCCAGACCTCTTCGCGAAACGTGTCGGCACGGGTCAATTCGGCCAGCGGTACCCACATGATCCGATCGACCTCGGCGTCCGCTGGTCGCAGGACCGGCGGCCGGTCGACGGTACCGACAACCGGCACGATGAAGCTTCCGCTGGACAGTGTCGAGATCGGATCGAGCCTGCCACGAACCTGCACCGCCGCTGGGTCGAGTGCGACCTCCTCGTGCGCTTCGCGCAACGCCGCCGCCTCGAATCCCTCGCCAGGATCGACGCGCCCGCCAGGGAAGCTGATCTCGCCACGATGACTGGTCATGGACTGCGAACGACGGGTCAGCAGGACTTCGGCACCGTCGGGCCCATCCGTGATCACGACCAAGACGGCGGACTCACGCAGCGTGCCGGCCGGAGCGACCGGCGACAGGTGTGGCCGGGTGACGACCGCAGCGACAACATCGGCCACCGAAAGTCGCCGCACCCGATCGAGCCAGGGTGCAGCGCCGCCGTGCAACCAACCCTCCGGCCGAGGAATTTGCTGGTCGCCGCCGCCGCGCCATCGCGAACTACGCAGCGGGGCTCCAGCCACTCTCGACGAGTTGAGCGAGCACGATTGCCATGCCGGCTGTCTTCAGGTTGGCCAGCACCTTGCCAGGCGGCTGCTCGCCACGCTCCCATTCCTCCCACGCGGCCTGCAACTTGTGAAGATCCGGTGGCGGTGGGTTGAACGACATGCTGCTCAGGCTACCGATCATCGCTGCGCGGGCGACGCACGGCGTTGACGCCGTTGCCCACGAGCCGCCCGGCAATCCTGCCGATCTCGGTGCTACGCCCACCCTCGGCAGACACGGCAGGCGCTTTGACTCGAGTCGCGAAGCTGCTGTTCCACCACACGAACAGGTGCACGAGGGCGATCCCGACCATGATGATCCTCGTCCCCGACTCGAGATGGATCCAAGGCTGCAGACCGGCCACCACTTCGGTGGCGATCACAGCCACATCGACGACGCGATGCACGCCCCGGGTGATGACCCGAAACGCGCCCACCGGCCCGATCGTGATCGCCGAATGGAGCATGATGAGGGCGCCGACCAGGCTGGGCAGCAACGGTGTCGGGCTCTGCAGACCGGTGGCGATCATGGCCCCACCGAGGATGTACTCCACCACCTGGTGCATCCAGAACGGACGCTTAGTCGTGACAGCCATTGGCCGGAGCCTAGCTGCGCCGGAAAAAGCAAATGGCCTCGGCGGCGACTGATCGCTGCACCGAGGCCGTTTGTTGGGGGGTGAACTATGTAACGCCCGAAGGCCTCACATCATTCCCATTCCCGGCATTCCTCCGCCCATGCCGCCGCCGCCAGCGGACATCGCCGACTTCTTCTCGGGCTTGTCCGAGACCAGGCATTCGGTAGTCAGGACCAGAGCGGCGATCGACGCTGCGTTCTGCAGTGCGGCGCGGGTGACCTTGGCAGGATCGATGATGCCGGCCTTGACGAGGTCGACCATCTCACCGGTCGCCGCGTTCATGCCCATCGAGCCCTTGGCGGCTTCAACCTGCGGGACGACGACCGCGCCTTCCATGCCTGCGTTGTCGGCAATGAGACGGCACGGGGCGGTCAGCGACTCCCACACGGTGCGAGCACCCGTGGCCTCGTCGCCGGTCAGGCTGTCGACGACAGCCATGACCGCCTTGCGGGCCCGCACGAGAGCGACACCGCCGCCTGCCACGACACCTTCTTCGATGGCTGCACGAGTTGCCGACACCGCGTCTTCGATGCGGTGCTTCTTCTCCTTCAGCTCAACCTCGGTGGCTGCGCCGACCTTGATGACTGCAACGCCGCCGGCGAGCTTGGCGAGACGCTCTTGCAGCTTCTCGCGATCCCAGTCGCTGTCGGTGTTCTCGATCTCGGCCTTGATCTGGTTGATACGACCGGCGACGTCGTCGGGGGCACCAACGCCGTCGACGATCGTGGTGGTGTCCTTGGTGACGATGACTCGCTTGGCCCGACCGAGCAGGTCGAGGGTCAGGTTCTCGAGCTTCAGGCCGACCTCTTCGCTGATGACCTGACCGCCCGTGAGGACCGCCATGTCTTGCAGCATCGCCTTGCGACGATCACCGAAGCCGGGTGCCTTGACCGCTACCGAGTTGAACGTGCCGCGGATCTTGTTGACCACCAGGGTGGCCAGGGCCTCTCCCTCGATGTCTTCGGCGATGATGAGCAGTGGTCGGCCGGTCTTCATGACAGCCTCGAGAACAGGCAACATCGCCTGAACGGTCGAGATCTTGCCGGAGTTCAACAGGACGTACGCGTCTTCGAGGACGGCCTCTTGACGCTCGGCGTCGGTCACGAAGTACGGCGACATGTAGCCCTTGTCGAACTGCATCCCCTCGGTGAACTCGAGCTCGGTGCCGAACGTGTTGGACTCTTCAACCGTGACGACACCGTCTTTGCCGACCTTGTCGATGGCGTTGGCGATGACCTCGCCGACGGAAGCGTCGGCGGCCGAGATGGTGGCGACGGCCGCGATCTGATCCTTGTCTTCGACCTCTTGGGCCTGCGACTTGATCGATTCGACAGCAGCGGCGACAGCCTTCTCGATGCCCTTCTTCAGGCCCATCGGGTTGGCCCCGGCAGCGACGTTGCGCATGCCGTGGTTGACCATTGCCTGGGCCAGGACCGTGGCTGTCGTGGTGCCGTCGCCGGCGACGTCGTTGGTCTTGGTGGCGACTTCTTTCACCAGCTGGGCGCCCATGTTCTCGTACGGGTCGTCGAGTTCGATCTCTTTGGCGATCGAGACGCCGTCATTGGTGATGGTCGGTGCGCCGAACTTCTTGTCGAGCACGACATTGCGGCCCTTCGGCCCCAGCGTGACCTTGACCGTGTCGGCCAACTTGTTCACGCCGGCCTCGAGGGCGCGACGCGCCTCGTCGTCAAACTTCAGTTGCTTTGCCATGGTGGTCCGTCAGCTCACTTGCCGACGATCGCCAGCACGTCGCGGCTGGTGAGGATCAACAGGTCGTCGCCGTCGATGGTGACTTCGGTCCCGCCGTACTTGGAGTACAGGACGGTGTCGCCGACCTTGATGTCGAGCGGGCTGTGGGCGCCCTTGTCGTCGCTCCAGCGACCAGGACCGACAGCGAGCACTTCGCCCTGCTGCGGCTTCTCCTTGGCGGTATCGGGGATGACCAGACCGGATGCGGTGGTCTGCTCGGCCTCGTTGGGCTTGACGACAATGCGGTCATCGAGGGGCTTGAGATTCATGGGTGCGGGGCCTCCGTTGGCATGGGCACTCGGACGGTGAAAGTTACGTGTTGAGCATTACGTTCTGCCGCGTTAGCACTCGGCTACCGCGAGTGCCAATCCTAGGCGGTTGGCACGACGGTTAGCAACCGGGACCTGAGAGTGCTAACGGGGTCGACGTGCGCGATACTCGCGGCGTGAGGGCCACCGGCCTGCAGGGCGAGGAATCGTCGGAGATCATCGAGATCATCGATGACGACATCAACGCGTTCGGCGATCGGGCCCCGAACATCACGATTCACGACACCGGCGGGCCGCGCTGGGTCGGGCCGGTTGCTGCGGCGGCTCTGGTAGCTCTCATCGGCTACGGGGTTGCAACGTCGGCGTCGAGCGGCGCCCCCAAGGCGGCCCCGGCCCCCAGCTCCACGACTCCTACACCGACGACCACACCACCTCCGGCGCCGACAACGACCGCGCCGGGCCCGCTGGTCCCGTACTACTCCGCCGACCCACCGCGGGAGTTCTCGGTGTCTTCGGCCGAGATCTTCGCGCCTAACGGGTTCGTCGACTCCGTCAAGTACCAGCTGTGGGCCACGGATGGCTCGACAGCATCGTCAGGCTCTTGGTTCTCGATCGAGTCGTTTTCGGGACGCGGCGTAGCCATCGATGCCTACCGTGTCGAGACCGGTGAACGCTCGATCGGCCTGTCGCACACTTCGTCCGGACAAGCGATCGCTCAGTTCGTGGCAAGTCCGTACGGTTCGGTGACGATCACATCGTTCGGAATGAGCGACGACGACCTCATCCGCCTGGCCGCGTCAGTGACGGTCAGGGGTGGCAGCGTCACGCTGACCGACCCGTCGTTGATCCCGGACTTCACATTGATCAGCTCGGTGAACCCGTGGCTGGCGGTGCAGGGCGTACCCGTCGAATCGATCTTCTACCAGTCGAACCAAGATTTCAATGGCGGCATCAACCTCGCGGTGGCTCCCCGTTCACCGCCCGACCAGGGCGGCAGCACGTTAGATCGCCAGATCGCACTTCGTTTCTTCCTCGACAACACCACAGTGTTCGACGTCGATGGTCATGTGGCGGTCGCCGGCACGCTTGTCTCTCAGTACGAGGTCGCCGTGGCAAGTTGGATCGCCGGGGACCACATCGTCACATTGTCCTCATCGCTCACGGTGCCCGAGCTGGTGGCCATCGCCCGGACCGTCCACGAGGTCGGCCCCGACGAGTGGCAGGGGATGAAGTTCCAGGCGACCAAGCACAATGCAGACAACAACTTCGGCCAGTTCGACCAAACGGCCCCGGCGTCGGTGTCGTTCGGCACCGACGCTCAGTCGAACCCGTGGGTCGTGAAAGTGGCGATGTTGACCTATCCCAATGAACGCGCGATCTCGTGGCAGTGGGATACGACCGGTCGCGGCATCCCGTCAGCTGCGGACGACACGGCCAACGTCAGCACGGTGGTGGAGAACCAGCGCACGTACGTGCTGGCCAACCTGCCACGCGCCGTTGCGTCGACCGCAGAGCTGCAGATCAACCGTGACGGTTTCGACCCGGTCGTCGTTCCGTTCAACGACGTCTCACCCGACTTCGACCGTACGTTCGCCGCATATGCGTTCAGCGAGCCGACGACCTACACCGCACAGATCATCGGTGAAGATGGCACGGTGTTGGCCAGCTGGCCAAGGCCGTGAAAACACAGCCCGACCCAGCGCCCGAGATCATGGAGATGATCGACGACGATGGAGGGGCATTTCGAGACCCGGCGTGGGCTCCTGCCGGCACTGCGAGTCCGGGTGGTTCGCGGTGGATCGGCCCGGCAGCTGCCATAGCGCTGGTTGCCATCGTCGGTTACAGCGTGATCAGCAGCGCGATCAGTTCCGACAAGGCCACAACCCCGACGACACCGAACCTTTCCGGCCCGACGACCCCAAATCTCATCGAGCCGCAGTACTACATCGCCGATCCGCCGCCGGGATTCAAGATGTACTTGGCCCAGCAGCGGGGCGAAAGTGAGACAACGGCTGCAGACTTCAGCGAGAGCGGGCCCGCGCAGTTGTGGGGGACGGTCGACGCCAGCGCGACCTCCGGATCGTGGTTCGTCGTATCACTGGGCGGTCGTCACGCGTCGGGACGGAGCTCGTATCGCACGCTCGTCGATGGCATCGAGGTAACCGTCGAACATGACCAGGCGTCCGGCCAATCACGGCTGTCGTTCACCAAGGACGGACAAGCGCTGGAGATCGACTCTCGCGGTTGGGTGGACCGGCAGCTGCTCAGGCTTGTCAGGTCGGTCGGCATCGACCCGTCGGGGATCCGCTTCAGCGATCGGTTCTTCGCCACCGATCACAAGCAGATACTCGACGTCGATCCGGCCACGGCGCTGTTCGGCGCGCCCGTCGCCCGGGTCGGGTACGCCACGGGAATGCCTCCGGCGCTGGCAGAGAACTTCAGCATCACGGTCGCCGGAGACAACATCGTCGATCGAGCTGATGTCGCGAAGTTCGCGATCACCCGGAGCACGACCTTCCCAATTGGCGATCTTACGGCCGTCGTCGGGCAGTCCGCGGAGGATCCCGCTATGTCGATCGTCCAGTGGCGCGATGGCGAGCGGTTGATCACGATGCGCGGAACCCTCGACGCCGGGCAGATGCAGGCGATCGCCGGGACGGTTCACAAGAGCGCTGACAACGCTGTCCGCCGGCAGCTCGACACCACCTTCCCGACGTCGACGGTCGGGGCCGCGCCGAAGACCGTCGTGTCGGGAATGCTCTCCGATGGATGGGGATGGACGATCCAGGTCTCGACAAGGAATCCCGACCAGCCGGACGCCGGGTACCTGTGGTGGATCGGCCAACCAGGAGACTCGACGACTCCCAGCGAGACCAGACCCAGCCTGCCGAGCGGCGCCCCGACCATCGAAACCCTCGTAGAACACGGCCGGACCTACGTGCTGGCCAAGGTCCCTCGGGGGATGACAGGCGCGGAGTTGCACCTCAGTCCGACCGGACAGCCATCGACGGTCACGCCGCTGTTCGACGTCGATCCGAGCCTCGCCGACCAGTTCACCGCTGTGGTTTTCTTCGAGCCGCTTCCGTTCACAGCTCGCATCGTCGACAGCGACGGAGTGACAGTTGCGTTCTGGCCGACGTTCTGACGCGATCAGCGAGACGTCGCCAGCAGATCCACGCCGCGACGAGCTGCCAGCTCGATCGCAAGGTGAAGGGGCAGCCCAATCACATTGCTCACGCTGCCATCGATCCTCGACACCAGAGCAGCACCCGCGCCCTGGATCGCGTAGGAACCCGCCTTCCCCAATGGTTCACCCGTGGAGACGTACCACTGGATCATCGCCTCGTCGAGGGTGACGAACGTGACCAGGGTGGTACAGACATCGACATGCTCGTGGCCGTCCAACAAGATGGCGACCCCGGTGTGCACGCGATGAGTGCGACCGGAGAGTTGCCGCAGCATCGAGGCGGCGTCTGCTTCGTCATGTGGCTTTCCGAGGATCGATCCATCGATCTCGACTGTCGTGTCTGCGGCAATGACCAACTCGTCACTGGCGGCCTGCGCGGCCGCCGCTTTGGCTGATGCCAGCCTGCGTACGTAGGCGACCGGTGGCTCAGATTCCGTGGGCGACTCGTCGATGTCGGGCGTGCGCACGATGAACGGCACACCGATCTGGCTGAGCAACTCGTGCCGGCGCGGCGACCCCGATGCGAGGACGACCCGGTTCGGAGAACCAACATGCGGCACAGTCATCCGCCGCTGAGCGCCATCACATGGGAGTCATCGGGGACGGTGGCGTCGTCGAGATGATCGAGGTAACCGTCGGGCAGGGCCACGCGAATGGGGCCATTGGTGTGGCCCCTGCGAATCCGCTCGCCGCCGTCGACCAGGACGATGCCGGGATCGAGTTGGGCGATGAGATCCTCCAACTCGACGAGCGTCGAGATGTTTGCGAACCGGCGGCGTGCTTCACCACCGACCGGATACCCCGTGAGGTACCAGGAGGTGTGCTTGCGGAAGTCGCGCATCGCCAGATCCTCCCCCAGATGGTCTGCCAGCAATCGTGCGTGGCGGGCCATGACTTCGCACGCCTCTGCCAACGACGGCGAGGGCGGCACAGGCCGACCATTGAGCGCCTCGACGAGGTCCCGGAACAACCACGGTCGGCCGAGGCAGCCACGGCCGACCACGACGCCATCACAGCCCGTCGCTCCCAACATTGCGACGGCATCTGCTGCCTGCCAGATGTCGCCGTTCCCCAGCACGGGGATCTCGGGAACCGCGGATTTCAATTCGCCGATCGCATTCCAATCGGCGGTGCCCGCGTAATGCTGCTCGGCCGTGCGGGCATGCAATGCGATCGCGACGATTCCCTCGTCGACGGCAATGCGGCCCGTCTCGATGTACGTCAACAGCGAATCGAAGAGACCTTTGCGGAACTTGATCGTCACCGGCACACCAGCCGGTGTGGCCGCGGCAACGGCGTGGCGGAGGATGGCGCGCAGCAGGTTCGGCTTGGCAGGGACTGCGGCTCCGCCGCCCTTGCGCGTGACCTTGGCCGCCGGGCAGCCGAAGTTGATGTCGATGTGGTCGACCCTGTCGGCGTCGCACAGCTTGCGGATCGCTTCACCCAGCGTCACGGGATCGCTGCCATAGATCTGCAGGCTCCGCGGTTGCTCGTCGGCGGTGAAGGTCATCATCCGCTCCGTCTTGGAGTTGCCGTGCACGACAGCGGTGGCCATCACCATCTCGTTGACATAGATCAACCCGGGAGCAAACTCGCGACACAGCGTGCGGAACGGCGCGTTGGTGACCCCGGCCATCGGCGCCAGCACGACGGGCGCCACAGGGGTGAACGTGCCGATTCTCACCGCGCCAGGCTACGAGTCTCCCCTCGCCTCCCGTCGCTCAGTCGTCGAACGCGAGCCGCAGGTTGGGAAGGGCACCGATGTCCAGGGAGGTCGGGCCATCCCTGCCCAGGCGATGCCATCCGGTAGCGGCGATCATCGCAGCGTTGTCGGTGCACATGGCCCGGCTCGGCAGGAACACTCTGATCGCGTCCTCGTCGCCTGCCGCCGCGAAGCGGTCGCGAAGCAACGAGTTCGCCGCAACGCCTCCGCCCAACGCCAGCCCGCGTGCGCCGACAGAGGCCGCTGCACGCCTGGCCTTGGCGACCAGAACGTCGACGACCGCAGCCTGGAACGACGCGGCGACGTCTGCCGCCGACACATCCGGATTCTTGCGCACGTAGTTGACGACCGATGTCTTCAGCCCGCTGAAGCTGAAGTCGAGCCCGTCGTTGAGCATGGCCCGCGGGAACGCGATCGCCGTGGGGTCGCCGCGCAGGGCCTCCTGATCGATGGCCGGACCACCCGGATAGCCGAGGCCGAGGAAGCGGGCAACCTTGTCGAAGGCCTCACCTGCTGCATCGTCGATCGTCTGCCCGAGCAGTCGGTAGCGGCCGTGGTCGCGCATCTCGACCAGCATCGTGTGACCGCCTGAGACCAGCAGTACGACCAGTGGCATCTCGAGTGACTGGTCCTCGAGGAACGCGGCGTAGAGATGGGCCTCCATGTGGTTGACGCCGATGAAGGGCACGTCCCACGTGAGAGCCAGTGCCTTGGCCGCCGACACCCCGACAAGGAGCGCGCCGACAAGCCCTGGTCCGACGGTGCAGGCAACGGCATCGATCCGCTCCGGCTCGATGCCGGCCTCGACAACTGCCCGGGCGACGACAGGGTTGAGCAGGTCGAGGTGGGCGCGACTGGCTATCTCGGGCACGACGCCGCCGTATTGGGCGTGAAGGTCGACCTGGGTGGAGACGACGCTGGAGAGCACGTCATAGCCGCCCATGACCAGCGCGGCGGCTGTTTCGTCGCAGCTCGTTTCGATGCCCAGCACCACAGTGCTCTCACTCACGCTCATCGCTGCCAATTTCGTGGTATTGACTCGGGGCTGAGCAATTTCAATCGTTCGGCGTAGTCCGGCTGGCCGATGTCGTGGCACCACATGACGATGGCGTCTTCGGTGTTCTCGTAGTACCGCTGACGCACACCGGCGGGCACGAAGCCGAAGCTGCGATACAACGCCTGTGCCCCTGTGTTGCTGACACGAACCTCCAGCGTCAATGCATCACAGCCCCGATTGATCGCTTCCCACGCGAGTTCGGCCAACATCCGAGTGCCAACTCCGGCATGTTGCCTGTCGGAGGCAACCGCGATGTTGGTGACGTGGGCATCGCCGACAACGAACATCAGGCCGGCGTACCCGATGACCACCCCACTGGCGCGGGCGACGATGTAGTGGCGCTCGCCTCCGCGGGCAAGTTCGATCTCGCTCTGGAACACGTTGCGCGACCACGGCTTCGGGTAGGACACCTGCTCGATGGCCAGGATGTCGGCGAGATGCCTACGCCGCAGCGGCTCGATGACCAACTGCTGGTCGGAGTCTGCCCGCCCCAGGAGCCGAGACAAGACGCTCATCGTCCACCTCGTGTCGCCGACGCGCGGGTCGACCAGTTGATCCGCGCATCAGGAGCGCGCAGGTAGAGCGGCTGGATCTCCCATGGGTTGACCCACTCTTCGCGCAACGCCCTGGCGTGCGCCAACTGCACCAACGGTGCTGCCGACGGGTGGGACAGGAACTGCTCGGCGAAGTCACATCGAACGACGGCGGCGATCTCTTCCCGATATCGCAGGGCGCCATCTCCGACACAGACGCTGTCGTGCCCGCGCGCCATCATCTCTCCGATCAGATCCTCGACGGAGCCACATCGGGGCTCACCCAGCCTTTGCACTCCTCCGGGCACCGGTCGATAGAACGCGTAGAAGAGCTCACCCTTGCGAGCGTCGATCACTGCCGCGACCTCTCGCCCGCTCTGCCGGAGAGGAAAGGCCAACAGATCGAGCGAGCTGATCCCGATCATCGGAACTCGCGATGCCTGGGCAATGGCCTTTGCAGCAGCCAAGCCGACTCGCATCCCGGTGAACAGACCAGGTCCGACGTCGACCGCAATCGCTCCGAACTCGGACATGTCGACTTCGGCTTGCTTGCAAACGAACTGGATCGACGGAATCAGGGTCTCGGCGTGCCGGCGACCCCGGCAGACCTCGAACATTGCGAGCACGCCTTCGTGCCCGCCGATGGCCACGCTGACCTGTTCTGTGGCCGTTTCGATACCGAGGATCAGCATGCGAACACCGCCAGTTGACGCTCGATCTCCTGCCAGCGACCAGCCCACGCACGACCGGCGGCGCTGACCACGATGTGGCGGGCATCGGGATCGGCCTCGTCGAATTCCAGTCGCACCAAGACATGGTCGCCCAACGAACCGGCCACGACATCTCCCCATTCGACCATCACGATGCCGTCCGATTCGAGCAGCTCGGACAGCGCCAGGTCGGCGACCTCGTGATGAGTTGTCAACCGGTAGATGTCGGCGTGATGAAGAGTCACCCTGCCGGCCGGGTAGCTGTGGATCAGCGTGTACGTCGGAGATGTGATCGGCTCCGTCACGCCGATCGCCCTGCCGAAGCCCTTGGCGAACGCCGTCTTGCCGGTACCCATGTCCCCGGCGAGCACGATCAGATCACCACGACGAGTCAGGCCGGCCAGGCACGCGGCGATGGCAGAAGTTGTCGCAACAGAATCAGAACGGAGATGCAACATGGCCGCCGACGATGCTAGAGGCTCAGGCCGCCGTGTATCGCCGCTCGATGCGGTTGGAGATCCCGCAGACCACCTCGTACCCGATCGTCCCGAGCCGATCGGCCCATTCGTCGGCCGTGATCGAATCGCTGCCCTGGCTCCCGATCAGGACAGCTTCGTCGCCGATTGCAACGTCCTCGGTTCCGCAGTCGACCATCAGCTGATCCATGGTCACGACGCCGACGATCGATCGACGGCGACCGCCGATCAGCACCTCACCGCCACACGAGAACAGTCGGCGGGGAACACCGTCGGCGTAGCCCAAAGGCAACGTGGCCACGACCGTGTCCCTCTCGAAGCGGTGCTGCAGTCCATATGAAATGCCGGCACCGGCGCGCACCTGCTTGACGTGCGACACGCGGGCGCGCAACGAAAGGGCGGGACGTAGCGCAGCGGTGTGCGGGACCAGGGCGGCTCCAGGCGAGATGCCATAGATCGAGATCCCGGCGCGCACCATGTCGAAGTGGGCCGACGGGTTGGCAAGAGTCGCCGCCGAGTTGGCCGCATGGACCAGCGGCGGGTGATGACCGGCAGCGTTGAGTGCCGTCAGCACGTCCTCGAATGCTGCGATCTGGGCAGCGTTGAACGCATCGGCCGGTTCGTCGGCAACAGCGAGATGGGTGCACAACCCCGCCAGCCGAGCAGCCGCCGACTCGTCGATGGCATCGGCCAGCCCCACCGCGTCATGGCCCGCGGCACCCACGCGGTGCATGCCGGTGTCGACCTTCAGGTGGACGGGGTGGTCACGTCCGCCTGCCGACGCAATGTCTTCCAACTGGGCGTACGAGTAGACCGTCAGGTCGAGGCCGGCCCGGATCGCGCCGGCCAGCTCTGACGGCGGTTGCTCGCTGAGCACCAGAATCGGGCAGTCGAGCCCCGAATCGCGCAAGGCGATCCCTTCCTGCGCCAACGCCACGCACAAACCTGTCGCGCCGCCCTGCAGCGCCGCTCGTGAAGCCTGAGATGCTCCGTGGCCGTATCCGTCGGCCTTGACCACCGCCCAGACGACTGCGGGCGCTGCGACAGCGACCATGTGCTCGACATTGGCTCGGACAGCACTGAGGTCGACCTCGGCCCACGCCCAGCGACTCACAGCAGTTCTTCCAGCACCGCCGGAATCAGATCGGGCAGATCGCTGGCGACCAGACCTAGTCGATGCCCCCGGCGGCCAGCCTGGCCGTGCACCCAGGCCGCAGCGGCAGCGGCGTGCAACGGTTTCATCCCGCCCGCCAGCAGCGCACCGATGATCCCACTGAGCACGTCACCGGTGCCGGCCGTGGCCAACCTGGCATCGCCCGCTGTCACCACCAGGGCTTGACCATCGGGGTCGGCGATGATGGTTGCAGCGCCTTTCAGCAGCACTGTGCAGGCGCTGTCGGCCGCCAACCGCCTCGCTGCAACCAGTCGATCCGCTCCGGGCTGGCTGCCGGTCAGCACTGCGTACTCGCCGTCATGGGGCGTCAGCACCGTCGGTACCGTGCGGCGTCGCAGCAACGTGGACGCTCCTTCCGAGCTCCAACCGAGTGCGAACAGGCCGTCGCCATCGATGACCATCGGCAGCGGCGCTTCCACGACGACTGTTCGGATGTTTGCGGCGGTGTCGTCGGATCGACCGAGGCCTGGCCCCACGACGATCGAATGAAATCGATCGAGCGACGCGAGCGTGGCATCGGCCCACAGCAGGCCCGGGAGCGGTCGCTGAACGATCTCGATGGGTGCATCCATCAAGGTCATGCCGGGAACCGATAGATGGACCATGCCGGCGCCGGTTCGCATCGCGGCTCTGGCGACGAGCCGCGGTGCCCCCGTCATCGTCGAGCTGCCGGCGATGACGCGCACCGCAGCCCGCCACTTGTGCGCATATTCGTCGCGCACCGGCCACCAGTCGACGACATCAGCTGTCTGCACCAGGTTGGCGCGCGCCCATCCGATGTCGAGCCCGATGTCGGCCAACTCGAGCTCACCGGCGAGGGCGCTGCCGGGCGGCATCAACAGACCGGGCTTCAGTGCTGCAAACGTCACGGTTCGCGCCGCGGCGAGAACGTCACCGCCGATGTCGCCTGTCAACGCGTCGACACCGCTCGGCACGTCGACCGCGAGCACCGGTGTGTCGCCAACGTCCGGTGGCGACCACGATCCATGAAAACCGCTGCCATAGGCGGCATCGATCACGAGATCGGCCGCGGGCAATTTCGCCGGATGCGACGGCACATCGAAAACTCTGACCCGCACACCCTTTGCAGCGAGATGACTGGCTGCAACGCGACCATCCGCACCGTTGTTGCCCTTGCCACACAGCACGTTGACTGTGCGGCCGTAGGCACCGCCGAGCATGCGCAACGCAGCCCAGGCGACGGCTGCGCCGGCGCGCTCGATCAACACTTCGGAAGGCTCCGGCGCGGCAGCGTCAATCGCGGCCATTTCCTCCGGAGTGACGATCGGCAACATGCCGACGAGGCTACGTCACGAGGCGACGACGTAGGCGATGGCCACTTGGTCCGTATGGGTGATGGAGAGGTGCCACGATTCGATCCCGCGCTCATCGGCGAGTTGCGCAGCTCGACCGGTGACGTTGAGATGCGGTTCTCCGCTCTCGCGGTGATCGACCCAGACCTCGTGGAAGCCGAACGCCCCCAGGCCCAACCCCATCGCTTTCATCACGGCTTCGCGTGACGCGAATCGAGCTGCGAGCGATGGCACCGGGTCCGCCTTGGGTGCGACATAGGCAAGTTCGCTGTCGGTGAAGATCCGCTGCTGCATCGACGGCGTCCGTTCCAACGATCTGCGGAACCGCTCGATATCGACCGCGTCGATACCGATGCCGCGGATCACGATCGCCATTGGTCGGCGACGTCGGAGATCGGGGTGATCAACAGGTCGGCAACGGGGAACTCGCCGAGCAGATCGTCGCGGAACACCCCCTCGGTCTCCGACACCCAGTCGACAAGCCGGTCATAGCGGTGGTCGTAACCCTGAAGCACGCCGCGCATGACTGCCGCCGGCAACCGGTCATGAAATTGCACATGCAACAACGTGATGCCGACGCACGCACCCGCCTTGACCTCCGGCACGAAGATGACCGTGCGACCGTCACTGCGTCCCCGAGCCACCAGAACCTGGCGTTCGACCGCAACCCGGCGCTTCGTACCCAACAACTGCGGATTGCGCTCAACTCGACTGGGCACCTCGCTGGAGAGCCCGCCACGATCGACGATCGAGATCCGAGCGTCACCGGCCGGATCACCATCGATTCGATAGCGGGTGAAACCAGCGACCGACAGGACCGCCGGGTCCAGATCGGCAAGCACCTTCAAGGTGCTGTAGCTCAGTGCATCGCGGCCCGCGCCCGCCGCCAGCGTCGCCTGCACCAGCGCACGATCGAGAATGCCCTCGTCGCTGCGGCTGATACCTACGGTGACCGTCTTGGCCTGATGTTTGATGGCGTCGATCGGTCGGGTCAGTTCCTCGATGGCTCGTGTCAACGACGCGGTGAGATCGTCGATCATGACACCGGGTGTCGCGACCTTGCCGGTCGCCCGGTGATAGGCCTCGAGCGGGAGATCGTCGCGCAGGTCGGTCAGCAGCGCCGACAGACGCACGGCCGTCGATGCCTCGAGATGACCGTCGTACAGACCGGAACGCAGCCCCTCGCCGAAACGCTCGGCGTGCTGACCGATGCCGTGACGGACGGACTCGAGCACCTCGTCGCCATTGTCCGAGACGATCAGGGCCTGCTCGATGACCTCGCGAGCTTCACGAAGCGGCCTGGCCGAGGCGTCGATCGCCAACGCAGCTTCGTACCCGAAGAGGTGACCGACCATCGCCGAAAGCACGAAAGCAAGCGCTGAATCGACCGCAGGAACCGTCAGGACTGCTGCCGCAGCGGCGAACCGTTCGTCGCCTTCCGTAGCTACGACGATCGGTGTGGCCTTGTGCGCTTTGTAGATCGCCACTTCTTTGGCCACGTCGTCGGCGGTTCCTCCGACAAGCCCGGCGGCGCAAACGAGGATCAGCGGCTCGCTGGACAGGTCGATGTGCTTCTTGTCCTCGGTGATGTCGCAGGCGATCGACTTGTAACACAGCTCGCTGAGCTTGATGCGCACTTCTTCGGCAGCGACGGTGTTCGGGCCGCTGCCCACGATGGCCCAATATCGCTTCGAAGGAGCGAATCGCCGAGCGGCGTCGCCGATCACGTCGCGCCGGGACAGGACGTCGAGCATCGCTTCTGGCATGTGTCGCAACGACGTCAAGAGATCATGGCGTCGTTGCGCCGATCCGAGATTGCCCGCCTCGGTGATGGCGCACGCCAGCAGGACGCCGGCGGCAACTTGGGCGTAGAAGGCCTTGGTCGAGGCGACGCTCATCTCGACGTCGCGTCCATCACTGGTGTACATCACACCGTCGGCCTTGTCGGTGAGGTCGCTGTTGCGTCGATTGACGATCCCGATCACGGCAGCCCCGCGGGCTCGGACCAGATCGACGGTGCGGTTGGTGTCGGTGGTGGTGCCGCTCTGACTGACCGCGATGACGAGTGTGTCGCTCATGTCGAGATTCATCCCGAAACCACTCAACTCGGTTGCCGTGATGGGGTCGATGTCGACCTGGCCATCGGTGAGCGCATCCAGGACGGCAGCCATGCTGCGACCGGCCACCGCAGCAGTGCCCTGGCCGATGACCTTGATCCGCCTGATGCTTCCCTCCGCGAGCCTGACGCGGATCTCGGGGGGCAGGGCGCGAGTACCGACGGAGGCGCGGCGCAGACCGTCGACCTCCACGATCTTGCCGCGTACGGTCTTGCGGAAACTCGCCGGTGCCTCGCCGATCTCTTTCAGCAGGTAGTGGGGCGAGTCCCCACGATCGATGTCGCGAGTCGTGACCTGTGCGGTGGCCACCTCGTTGTCGGTGGGGGGAAGCTCGGCTCCGTCATATGCCATGCGGCGGATGCCTTCGAGCTCACCGGCGTGGGCTCCATCGAGGACGAAAACCTGGCCGCGACTACCTGATGGCGATGGGGACTCGCCGTCCATGCGGACGAATCGGGTGGTCTCCTCGACGACTCCATACGGTTCGCTGGCCACGATGTAGCAGTCGTCGGCCAAGCCCACATACAGAGCCTGACCGCTGCCTCGCAACGCCAGATAGAGGCTGTCGGGTCGATCGGCGGCGGCGGCGCCGATCGCAACGCTTCCCTCGAACTCGGCGACCGTGCGTCGGAACGCTTCGCCGAGATCCGAGACACCGGACGCCACATGACGAGCCATGACGGCGGGGATGACCTTCGCGTCGGTGGTGATCGACCCGGCGATGTGCAGGCCGTGGTTGACCTTGATGTCGGCGTGGTTGTCGACATCGCCGTTGAGCACCGCCACCATGTACGGGGCGCCGCCCGACTGTTCCAGCTCTTCGCTGTTGAGCGGATG
>JANMRB010000299.1:0-3709 GCA_031370825.1 Ilumatobacteraceae bacterium
CACGCCTGCACGGAAGTGCCAGCAGAGGGTTCCAACCCGCGCGTCCACGACATCTACGACATCTTGTTGCTCGCCGGCATCGTGGAGAACGCTCGGCTCGCTCAAACCCGGGCCGCATGCGAGGACACCTTCACGCACCGCGGCAAGCACGCGTGGCCACCGACCCTGCCGGCGTGGGACGACTGGGAGCAGCTGTGGGACGCTCTTGACGTGCCCGACGACGCCCGATACTCCTACTCCGACGCACGCCAACGCTTCGAGCAACTCATCCGACAAATCGCCGAGGCGTAGCCGTCGAGAACGGTGCGCCGCCGATTTTCGGCCGACCACTGCTCAAAACCCATGCGTAGTTCAGCGAGACCCGAGGCGTTCACGACGTTGGCGATCGTAAAGTCGGCCGCGCGATGCCCAATGGTCGTCGTAGATTCTCGTCGTGAGCAGTGAGCCGAACGCGCTGACGCCCTCCGAGGCCGCCGTCGAGCGGACTTTGCGTGGCTGGTGTGCTGAGCTCGACACCGGCCGCAAGTTCTGGTGGGTGACTGGAACAACCTCATTCGCGACGTACTGGTCGCAATGCGAACCGGAGAACCCGTGGCCTACGACGAGGACTGATCAACGGCGCCAGTCACGTTCGTTGTCTTTCATCCAGTCGAGCATCTCTACGCCTTCCGAGGGCATACGACCCGTCCCGGTGAGAAGATCCGCGGCGATTTGGGACGGTGCGGCGAGGGTGAGGCCGTTGTGCTTGATCGTTCGTTGGTATACGACCGGGTCGAATGGTTCGGCGATGAACAGGTTGGCCCCTAGGACGGTTTCCCGGAGGTCGAGTGTTCGGGCGGCGGTTTGAACGTCGTCGACGAACAGCATGCCCTGCCGCAGTGGGGCGATTTGCGAGAACGGTTCTGTGGCGAGCGAGCCGGTGAGGGCATAGCGCCACTTGACAGTTCGAAGCGTGGCAGTGATGTCGGTGTCTCAGATCAACTGAGACAAGGCCAGAAGTGCGACGCTTCTAACAGGGTGCTGAAAATCGGGTTGTGAGGGTGTTGGCCGGTGATCAGGGTCTCGTTGTGGTCGTGGATTGGATCGAGGTGCTGACCCGATGTCGGTTTTCGGTGATCGTCGGTGTCGGTGTCTTTGATCTCTCACAAGTCGATCGCTCGCTGGTGACGGTGGCGGTCTCGCTGTGACGGTCATCAGGCGGTGGCGGTGTCGAGGGCGGTGATTCGGATGAGGTTGTAGACGGCGGTGGTCATCTTGAACCAGGCCCGGTTGCGTTCTTGGCCGATGTAGCGCAGCTTGCGGCCGGCCCCGACGGTCTTGACCCAGCCGAAGGGTTCCTCGACGCGTTTGCGGATTCGTTGACTGACGTCGTAGCCGGCGTGTCCGGTGGTGCGCCTGTCGATCGCGGATCGTCGGTTGCTGGTGTTCTGCGCAACGTGCGGAGTGAACCCCGCAGCGCGCACGTCGGCAACGAACTGTTTGGTGTCGTAGTTCTTGTCACCGGCGACGGTTCGTCGCCGTCGCCGTTTCGGCAGTCGTTTCAACATCATGGTCGCGCAGTCGCGTTCTGCGTAGCCGGTCGCCGCAGTGAGATCGGCGTCGACGATCAACGCCGAGCGGTGCTCGATCAACAGGTGCCCGGCGTAACAAAGCTGCGCTGCAGTGTTGTTCGACTTGCGATACAACCGGGCCTCAGGATCTGTCGTCGAGGCGTGGGTGTCGTTCGATCGTTTCTGACCGCGGAAGTTGACCTCGGTGTTGCGACCGCCCGGGCCCTCACCAGATGGTTGATCGTCTTTCGGCTTGAAACTCTTGTGTGACGCCCACGCCTCCAACAAGGTCCCGTCAAGACTGAAGTGTGATCAGACGAGATGTAGCGGCGCAGCTTCGCCTGGGCCACCACCGCGGCGAATAACTCGTCGGCGATGTCGGCGTCGAGGAGACGCCGACGGTTCTTCGAGAACGTCGATGCATCAAACGACGCAGCGTCGATCGGCAGATCCAAGAACCACTTGAACAACATGTCGTAGTTCAGGCGTTCGCAGAACGCCCGCTCCGAACGCATCGAGTACATCGCCATCAACACCGACGCCTTCAACAGCATCTCCGGTGGCACCGACGGCCGACCCTGCGTCGAGTACATCGCTTCGAAGGTGTCGTCGAGATCGGCCAGCACCGTGTCGACCACGACACGGATCCGACGGATCGGATGATCAGCCGGGATCAGATCCTCGGTGCTCAACGACGACAACAACGACAACTGCCGGTCCGGAGTTCCACGCATCCCCCCATTCTTTTCCATCCCGGCACAAAACGCGAGCACCAATCACAGGTTTTTCAGCACCCTGTTAATGGTTCTTCTAATGGACCAGGTGACAGAGCGTGATATTGAGTGATACACGATGACACCACGAAAGCATGAAAGACCTGGTAAATGACACGAACGGTCACTCACGGTCACGGGCGGACATGCCCTCGACACGGCTCATAACCCGAAGGTCGCAGGTTCAAATCCTGCCCCCGCCACCAGGTAACAGCAGGTCAGAGGTCCTTTCCGTTCGGCGGACAGGGCCTCTCTGCTTGTCGCTTGTCAACGCTTTGTCAACAGATCTGTCAACTCGTTACATGTCAACTCGTTATGCCGAAGGCGATGATCGGCGCTCGGTCGCAGTCGTCGGTCCTCGGCTGGCCGCGTCGGTCGTTGTCCCATCCCGGCTGCCGCCCGGTCACATGGACTACCACCGTCCAGCTCGTACCAGTACCTACGAGCGCCACCGACTCGGATGGTGTCGTCGGGTTCGTGGGGTCGAGAACCCGACGGTCGCGGCGCTAATGGGGGTGTCGAGCGCGGCGGGAGCACGGGTGGACCAGGCTGTTCTGGTGGCAATTGCGTCTGGCTGGTCGATCATCTTGGCTGATTGCGCTGCGGCGTTTCAGCTGATGCCGACCATCGCCGGTGGGCCCTCGCGAGCGAAAGCGCAGGACCGGTCGGGAGTACGAGGTCGAGGACGTGACTCGGTGGGTCTCACCGTCGCGCGTGATCACAGCGAGCAGGCCGCGCCGTTCGTCCCCGTCGAAATCGACGGAGCGAACCTCGACTCCGATACCGACGAGGTTTGCGTCGAGTGGAAAGTCAATTTCGTCTTCGAAGGCTTGCGCGAACGATGTGTAGCCCTCTTCGCCGTAGGCATCGACTGTGACCCGTTGAATGATCTCGCCGATGGTTTCGTCTTCAGCTGGCATCGACGGCATTCTTGACGACGGGTGCGCGGACACGGGGTGTCGAGGTGCGCGGACGTTTCTTGGGGATGTCGAACCCGAGGTTGGCGTACGCGGGCAGCCGTTTGGCGTGCATCCGGTCGAGCACGGGGATGCGGACGTCGATGTAGTCGTGGAGTTCTACGTGGTGTTTGCCTGCGTGGGTTCGTAGAAGGCGACCGACGTACTGGACGACGCGTCCCTTGAATGCGAGCGGGAAGGCAAGGAACAGGGTGTCGAGTTCCGGCCAGTCGAATCCTTCGCCGAGGTACGACCCCGTGGCGACGAGCACGATTCCAGAAGCGTCATCGCGGGACGCTATGGCACTGGCCACCGCAGCCCTGGCCTTCGTGCCGAGTCCTCCTCGCAGCACGAGTGGGTTGTCACCGAGTTGGGTGAGGCGTTCAACGATGGCGTCGATGTGGTCGGTGCGCTGGGTCAGCACCAGGCA
>JANMRB010000319.1:0-21419 GCA_031370825.1 Ilumatobacteraceae bacterium
GCCAGCCGTAGTTGAGGCCTGCTCCTCCGACATCGATCTCTTCGCGCGTGTTCTGACCGACGTCGTTGATGAAGAAGCGATCAGGGCCGGTGTTCGGGTCGAATGCGAAACGGAACGGGTTGCGCAGCCCCCAGGCATACAGCTCCTGACAGAGCGTCGTCGGTGTCGACGGCAGGTTGCCGCGGACTTCGACAACTTGCCGAATTGGGACCGCTGATGGGGTTGCCGGGCGCCGGCTCGCCGGTCGACGGCACGACGCGAAGGATCTTGCCGTTGAGCAGGCTGAGATCCTGCGCAGCGTCGTTGAGGCTGGAATCCCCGCGCGGGTCTGCACCCGCATCACCCACCGAGATGTACAGGAATCCATCGCCACCGATCTCCAAGTCGCCGCCGTTGTGGTTGCCAGCATTCGAGGAGATGTTGTCGACGAGGATGATCTCGCTGTTCGGGTCGATGGAATCGCCGGTCATCGTGAAACGGCTGACCCGGTTCACACAGTCGCCGGGAGATCCCGGACTTGGCCGCGTGAAGTAGAGGTACACGTAACCGTTGGCTTTGAAGTCCTGATCCAGAGCGACGCCGAGCAGGCCGCGCTCACCGCCGTTGCACGGCGACAGACTCATCGTCAACGCCGACGTGGGCAGCAGCACGTCGTTGCGGATCAGACGCACCGAGCCGAATTGCACCAGCACCATCACGGTTCCATCGGGCATGCCGACGATCCCGGTCGACGCGCCCGGTGAGGCCACCGCTGAATCGACGAACCCGGGCGGCAACCCCGTTGCTGCCGACACGGTTGGCGAGTCGATGCTGACGACCGGCACGACGAACGAGGCGATCATCAAGGCAACCGCTGAGAACTTTCGCATGTCGAGACCCTTCAGGCGGTCGCCCCCATTTACGAAGGTAGCACGGCTAATTCAGCAAACGGGATCCCCGGGCAGCACCCCGGCGACGGCCACTTCATAGACGATTTCACCCTCTCTGAAGTAGGTGTTCTGCTTGGCATCGAGGAACAGGGATCCGACCGCAGTGGCGTCGACGCGCGCGCAGGTTGGCGACGCCCCCAGTGAAACCCCGGCTGCTGCAGGCCACTCGACCACCGTCGGGGCCGGCTGTTGACGGGTGAGTTCAGCTGGGTCGACGGCCCGGGCCTGAAACCGATAGACGGTCGGCACGAACGGTTGATCGGTGCCGAGGTTGGCCGCGCCCGCCGCCTTGTCGATGTCGCTGATCGCCGTGATCAGGTCGAGCAGTTCCTTGCGGACGCCCTTCTCCGGGTCACCACCGATTCCGAGAGCGTACGCCGAGTGCACGAATCGTTGCCCTGCTGCTTCGACCGTCATCACCGTGCTGGGAGCATCCGCGACATTGTGCCGGTCCGGGTACTGGGGCGGCGGTGCCAGCAGCCCAGCAGCGTTCACGATGCCGAGCAAGGCCTGGATCCCGCCCTCGTTGATGGTCCGCACGAAAAGGCTGGGCAGGAGCGGACCGGGAAAGATCGCCGGCACGACAGCAGGAGTGAACACCCGGCCGTCGCCGCTGACCAGCAGGGATGGCGTGTTGACGAAGAAGAAGCTCGCAGGTACGAAGCCACCCTCGTACGAGAGCTTGAGGATCACGTCGTCGGCACCGGTGGGGTGCTGGATCCCAGCGGCGGGTGCGGTGTCCGGGGTCGTCACAGCGGGAGCGCTGCCCGCCGTAGCCGTGTCAGCGGGAGCGCTGTTCGGGTCACCGCACGCGGCGATAGCGGCGAGGATCGGTGCGACGGCCACAGCCGAGAGGAACGAGCGACGGTTCATGCAGGGTTCGACGTTCGTGTTGGTCCCGTGGTTCCTGGCATCCGGGTGTTTCCGGCGACCCCGGGTGCGGCCGCGACTTCATCCCTTCTGCCCCATTCTCGGTGGGGGCAGGCTCTTCGGCGCGATCCCAAAGTCGTCGCCGAAGGGGTGGGACCTTCGCAGAGACCCCCGTTGCGCGATCCACGCGCTACCCGGCCCCGAGGACGACGAGATGTGCATCCGTGCGATCGCGACGGAGATATCGGACGAAGCGACCAGAGAGCTCCTCCGACAGGTGATTGCACGAAGCGACGTGGGCGGGATGCTCGAGTCTGTTTCTCACGATCCTCTGTTCGAGTTCGATCTCGAACAGGTGGACGTCGCCCGATGGCTGGACGTCGGACAGCCGGGTACCCGCGCGATTCGCCAACAGTGGCGAGCGATTCAGTGCGATCCACCATCCCGGTTCTCGGATGCCTAGCATCCGATGTGATGTCAGCACTGTTCGACCTTACAGACAAGAAGGCACTGGTAACCGGCGGAGGCCGCGGACTTGGCAGGGCGATCGCGATCGGCCTCGCCCAGCACGGCGCCGACGTCGCCGTGACAAGCCGCACCGTGGCGGAGCTCGACGAGACGGCCGCAGAGATTCGTCGCATCGGTCGTCAATGCCTGGTCGTGCCCGGAGACGCGTCCCACAAGTCCGAGATCGACAGGGTCGTCGGCGAGGTGGCAGCAGGTCTTGGCGGCATCGACATCTTGATCAACAATGCCGGTGTCGACGCGGCGGCGCCGGCGATCGAGTTCACCGAGGCCGACTTCGACTTTGTGCTCGACGTCAACCTGAAGGCCTACTTCTTCTTCGCCCAGGCGGCAGCCAAGCTGATGATCGCCAACGGCGGCGGGGCCATCGCCAACAACTCCTCGATATGCGGCGAGGTCGCGGTGAAGAACATCTCTGCATACAACATCTCCAAAGGCGGGGTCAACATGCTCACCAAATCGCTCGCGCTCGAATGGGCACCGCACGGCATCCGCGTCAACGCCTTCTCACCCGCGTACATGGAGGTGTTCATGCCCGGCGCCGCAGGCGAGCACGACGAAGCCAAGGAGCAGGCCGTGCGCGAGCTCACACCGCTCGGTCGGCGCGGCCTCCCGGAAGAGCTCGTCGGGCCGGTCGTGTTCCTGGTGTCCGATGCCGCGTCGTACGTCACCGGCGAGGTCCTGATGGTCGACGGCGGCTGGACGATCCGGTGATGGAGAACGCGTGATGGAGAAGACCGAGATCTTCGACTACATGGCCGCCAACGGTCACGAGAAGCTGCTCTGCTTCCAGAACGAGGACGTCGGGCTGCGCGCCGTCCTGGCGATTCACTCCACGGTGCTCGGGCCCGCTGCCGGCGGCTGTCGCATGTGGAGCTACAGCGATGACCTGGCGGCGATGGAAGATGCCCTTCGGCTCAGCAGGGGGATGACGTACAAGTACGCCGCTGCGGGCATCAACCTGGGCGGCGGGAAGATCGTCGTGATCGGAGATCCGAAGCGCCAGGAAGGCCGCGAGATGCTGTTCAGGGCACTCGGCCGATTCATCGATTCACTCGGCGGCGAGTACCTCACCGGCGAGGACGTCGGTACCACGTTGCAAGACATGGATCACATGCGCGTCGAGACCCGCAACGTGATCACACTCCCCGAATCGGCGGGCGGAGCCGGACCGATCGGCCCGGCAACGGCCTTCGGTGTGCTGCAGGCGATGCGTGCGTGCGTCGAGGAGCAGTCCGGGTCGCCCACGTTGCGAGGCAAGCGGGTGGTCGTGCAGGGCCTCGGCGCCGTCGGTGTCCCGATGGTCGAGCTCCTCACCGGAGAGGGCGCCACGGTGCTGGTCAGCGACATCGATCCGGCGAAGGTCTCGGCCATGGTCACGGCCCATGGAGCGACCGCGCTCGATGCGGCCGACGTCGCCGCCGCCGACGTCGACGTCTATTGCCCGTGCGCGCTCGGCGCGACCATCAACGACGATTCGCTGTCCGTGCTCAAGGCGTCGGTCGTGTGTGGGTCGGCCAACAATCAACTCGCAGAACCGCGCCATGGCGAGGAATTGCACCGCCGCGGCGTGCTGTACGCGCCGGACTACATCGCCAACGCCGGCGGCACGGTGTTCGACACCGACCGTCTGTGGGGAGGGGTCAACAAGGAGCGCGGCATGGCCAAGGTTGCCCAGATCTACGCCAGGATGCACGAGATCTTCGCAATCTCGAAGGCGGAGGGCGTCCCCACGTACCTAGCCGCCGATCGACTGGCCGAGGCCAGGATCAACGGCTACCGCCAGATCAAGCGGGTCCATGGCTTCGACCAGGGCCAGCGAGTGACCATCTGAACCAGCAGCCTGACCTGGCAGGGTCGGGCAACTTCACACAGCGTTCACAAACTAGCAACGGCTCGGTAACTGCGGTGCTGGCACTATTTCCCAGTCCCGATCGCGGTTTTCTTCGCGCGGTCCCGAGAACGAAGGAACTTCGTGGCCTACCAAGCTGAATACATCTGGCTCGACGGCACAACGCCGACCCCGTTGCTGCGCTCCAAGACCAAGGTCTTGGGCGACGGGAAAGAGCCGCCCATCTGGGGCTTCGATGGCTCGTCGACCAACCAGGCAACAGGCGAGCACAGCGACTGCGTGCTGCGCCCCGTGTTCACGTGCCCCGACCCGCTTCGCGGCGGTCGCAACATTCTGGTGCTGTGCGATGTGTTGAACGCCGCCGACATGAAGCCGCACCCCACGAACACGAGAGCCCCGTTGGAGAAGGTCGCCAAGAAGTACGCCAAGCAGGAGATGATCTACGGCATCGAGCAGGAGTACACGATGCTGAAGGCCGACGGCACCCCGCTCGGTTTCCCGAAAGACGGGTTCCCCCCGCCTCAGGGCCCGTACTACTGCGGTGTCGGCACCGGGAGGGTCATCGGCCGGGAGATCATCGAAGAGCACACCCAGGCGTGCATCGATGCCGGCCTGATGATCGAGGGCACCAACGCCGAGGTCATGCCCGGTCAGTGGGAGTTCCAGATTGGCGCCGCCGATGCGGTGACGGTCAGCGACCAGCTGTACGTCGGCCGCTGGTTGTTGCACCGCATTGCCGAGGACTACGACGTGATCATCAGCTTCGCCGCCAAGCCGGTGAAGGGCGACTGGAACGGCGCTGGTGCCCACACGAACTTCTCGACCAAGGCGATGCGCGAGAGCTACGCCCCCATCGAGGCAGCGTGCAAGGCGATCGGCAAGCGCATCGAAGCCCACATCAAGGGCTACGGCGACGACATCGAGAGCCGGCTCACAGGCGCTCACGAGACTGCCCCGTACAACAAGTTCAGCTATGGCGTTTCGAACCGCGGGGCCAGCATCCGCATCCCTTGGCAGGTTGCTCGCGACGGCAAGGGGTACGCGGAGGACCGCCGCCCCAACTCCAACTGCGATCCGTACACCGTCACTCGGCTGATCCTAGAGAGCGTATGCGCATAGTGGTCCGGCCGGGCCGACGCCATCACGTTGCTGTATTACCGCTATACAAGGAGGCGTGATGCTCGAACAGCAACGTGATTACGTGCTGCACACCGTGGAAGAACGCGGCGTGCGGCTGATCCGGCTGTGGTTCACCGACGTGCTCGGCAGCTTGAAGAGCTTCGCGATCAGCCCCGCCGAGCTCGAGAACGCTCTCGAGGACGGGATGACGTTCGATGGATCGTCGATCGACGGGTTCGGTCGCACGCTGGAGAGCGATGTGCTGGCGATGCCGGACGCGAACACCTTCGAAGTCCTTCCGTGGGGCGACGCGAAGGCCACCGAGGCGCGGGTGTTCTGCGACATCCACAACCTCGATGGCACCGCGTTCGAGGGTGACCCGCGGCAGGTGCTACGGCGCAACCTGCAGGCAGCCCACGAGCGCGGGTACACCTTCTTCGTCGCCCCCGACATCGAGTTCTTCTACTTCTCGCCGCCGGAGAAGGGTCAGGCCCCTGTGCCACTCGACGAGGGTGGCTTCTTCGATCTGACCACGACCGACGTCGCCGGCACGCTTCGCAAGCAGACGATCCGCACTCTCGAGACGATGAGCATCCCCGTCGAGTACAGCTTCCACGAGGACGCCCCGAGCCAGCACGAGATCGATCTCCGCCACACGGATGCGTTGACCATGGCCGACAGCATCATGACGTTCCGACTGGTGGTGAAAGAGGTCGCTGCCAGCCAGGGCGTGCACGCCACGTTCATGCCCAAACCGCTCGAAAGCGTCCAGGGCAGCGGGATGCACGTGCACCTGTCGCTGTTCGACGGCGATGAGAACGCCTTCTTCTCGAACAACGACAGCTACAACCTCTCGCCGGTCGCCAAGCAGTTCATGGCCGGGCTGTTGCGTCACGCCGCCGAGATCACCGCGATCACGAATCAGACGGTCAACAGCTACAAGCGACTGGTGCCCGGGTTCGAGGCGCCGGTCCATGTGACGTGGGCGCGCAACAACCGCAGCGGGCTGGTGCGGGTACCGGTGGCAAAGCGCGGCAACCCGAGCGCGACCCGAGTCGAGTTCCGCTCGCCCGACCCGGCTTGCAACCCGTACCTGGCGTTTGCCGTCATGCTCGCCGCTGGCATGCGCGGCATCACCGAAGGGTACGAGCTCCCGCCAGAAGCGGACAGCAACCTGTTCGAGATGAGCGATGCCGAGCTCAACAAGCTCGGGATCGATCTGTTGCCGCAGTCGCTCAGTGATTCACTGAAGGTCATGGAGCAGTCTTCGCTCGTGCACGAGGCCTTGGGGGAGCACATCTTCGAATGGTTCCTGCGCAACAAGCGCAGCGAGTGGCGCAGCTACAAGACCCACGTCAGTGCGTTCGAGCACGACCGATACCTGCGAGCGCTGTAGCGGTCGTGATGGAGCAACTCGTCGTCTATCCGGAACCACCGCCACCGGACCTGGCACGCACGCTCGATCTCGGCGGCTACCGGTGGAAGGCCGTCTCCTCACCCGAGGACGCTGCCACGCATGAGCCGCCGGCTGGATGGGCAGGCGCGATCGTCGCCTGCGACACCGATCCCGAGGGCGCTTGGGCGTTCTGTCGAGCACTTCGCAAGCGCGACGATCCGACGCCGCTGCTGCTGCTCCTCTCGGGTGCCCAGCTCGGTGAACTGGAGCTGCGCGACGACCTCTACAACGACTTCTGCCTGATCCCGTTCCACCCGGTCGAAGTCGAGGCAAGACTGCGGCACCTCTTGTTCCAGGGCTTCGCCCAGGTGAAGAACGAGACCGTCGAGTACAGCGGTCTGGCGCTCAACGTCGAGACCTATCAGGCGTCGATCGAGGGCCGCCCATTGGATCTCACGTACATGGAGTACGAGCTGCTGAAGTTCCTCGCCCAGAACCCGGGCAAGGTGTTCACCCGCGAGATCCTGTTGTCGCGGGTCTGGGGCTACGAGTACTACGGCGGGGCGCGCACCGTCGACGTGCACGTGCGCCGGCTCCGCGCCAAGCTCGGCGAAGAGCAGGCCAACCTGATCCAGACCGTGCGATCGGTTGGTTATCGCTTCGGTCAGAGCCGCTGGGGTTCGTGACGGCTCAGGCGAGAGCCCTGGAGACCAGATCGGCGAACACCAGCGTTCCCTTTTCGTTGGGGTGGATGTGGTCGTCTCGAAGGATCTTCTCCTTCGGATCGGAGGCCAGGTCGAACCATGACAGGACGGTTGTCTCGTCGCGGGCGCCGGCGCGTTGGCGCAGCACCTCGTTGAACATCTTGGTACCGGCCGGCTGATTGGGGTTGTAGACGTCGACCCACACGACCGGGACCTTGGAATCGAGCATCGACAACATCTGATCGATCAAGCCCGCGTAATCATCGGCGTTCTTGTACTTGCCAACGTCATTGGTACCCATTGCGATCGCCCACACATCGGGATCGACGCCGTCGGAGATCATCGCGAGCAGGGTCTTGACGCCGGACAACGGCTCCTTCTTGCCGTCACCAACGGTGATGCGCCGGTTGACCGCTGCTTCGATCGTGATGTTGGTGTAACCGAGGTTCTCCAGAACCGTCGTCAGGTTCTTGGACGATGCCTTGGTGATCGAGTCGCCGACCATGGCGAACTTGGTACGGGTGACCTCGGCAGCGGGCAGCTTTCCGACGCCGGTAGGCGACGCTGGGTCCGCCGTACTGTTCTTGTCGGAGGCCGACGAGTGCACGCCGCTGTCCCCGCACGCTGCGAGCAGGGCGATCAAACCCGTCGACGCACCGGCGCGCAGAAGTTCTCGCCGGCTGAAATGCATACGCATCAGTCTGGCGGATCAGCTCGCCGATCTGGCGTCATCCGCGAATCGCCGAGATCGCCGTGACCAGTCCGAACACGATGAACAGCACCCCGGCAGAACGCTGCACCGTTCGCACCGGCAGGCGTCGCTCCAACCATCGGCCGGACAGGACGGCGAGGACCGCGACCACGGCATGGGCTGCGATCGAGCCGCCGGCGACTGCTACGGGGTAACCCCGATCGGCAACGATCCCGATCGTCGCCAGTTGGGTGAAGTCACCGAACTCGGCAACCCCGATGATCAACGCCGAGCGGCCGATCACACCCCATGCCGAGTGGACAGGTGCCGCACGAACGTCATCGTCGTCGTCGCCACCGCGGAGCAGCAGCACTCCGCCGACCATGAACAGGGCGGCGACACCGAGTTGCGTCGGGGCACGAGGGAGATGTCGCAACGCCTCGCCTACAGCGACGGCTAGAACCGAATGGAAGACCATCGCCAGCGTTACACCGATGACGACCGCCAGAGGACGCCGGTAGCGCGTCGACAGGACGATCGTGGCGAACATCGTCTTGTCGGGCAGCTCCGCGAGGAAGACCACGCCGAACGCAACGAGGAATGCTTGAAGCACCTGTGGCATCAGCCGGCAAGACGCTGGATCCGAGCGGCATGCCCCGCATGGGTTCGCAACATCTGATCGAGATCGTTGTGCACGATGTTGCCGTTGCGAACCAGGAAGCTCCCATTGACGATCGTGTGCCACGCGGAGACCGGTCCACAGCGCAGCCATGCCTCGATCGGGTCAGCGAGTGCGCCGGCGAAAGTCGGCCCCGTGAGACGCCAAACCGCGATGTCGGCGACCGCACCAGGCTCGATCACTCCGAGTTCGCCGCTGCGCCCGAGGCACGCAGCGCCGCCCGACGTCGCACACTCCAGAGCCATGCGCGCGGTGCCGGCCGACGACCCGTCGCGCAGCTTGGCCAGCAACATGGCCTGTCGTGCCTCCAGCCACAACGAGGCGCTGTCTGCCGACGACGACCCGTCGACTCCGAGCCCAACTGGCACGCCGGCGGTGCGCAATCGCACGATCGGCGCTATCCCCGACGACAGGATCAGGTTGCTGCTCGGGCAGTGGGCAACACCGACCCCGGCAGCGCCGAGCCTGCCGATCTCGTTCTCGTCGGGCATCACGCAGTGGGCGACCCAGGTTCGGTCGCTGCACCACCCGGTCCGCTCGAGATACTCCATCGGGCGGCACCCGAACCGACTCACCGAGAAGGCATCATCTTCGGCGTTCTCCGCGAAGTGGGTGTGCAAGCGCACGTCGAGGCGCCCGGCGAGCTGTGCGGACCGAACCATCAGGTCCTCGGTGACGGTGAACGGGCTGCACGGTGCCAGGGCGATGCGCACCATGGCTCCGTGTCCCGGATCGTGGTGCTGTGCGACAGCGCGCTCGCACGCGGCAAGGATCTCGTCGTCGTCGGCGACCACGTCGTCGGGAGGCAAGCCTCCGTCCTTCTCGCTCAACGACATCGATCCCCGCGTCGGGTGAAATCGCATGCCGATCTCGGTTGCAGCGGCGATCTCGGCGGATAGCAGGTCGCCGGCACCGCGCGGATGCAGGTAGAGATGATCAGTGGAGGTCGTGCACCCACTGAGTGCGAGCTCGGCAAGGCCGACGAATGCGCTCGTGTAGACCGCTTCTTCGTCGATGGCCCGCCACAATGGGTACAGCGATTGCAGCCACCCGAACAGTGGCTTGTCTGTCATAGGTGGGTACGCACGCGTCAGGTTCTGGAACATGTGGTGGTGCGTGTTGATCAGTCCCGGCGTCACCAGGCAATTGGCTGCGTCGATCGTCTCGTCGGCTTGCGGTTCTTCGTCAGTCGACGTGCCGACAGCGGTGATCACCCTGTCCTCCATGGCAACCCAGCCGCCGGGTAGCTCGCGTCGATCTCGGTCGAGGGTTGCCAGCAACAGCGCACCACGGATCAGCAGGACGGCCATGGATCAGGCCAGCGAATCGACGATGACGCGGAGGTCCTCCACCGACGTCAGCGGATTGATGATGCACAGGCGCAGCACGACTTCACCGTTCCACGAAGTCGGCGTCACAAACGCTGTCCCCTCGTCGAGCAATCGGTCGCTCCAGGACTGACAATCAGCGGCGTTCCATCCAGTGCGACGGAACAGCAAGATGCTCAGTTCGGGCTCCATGATCAGCTCCAGATGCCCGGCGTCATCGATCAGCCGTGCGCCCTGCCGGGTGACCGTGAGCGCCGTCTCGATGGCGTCGCGATAGGCCTCGGTGCCATGGGTTGCCAGGCTGAACCAGAAGGGCAGTCCGCGGGCCCGGCGCGAGAGGTGGTGGGCGAAATCGCTGGGGTTCCAGTCGTGACCGTCAGGATCGTCGCCCCCGCTGTGCAGGACGTCGAGGTACTCGGCGTGTTGCGTATGCGCTGCCCGCCCCACGTTGGGATCGCGGTAGAGGAGGGCACAGCAGTCGAACGGTGCGAACAGCCACTTGTGCGGATCGACGATGAAGCTGTCGGCATGCTCGATGCCGTGGTAACGATCGCGGACGCTCGGCGCAGCCAAGCCTGCTCCGCCGTAGGCACCGTCGACATGCATCCACACATCGAGCTCAGCACAGACAGCAGCAACACCGGCGAGGTCGTCGATGACGCCGGCGTTGGTCGTGCCTGCCGTGGTCACGATCGCGAACACACGATCGCGGTCCTCCGAAGCAAGCCCGGCGAATGTCTCACGCAGCGCGGCGCCCCACATCCGGCCCTGCTCATCGGCAGGCACCAGTACGACATCTGCGTCGATGGCCCTTGCAGCGGAACCGACACTCGAATGGGCCCCTTTGCCGGTCAGCAGCAGCCCACGTGTCCGGTCGTGGTCGCCTCCGGCTCGGTCCCGCCATCGGAAGCGCGCCGCGATCAGCGCGCTGAGGTTCCCTGCCGTCCCACCGGTCACGAACACCCCACCTGCCGAGGCGGGGAGTCCGACCAGGTCGGCGATGTAGCGAAGTGCTTCGTTCTCGGCGAACACCGCACCTCCGCCTTCGAGCCACGAACCTCCGTAGATGCTGGAGGCGCCGACGACGAGATCGAAGAGGATGGCCGCCTCGGTCGGTGCTGCCGGCACGAACGACAAGAATCGCGGGTGATCGATCGAGATGCTCGCCGGCCCGAGCACGTCGGCGAAGATCCTCAATGCCTCAAGGCCGCCGATGCCCTTCGCCGTCACCGTCTGGCCGACCATGGCGCGCAGCTCTTCGGCTGGTCGCGTCTTGTCGAGCGGCGGCGGGTCCATCCGCATTCGCTCGACGGCGTAGCGCACCACAGCTTGGGTCAGTACCTCGGTCGCCCGATCGTGACGATGCATGTCTGGATTGTGCACGGTCACACGTTGAGATCGAGCAGCTCGCTGCCTTCGTTTCGTGTCTCGGCATCTCGGTTGAGGCCCACGCCGAGGAGGACGGCAAGAACCGCGCTGCCCATGCAGATCAGCACCGGCAAGAGCACGAGCACGAGCACGATTGCGATGGCGCCAGGCACGCCGGTCACCCTACCGGCTTGTACGCCCAGGCCTCAATCTCCACTGCGGCACCCGCCGGGAGCGCGGCCACCCCGATTGTGCTGCGCGCGGGGCGGTGCTGACCGAAGCCTTCGACATACGCATCGTTGAAGGTCGCGAACGTGTCCATGTCGGTCAGGAAGCAGAGCGTCTTGGCGATGTCGTTCAGCGATGCGCCGACGCTTGCGAGTTGGGCCTGCAGGTTCTCGACCGCCTTGGCGGTCTGCGCGGCGACACCACCACCGACGAGTGTGCCGTCCTGCATCCCGAGCTGACCGCTGACGATGATCCAGTCACCAGCACGAACGACAGGGGTGTAGGGGCCAAGGGGTTTGCTCATGTGCGCATCGTACGCGCGACGCCCGCTGCCCCAGTACAACTCCTACACTGCGGCGATGTCGATGTCGCGGCGCCACCTCCTCACCGGCGCCGGCGCCTTGGTGGTTCTGGCGGCGTGTGGAGACGATTCGAGCTCGAGCTCGGGTTCCAGTTCGGCTACCGAGCCTGACCCAGCCACGACCGGGTTCACCATCGCCCAGCGCTATCCCAGCAACACGTTCGTGCCGGGCAAGGTGCGGCTGCCGATCTCCATCGCCGACAAAGGCAGCCTGCTGACAACGGGGCCATCGCAACTCGACGGGCGAGTGCTCGATGGCAACGACAAGCAGATCGCCACGGTCAGCGCTCCGATCCATTCGAAGGATCTCGTCATCCCCTACTGGGCGATCAACGTGCAGATCGACCAGCCCGGGACGTTCACACTGCGCCTCGACGGCGACGACGGTTTCGGAGCGGCTTTCCTCGTCAGCGATCCGGCCGACGTGACCGTGCCGTACATCGGCTCGCTGCTACCGCCGTTCGACACGCCGACCGTCAACAACCACCGCGGCGTCGAGCCCTACTGCTCGCTGACCCCGAACCCATGTCCTCTTCACGACGTCACGCTGACCCAAGCGTTGCTGTCGGGCAAGCCCGTGGCATACATGATCGGCACCCCGGCGCATTGCCAGACGGGGACGTGCGCGCCGGCGCTCGAGGTTCTGGTCAAGTCCCATGCACGGCTCGGTGACGCGATCGTGATGGTGCACGCAGACGTGTACTCGGACGCTGCTGGCACCACGGTGGCGCCAGCGGTCAACGCCCTCGGCCTGGAGTACGAGCCGGTGCTGTACCTCGCGAAGGCCGACGGGATCGTGAACGATCGAATCGACGTGATCTGGGATCAGGCCGAGCTCGACCAACGGCTCGACTCGTTTTTGGCTGGGGTCAGCTGAAGCTTGAACCGCAACCGCATGTGCGGCTGGCGTTCGGGTTGTTGATCGAGATCCCGGCCTGGTTCAAGCCGTCCTTGTAGTCGAGCGTGGCGCCCTGCAGCATCTGCGCAGACGCTGAGTCGACGACGACGTTGACGGTTGCACCCGGGTTGCCGAAGGTGCCCTTCTCGTCATCAGCGGCGACATCGCCATCGAAGAACATCTCGTACGAGAACCCACTACAACCACCGGGGCGAACTGCGACGCGCAACGCCAAGTCGAGGTCGCCTTCGGCCTCGAGCAATTCTTTGACCTTGACGGCAGCGGTATCGGTGAGGGTGATCACGGTGTTGGCTCCTCCTGCGGTTGGGAAGTCATTGTAACGAGGTGTAACCGTACAATTGATGTCGTGATTCCCTCACCACCCGATGTCGAAACGGTCACTGAACTGTTGCGCTCCGTGATCGATCCGGAATTGGGCTCCGACATCGTCTCGTTGGGCATGGTTCCATCGGTCTCCGTTGACCCAGACGGCATGGTCACCGTCGGGGTCAAGTTGACCATCGGGGGCTGCCCGCTGAGGGCGCAGATCAAGAAAGACGTCGAGACCAGGGTTGCAGTGCACCCCGGTGTGACCAAAGTCAAGATCGACTGGGGCGAGATGACCAGCGAAGAACGCTCCGACGTCATGCTCAAAGCTCGATGGAATGCTCGCGAGAACGCGGCCGATACAGAGGTGTCGGCGTCGACGCGGATCCTGGCGATCGCCAGCGGCAAAGGTGGTGTCGGCAAGTCGTCGGTCACCGTCAACCTGGCCGCAGCGATTGCTGCCGAGGGTTTCACGGTCGGGGTGCTCGATGCCGACATCTGGGGCTTCTCCGTGCCACGCCTGCTCGGCATCGACGACCGGCTTGAGGCTGAGGCGGTCGAGGGCCGCGACAAGCCGATGATCATGCCGCGCATGCTGCCCATGGGGCGCGGAATGCTCAAAGTCGTCAGCACCGGCTTCCTGGTCGAGGAAGACACGGCGCTGATGTGGCGGGGATTGATGCTCAACAAGGCCGTCGAGCAGTTCTTGCGCGACGTGCACTGGGGTGAGCTCGACTACCTGTTCATCGACATGCCCCCGGGCACTGGTGATGTGCAGATGGGTTTGGCGAGGATGTTGCCGCGCACTGATCTGTTGATCGTCACGACCCCAGCGATCGCAGCCCAGAAGGTCGCTTCACGTGCGGCCGACATGGCCCGGCGCAGCTTCTTGCGGGTGTGCGGCGTGATCGAGAACATGTCGTCGTTCACGTGCGAGCACGGCATCGAGTACGCCCTGTTCGGGACGGGCGGCGGTCAGGTATTGGCCGACGAGATCGGGGTCGAACTGCTCGGCCGTGTTCCCCTCGAGCCTGCAGTCGCCGCCGGTGGCGACTCGGGTAGGCCGGTGGCGATCGATGGAACGGGGTTGGCGGCCGCCGAGTTCCGAGCGATTGCGCGCAAGATCATCGATGAGATCGCACCGCCGGTCAACATGGCGGGGTGTTCCGCACGCATGTTGTCACTGGTAGCTGCCGCGCTCGACGCCGTTGATCAGGCCAAGGTGTCATAGTCGTCGTCATCGGGCAGCGACACACCGCGGATTCGTCCGGCGGCATCGCGACGCAACTTCGGGAGAATTGGCGCTGGTCGCGGTAGTTCTCTCGCGGATGCCATGACTGCTGCGGTGGACTCGTGCAAGTCGAGGAACTCGAGGTTCTTGATCGTCGGCGGCATCATGGTCAACTCACCGTTGGCTTGACGGCGGAGCGCATCTCCCGGACTCACCCAGACGCTGGCGATCGTTTCGTTGTCATCGTGCTTCGATGTCTGATGGCCGGGTGCTGCAGCGACGAAGAAACGGGTGTCGAACCGTCTCGCGGGTTCGTCGAGCGGCGTGATCCAGTGACTGACCCAGACGAGGTCGTCGATCGCAGGGCGAAGATCGTGCTGTTTGCACAGGTTCTGAAGGTCGACATCGCCGTCGTGGACGGCATGGCGGTGGGCGAGTGCGGGGTGGCCGTCGCGGATCAAGCTTCCCGAATCGTCGAGCGCCAGCAGAACCCCGGCTTCTTCGTAGCACTCTCGGATCGCAGCGATGACGTATGAGGTATCGCCGTCTCCGTCTGCCGGGTCGACCTTGCCGCCGGGGAACACGTACATCCCACTGGCGAACGCCGCAGCACGTGTACGGCGGAGCATGAAGACCTCGATGCTCCGGGCCGTATCGCGCAGGAGCATGACCGTGGCCGCTGGCCTGGCAGGGAGCTCCATCGCGGGGACGGTAATGCATTCGCGTAGCCTTCTGGGGTGCTGGTATGGATGGATCTGGAGATGACCGGTCTCGAACCGTCTCGCCACGTGATCGTCGAGATAGCCACGCTGGTGACCGACGACGATCTGAACATCGTCGCTGAAGGTCCCGATCTTGTCGTTCACCAGGACGACGCTGCACTTGCCGAGATGGACCCGGTGGTCGTCGAGATGCACACTCGCAGCGGACTGCTCGAGGCGATACGAGCCTCGACGTTGACGCTTGCCGACGCTGGCGCGCAGACATTGGAATTCATCAAAGCTCATGTCACCGAGCCGAGGCGCGTTCCCCTCTGTGGGAACTCGATCGGGATGGATCGGCGGTTCCTTGCCGCGTACCTTCCCGAGATCGAGGAGTACCTCCACTATCGCTCTGTCGATGTCAGCACGGTCAAGGAACTGGTCAAGCGTTGGTATCCGTCGCTCAACAGCAGCAGACCCCGCAAGGCCGGAGCGCATCGAGCCCTCGACGATGTCATGGAGAGTGTCGCCGAGATGAAGTTCTATCGCGAGCGCGTTTTCGTTCACGAGGTCGTCGCGCCTGCGCCGATTACGGAGAGTTCGCTCGAATCCAGCTGACCACCTCGGCCGGCGGTACCCGTTTCTCTGTCACATCGTCGAGAAGCGATCGAAGCCGGGATAGCTCGTTCGATGAGCTGATGCCATATCTCAGTGGGTTCGAGTCCGTGACGGCGGTGCACACACGGCAGGCGCGAGGGTGCAGCGGACTGAAGTGGTGGCCGCTCACCGGTCGAGCAAGTAGGCCGCACAGGGTCTCGCGCCGACGACCCTCCGGGCGCACGCTCGTTCGCAGCGCGTGGGTCTTGCCAAACGGAGCGATCGAACCTCCACGCTCGTAGCCGGTGCCCGACCAGACACACGCCGATCACCTGACCTGGAAGGGGTCGGACCGTGCGCTGGTGCTCGAAGCCGTGGCGATGTTCGTACGCACGCTGACGGCAGGCGTGGTTGCAATACAGACGTGGCCGGCCCGGCCTACGGGCGATGACGAACTCAGCAGCGCACCACGAGCAGGGCCGATGAGTTAGTTGGGGTTGAGCGATGCAAGTCATATCGACGTTGTACGCCGGGGGTGTGATGAGGAGCGCGGAAGCGCTGCCCTGCGGTCGTCGGCAGTCGATCCCCGGATGTACACCATGCGTGCCCCGCCCCTTGCGAATCGTCCGTGACGAAACCCCCGCCGACCACCCGCCGCACACCCCTTGCGAATCGTCCGTGACGAAACCCCCGCCGACCACCCGCCGCACACCCCTTGCGAATCGTCCGTGACGAAACCCCCGCCGACCACCCGCCGCACGCCCCTTGTGAATCGTCCGAGACGAAACCTCCCGGCAGCGTTTCGTCACAGACGATTCACGACGGACCGCGTTCGACGCTCACGCTCGTTTCGTCACAGACGATTCACCACGGGAAGCGGTGCGGGTACTACGCCGCCGTCTTCCCGGCGGCCAGGGGTCCCGGGCGCTAGGGCTGGCGTAGTGGGCGGCCTACTCGGAACGCGATCAGACAGCGGCCTTGATCGTCGACGAGCCATCCGTCGTAGCGATCGTCGCCACTGTCGACAGTGTTCCCACCCACGCGCAGGGCAACACCAGGATCCACCGGCGCTCGATACTCGACCTCGATTCGCAACGGCGCCCGCAGGTGCCGGTTGCGAGCGAGCACTTCTTCGACGACCACGAAGGCGATCGCGTTGTTCATGTGGTTCATCACATCGAAGTCGGTGAAGCGGGCGTGCCATTGAACGAAATCGATCCCAACCGGCGCGCCAGCGAGGGTCAATCTCGACGAGATCGCCCGGCCTTGCGTGCTCGGCGAGAACACGTCGTCGAACGCTGAACCCGGAGGATCGGGCCGAAGCGTCTCGCCGTCCAGATGAACCCACAACGTCGCCGAGCTGATCGAACCACCCCCGACACTGCCGAGATCAACCCGCCGCTCGGCCCAGCGCGACCCGAGACCCGAGCACCACGTCACCATGTCGATCGACTCGAGATACGTGGGAAAGTGCAGCACGTCGATCACGGTCCGTCGCACGACCCACGTCATCTGAACAAGCCCCGCATCTCGCGTGTCGTCGTCGGACACGTCCTGCAGATAGCGCGCAACCGCATCGAGGCGAAGACGTCCACCCGGCGAGCAGTCGCCGAGCCTCACGCGACGAGAGCCACAGAACGTCCGTCCGCTCGTCGGAATCCCCACCATCTCGAAGCCCGCTACCTCGTTCACGATGTGACAATAAATGAGTTGACGCAGTCGCGAAGATCTGGTTGCCTATGTCTCGGCTCGGCACATTTGTGTCTTGCCGACGAACTACGGAAGGTATGGAAGCTATGAGCACGACGTTCGCAACGCAAATGGCCTTGGCCATTGGCGCGCGCCCGTGCAAAGGGCTCGTCCATGGCTACCAGTGGCGTGCAGAAGTGTCCGACATGAATCTCAATTTCATGAACGAGACCGCTATCAAGCGCCCAGCCCGACGCCTCGGAAAGCAACCGACGTAACACCAATACGTCGAGAGCAACCGCTCCGAGGCCGTCGGGATTCGATCCCGGCGGCCTTTGTGCTTTTTCCACCCCTTCCCACTCGTCCGAGAGGAACCACCCGAAATGTACGCAATCGACATCAACCGAGACATCGACATCGAGTTCGCCGAACTGGTCGAGCCGGTCGCCGTGCGCGCCCCCAAGCCGCGCTGCGCCGACGGCCACGGCACCCTGACCCACCTGTTCTTCTCGGACACTCCGCTCGACATCGCCCGCGCGAAAGCCATCTGCAGCAAGTGCTCGCTTGCATCAGATTGCGTCAGCGGTGCGATCGAGCGAGCCGAGCCCTGGGGTGTGTGGGGGGGCGAGCTCATCGAGAATGGTCGGATCGTGGTCAACAAGCGACCTCGTGGCCGACCACCCAAGAACCCCCGCCCCGCGGTGGTGATCGACGAGGTGCCCATCCCCCCGCACCTCGTTGCCTGATCACCGCCGCCCGGGCGGGTCATCGCCAGTCGGGGGCAACGCTTCGCTCGACCCCCTGACTGAGCCACGACGCCCCCTGCCATCGGATTCCCCCCGACGATGGCAGGGGGCGCTCCGTCGCTAGCCTTCAGCACGTGACGGTCAACAAGAGGCTGCTCTTCGGCTCCTTGGCCGTGGCGGCGGCGCTGGTGGCAGGCGTCAGCGTTGCAGCCGCCAATCGAGGCCACAACACCGACACCGTCGACGACGTCACGCTGACATCGAGCAATGATCTGGTCCCTCCGATCGGCACCAACGCAGCGGTAACGGGCCGATCATTGCCCACCGTAAATGTCCAAACCCTCGGCGGCGACTCGTTCAACACAGCAGATCTCATCGGCCGCCCGATGATCATCAACTTCTGGTACTCGACCTGCGCGCCGTGCAAGCGAGAACTTCCGGCCTTTGCCGCAGCTCACGCTAAGTTCGGTGACCGAGTCCGCTTCGTCGGCGTCGACTCACTGGCCGGATCGGACCGCGAGAGCGAGGAAGCGTTCGCCCGCGACAGAGGGGTTCAGTACGAGCTCCTGTACGACGAGAACGGCGAGCTCACGTCGGCCGTTGGCATCGCCACGTCCCCACAGACCTTGTTCATCAACGGTGACGGAACGATCGTCGAGCAGACCGGTGAGCTGACAGCTGACAAGCTCGAGGAACTGATCAGGACCAAGTTGCTGTGATCGCGCTCGACGGACGGTTGGCAACGTCGTTCACCGCAGGCCTGCTGGCCGCGATCAATCCGTGCGGCTTCGTGCTCTTGCCGACCTACCTCGTCTACTTCCTCGGGATGGAGAACCTGCGCCCCGGCGCTGAGCGGGCTTCGGTACTGCGGGCCCTCAAAGTCAGCCTGGCCGTATCCGCCGGGTTCATGAGCATCTTCGTCGTGATCGGGGCAATCACCAAACTGTCGACCAACTGGTTCGTGGACAAGGCCCAATGGGTATCGCTCGTCATCGGGCTCGGCCTCGTCGTGCTAGGGATCGCCATGCTGTTCGGGTATCGCCTCCCGTTCACTACACCGAAGCTCGACATCGGCGAGCGAGACAAGAGCGTGCGTTCGATGTTTGTGTTCGGACTCGCCTACGCCATTGCCTCGCTCGGCTGCACGATTCCAACGTTCACCGGAGTCGTGCTCGGAGGCTTCACCACCAACGGTCTCGGCAAAGGCATCGCCGCGATCGCGCTCTATGGGATCGGCATGACTCTCGTCGTCACCGGGCTCACGGTGACGCTCGCCTTCGCCAACACTGCCCTGCTGCACGTTCTACGACGCGGCATGGTCTGGTTCGAACAGCTCGCCGGCATCCTGCTGATCCTCACCGGGATGTACCTGTGCTGGTACTGGTACAGCAGCATCACCGACAGCAGCGGTGGCAGAGTCGTCGCAAAGGCAAGCGGCTGGAATGCCAAGTTGGAGAACTTCGTGACGGACCATCAGGCGGCCGTGGTCTGGGTTGGGGTGACAGTCATCGTGGCGGCCGTCGTCATGGCCTTCACGGTGCAGCGCAACGAGTCCGCATCGTGACCGTGACCGACCCCTTCGCCGAACTGCTGGGCATGCCCGGCGTGCAGGAGATATGCGAACTGCGCAGTCGGATCGGGTTCATGGCATACCACGGCGGATCCCTGGAGGAGCAAACCGACGTCATCGCCTCCCTCGCCGCTCGACGAAGCGGAGCCAGCTACTACGCCGTGCTGCAGCCCCAAGATCTTCAGTGGCACATCCCCTCGCATCGAGTGAGCCCGCGCTCATCCACTCACCTGAAGAACTTCATCGATCATGTCGACGTGGTCATCACAATTCACGGCTTCGGTCGGCGTGACAACTTCACGTCATTGCTGCTCGGCGGGCGCAACCGCGATCTAGCCGAGCACGTTGCCGGCCACCTGCGACATCGCTTGACGGACTACACCATCGTGACCGACCTGGACCTGATTCCCAAGGATCTGCGCGGCATGCATCCCGATAACCCCGTCAACCTTCCCGCTCACCAGGGCGTGCAGCTCGAGCTGCCTCCGCGCATTCGCGGCTCGAGCCCGATCTGGGCGGACTGGGATCACAACGAGATGGTTCCGCCGATGGCCGCTTTGATCGACGGCCTTGTCGACGCCGCCGAGATGTGGGCTACGGAGCCAACCGCTCGATGATCCACGCGCCGTCGGTTGCACCGCGGCGATAGCGAACTCGGTCATGCAATCGGCTTGGTCGGCCCTGCCAGAACTCATATGAGACCGGATCGAGCAACCACCCACCCCAATAGGCCGGGCGCGGTACCTCGTCGACCTTGGCAAAGGTTTCCTCGAACCGGGCGACGCGCTCCTCGAGAATGCGACGGTCCGGCAGGACCTGGGATTGCGGCGACGCCCACGCGCCGATCTGCGATCCCCTCGGCCGCGTCGCGAAGTACTCATCGCTCTCGGGCTCCGGTAGCCGGTCGGCAAGGCCGACAACTCGCACCTGCCGGTGCAACTGCAACCACGTGAACAACATTGCCGCCCTCGGCTCGCGCGTGAGCTGGGCACTCTTGGGCGACTCGTAGTTGGTGAAGAACGAGAAGCCGCGCTCGTCGGCGCCCCGGGCCAAGAGATATCGCGATTGCGGCCAACCCTCGGGGTCGACCGTCGACAGGACGAAGGCGTTCGGCTCCACGCACCCGGCTAGCGACGCTTGGTCGTACCACTGCTGCCATTGCTCCAACGGGTTTGGATTGACGTCACCCACGTCGAGACCGGCCGACTCATAGTCGGCTCTTCGAGACGCGAGGTCGCTCATTGCGCGCCGATTCGCTCAACACCGCGCATGTACGGATGCAGCACCGCGGGCACGACAACACTGCCATCAGGCTCGCGGTAGTTCTCGAGAATCGCCGCCCACACCCGCGGGACCGCGAGGGCAGAGCCGTTGAGGGTGTGCGCGATCTGCGTTCCCCGCTGCCCCGGCACGCGGTAGCGGATGTCGGCGCGTCTTGACTGGTAGTCGCTGAACCAAGAGATCGACGAGACCTCGAGCCAAGCGTCGCAACCTGGCGCGTAGACCTCGATGTCGAAGCTGCGGTGATGGCTCTGTCCGAGATCACCCGTGCAGATCTCGATGATGCGGTACGGCAGCCCGAGCCCGTTGATCAACGCCTCGGCGCGACC
>JANMRB010000050.1:0-8683 GCA_031370825.1 Ilumatobacteraceae bacterium
GCTCTGTCGCACAGCCGCGGCCAGATCCAGTACGTCGAGCTCGGCTGCAAGCGCGACGGCACGTTCACCGGCCTGCGTGTTCGCCTGGTCGGCGACGGTGGCGCGTACCCGGGCATCGGTTGTTTCTTGCCTGCCGGTACCCGGCGCATGTCCAACGGAACGTATCGATTCACCGGCATCCAGTTCGACCTCGTCGTCGCTGCCACCAGCACCACGCCGATGGGTGCGTACCGCGGTGCCGGTCGGCCTGAGGCCACGGCGTTGCTCGAACGAATCGTCGACCAGGCCGGCCTCGAATTGGGTATCGACCCCTTCGAGCTCCGTCGCCGCAATCTGTTGGCTGACGACATCTTCCCTTTCACCACCCTGACCGGGATCACCTATGACTCGGGCGCCTACGGCACGCCTCTCGATGCCGTCGCCAAGTTGTCCGGTTATGAAGATCTGCGACGGCAGCAAGCTGAGCGCCGCGCAAGCGGCGACCGCAAGCTCCTGGGCATTGGTCTGTCCACCTACGTCGAGATCACCGCAGGTGGAGCCACCAGCGAATACGGCGCCGTGCAGGTCAACGAGGACGGATCCGCCACAGTGATGGCCGGCACGTCGGCGCACGGGCAGGGCCATCAGACCGCCTTCGCCATGATCGTCAGCGAGCAGACTGGCATCCCCATCGACCGAGTTCGGCTGATGGCGGTCGACACCGATCTGGTGCGAAGTGGCGGCGGCACCGGGGGCTCGCGTTCCCTGCAGCTCGGCGGATCCGCTGTCATGCGCGCCACCGAATCGCTCGTCGACAAGGCCAAGCACCTCGCCGCCCATCTGCTCGAGGCCGATGTTGGAGACATCGTCGTCGATACGACCACCGGCACGCTCGGCGTCGCCGGTGTCCCCACGACCGGGCTCGATTGGGCCGCGCTCGCTACCGCCGCAGCCAACGCTGACGGTGTCGTCGACCACGACGACGGCACCTTGGGGCTCGCCGCGCAACTCGACTTCCACCAGGGCGAAGCAACCTTCCCGTTCGGCGCGCACATCGCCGTCGTCGAAGTCGATCAGGACACCGGCAAGGTCACGTTGCTGCGACACATCGCAGTCGACGACTGCGGCACAGTGCTCAACCCGTTGCTCGTCGAGGGACAACAGCACGGCGGCGTCGCCGCCGGCATCAGCCAGACCCTGTACGAACAGGTCATCTACGACGACGATGGCAACCCGCTGACCGGAAACTTCATGGACTACGCGATCCCGTCGGCCGCGGAGTTCCCCAACTTCGAGGTGCACAGCACCGAGACACCGACCCCGCTCAACCCGCTCGGCGCGAAAGGGATCGGCGAGGCCAGCACGAGCGGCAGCACGCCGGCGGTGCAGAACGCGGTCATCGATGCGCTCGCCCACCTCGGCGTGCGCCACATCGATCTGCCGTGCACCAGTGAGGTCGTCTGGCGGACGATTCGCGACGCCGAAGCGGGCACACTCCCCGACCCATGGTCCGAGCCGCCCTCCATCTTCGCCCGCCTCGCCACCGGCAGAGCGCAAGAGGTCGACGAAGCAGGCCTCGACGCCGCCGAAGGCATCTGAGCCACCACCGGGCATGCCTGAGGGTGACACGATCAGGCGTCTTGCCGACAAGATCGGAAGGCGGTTCACGGGCGAGCGGTGCCTGCGATGCGTGACGAGAGATCCCCGTCTCTCCGGCGTCGATCTGGCCGGGGCGAAGTTGGTCGATGTCGATGCGAATGGCAAGCACCTGTTCATCCGCTTCGACAACGGAAGCACGTTGCACTCGCATCTGCGCATGACCGGTTCGTGGACGGTCGGCCCGGCGGCGACCGAACCGGATTGGCGGCGGAGGATCGAGCTGTGGATGGAGAGCGGGCGGCTGACGGGGATCGATCTTCCGATCGTCGAGTTGCTGCCGACAGCGCACGAGGATCGCGTCGTCGCTCATCTCGGCCCGGATCTGTGCGGACCCGAGATGCCCGACATGGACGTGGTGATCGAACGACTGCAACGCGAACCGCTGGCGGCCCTGGCAACAGCTCTGCTGGATCAACGCAACGTTGCCGGCTTCGGCAACGTCTACGCGATCGAGGTTCCATTCCTCGGCGGCGTCTCACCCAACCAGAGCATCGGCACGATCGACGGCCTAAAGGACCTGGTCGGCGCCGGCACAGCGCTGATCCGCATCAACGCCGAGCGTGGGCCGCAAAATACGACGGGTCGCCGGTTGTCCACCGGGGACCACTGGATCTACGGCCGCCGCGGGCGACCGTGCCCGCTCTGCGCGACAGTGCTCGACGGTTGGGACGAACGCGACAGTCCCTGGGGAAGAGTGTCGGCGTGGTGCCCGAGTTGTCAGCGACTCGATGCAGAGCGCACCGCCGACACGGCGCGCATCACCAAGTTGTTGGCCTTGCATCCAGCCCGGCATCAGCCAAGCTTCCCTCGTCCCGGTACGAAATCACCCGGACCTCCTTGAGCGCGTTGCGCGCCCAAGGAGGTCCTCAGTCATTCAGTCGTCGTCGTCTGCTTCGACCGTGACCACAGTCTGCATCCAGGGATGGATCTCGCACATGAAGAGATGGGTTCCGGCAGCGAGGCCACTGACGATCAGATTGCCACCGGGAACGACGCCAGTGTCACCGATGTTGGCGCAGTCGATCGCTGGAGCACCGGTCAGCCCGAGGGCGTCGTTGAGGAACTGTACGCATCCCGGCCCGAACTCGGGTACCTCGGTGAACGTGTGGAACTCTCCGCCGCGCACGACGGCCCTGATGGAATCACCAACATCGAGGTCGAGCTTGTTGGGCTTGAAGTTCCAATCCTCATGCCCGAGGTGGGTGACAGGGTTCAGCGCGGCCACGAATTCGCCGAACGTGACGTTGTCGTCGTCGCCATGCGGGATACAGGTCCCCGGCCCAACGACCGCATCGAATGTGGCCGGATCACAGTTGTCCTGGAGTCGCACCCGTCGGGTGTTCCCTCCACCTCCACCTCCGTCCGCCTGCGCCGATGCCGGAATTGCAATCGTGCCGAGTGTTAAAACCGCGATTGCACCGGTGATGAAGTGTCTACGCATACCCCTGTCCCCCTTGTAGATAAAGCCCCGACCCGAAGTTACGCCCAGCTGGTCGTAGCGGCAATTGTACGATGGTCTTACGTCGCCAGGTCTTGAGACGTTGTCCTGTCGGGTCGCCGCTTTTGCCCGAGCGTCCCACTGGACTGCCCCTGCGCCTCTTCAGATCATCGGCTCCAGTGAGGAAACTGTCATCTTCAGCCAACCTCAGGAGGGCATGCATGGCCGATCTCGATCACCCTGTCACGTACGTCGCTCAGTCGCAGCCCATGTCGTGCTGGGCAGCTTCGGCCGCGATGATGATGAACACCACCGAGTCCGAGATCCTGGAGCAGTTCTCCGAGTTCGGCGCAGATGGTGCTGACGAGCCGGAGTGCCAGGCGTTGGCGCAGCGACTGCAGATGAACATCCTCCCGGAGGCTTGTCGCAACGCCGACGGCTGGTGGCAGATCCTGGGCCGCGGACCGGTGATGGTGGGCATTCCCAACCACTTCATCGTCGTCGGGGGCATCTACACCGACGACGCCGGGAACTCGCAGGTGCACGTGTACGACCCGGCCAAGGGCGACTACTGGTCAACGCTGGAGACCGTGGAGAACGGATACGAAGCAGACTGGGAGTTCAGCTACGACCTTCTGCAACGCTGAGCCGTAACGCAGATCTGGTCAGCCGCCGCGGCTCACCAAGGATCGCACGCCGCTGGTGAAAGCCGGACTGCTGAACCCGCTCGGCCGGAACGTGGCAAGGTCGATCAACAGCGGTGCCCGAACGCCGGTGAACTGTGGTTGATCCACCGCGATGATTTGGCGACCGCCGATGCGTATCCCGTTGCGCAGCACCAAGAAGTTGTAACGGAACGCGCCTGCATCATCGGAGTGGACGGTGGCAAACGGCGCCTCGCCCTCGAAGGCGAGTTGCACGTCGATGTTCGGGGGAAACCCGGACCCGATCGCCGCTGTGACCTCGCTCGGGCTGACCACGCCGGGGTTCATCTTCAACGTCGGCGTGAACACCTCGACCACTTGAACCGGAGCCCTGCCCGTGATTCGCAGCGTGGCCTGTGCTGTCTGACCCCCCGTGCCCACGATCCCGAGAGTCGCCGACATCGCTCCCGCGCGAGTGATCGTGGCCGCGACGTCGATAGCGCACGTCGCGCCGGCGGCGAGGGATGCACCGCACGTGTTGCCAGTGATCGCGAACTGATCGGCGCCGGCTCCACTGAGCCCCGATCCGGCCAATGGCACCGGCGTCTGGCCCGGGTTCGAGACGACAAACTGCTTGGCGGCGACTGAGGTTCCAACATCGCCGCTCCCATAGTTGGCCACGCCGGGAGCCATCGCCAGCGAGCCCGGCGTCGGTGCGGGCGGCGCCAGTCCGTTGCCGACCAGCGACACCGACACCGACAACCCATCGCCGGTGACAGTCGCCGAGGAGCTCGCCCCGCCTGGAACGGTCGGGCTGAACACGATTGTTACGGTGCAGGACGCTCCGGGGTTCAGCACTCCCCCGCATCCGTTGGCAGTTATCGAGAACGGTGCCGCCGGCGGGGTGACGGCACCGATGTTGATGCTCACGCCCGAGGTGTTGGTGACAACCGCGTTCTGCGGCGCCGATTGACTACCGGGAGCGACGGTGCCGAAGTCGAGCGACGGCGTGATGTCGAGGGCGATCGGACGCTGACGCATCCACACGTTCAGATCGCCCGGCATTGTCACGCCCGAAAGCTCGTTGTTGGCCGCCGAAGTGAAGGCCACATACCGGCCGTTCGACGACATCGAAGGCATGATGGAATCCGTCGTCGTCGGTGCGCCGCCGACCCCGTACGAAACGAGATCGAAGACCGCCGAATCGAAGAACGCCGACGTCGAACGCGCGACGAACACCTCGCTGACGGGTTTCGCACCGGGGGGAGGTGCAGCGGCCTGAGTCAGTACTACCTGGGCGCCGTCGGGGCTGATCTCAGGGTCGTCGAGGTCACCCGACATCAACTGACCCGGCGTGCTGCTGACGATCTTCGTCACGCCGGCAACGCGGTCTCGCACATACACCTGCCGCGGCGTTAGGGCCGCTGCACCGACGTAGTCAGGGAGGTTCGATGTAAACGCCACGTACCGGCCGTCTGCCGAAACTGACGGGTTGCGGTTGAGCTCAGAGGTGTTCAGACCAGTCGAGCCGGCAGAGATCAGATCGGAGTTGCAGGTGAACGAGAACGATCCAGCGGGAACGCAGGGCGGCACCCAGCCTTCAACAACATTGCGGGTCTGATCGTTGATCGTGGTCTGACCGCCGATCGCCAGAAACGCCCCGTCATCGGATATGTCGATGGAGTTGCCGTTGAAAAACCCGTCCTGGAGGAGGGTTTCAGTCACCGGCGCGTTCGTATCGATCCTGGCGACACGCGAGCCCAATGAAGGTGACGATGCGCTGTAGGCCACATACCGGCCATCCGCAGAGATCGCCAGAGGACCGACCAGATCGGTCGACGTCGGGTATATGCCGCCGGCCGAAGAGATCACGACCGGCGCGCTGCTCGGCGCACATCTGTTCCACGAATAGATGTTCCATTGCGCCGGTAAGAAGAAACCGGTGAAGTATCCCCAGTACGCGACACGGCAGCCGTCTCGGCTCACGACGCCGCTTGTCGTACGATCGACCTGAAACGGGGACGGCACCACGGTCGTCGTGCCGGCCGAGCGATCGCGCACGGCGACCTGAAAATTGCCGAGAAAGACCCCAGTGGTGGTGAACGGTGGGACGGCGGTGAAGACGACGATGTTTCCGTCACCGGAAACGGACGGCAAGTAGTCCGAGGTGCCGAGAACTCCACCCCCCGTCGGATTGACAGAGATCAGTTCGGCGGGCGCTGCTGCCGAGGAGTTGCCCTCGCCGATCCAGCCGACGGTCGCCGCCGTCAACAGCACGGCAAGCGCGCACCGGCCGGCACGCCCGGCGCGCGCTGGATGCCGAAAAGTTGCGGGGCTACGCCGTAGTCCACCCATACGGTTTACAGCGAACAGGGTGTGACTTGTTTTGTCAACGTACGGCCGTGTCAAGTTTTGGTCAGCCGCCGCGGCTGACCAACGCACGGATGCCGCTGGTGAACGCCGGACTGCTGAATCCGCTCGGGCGGAAGGTGGCAAGGTCGATGAGCAACGGCGCGCGCACGCCGCTGAACTGTGGTTGATCGAGGGCGAGGATCTGGCGACCGCCAATGCGTATCCCGTTGCGCAGCACCAAGAAGTTGTAACGGAACGCGCCTGCGTCATCGGAGTGGACCGTCGTGAACGGGACCTCACCCTCGAACGCCAACTGCAGGTCGATGTTCGGCGGGAAACCTGAGCCGATCGCCGCGGTCACTTCGCCGGCACTGACCACACCAGGGTTCATCTTCAACGTCGGGGTGAACACCACCACCACCACTGCCACGTTCGTGCCGATGACTCGAAGCGCTGCTTGCGCCGATTGGCCGCCGGTTCCGAGAATCGCCAACGTGGCGGCCGTCGAACCTTCACGGGTGACGGTTGCGGCGACCGAGATCGTGCAAGACGCCCCGGGTGCGAGTGAGCCCGTGCACGTGTTGGAAGCAATCGAGAACTGGTCTGCGCCGCCGCCATTGAGGCTGACCCCGGAGAACGTCACCGCGGTTTGTCCGGGATTCGACACAGTGAAGCTTTGCGCGGGCAGAGATGTGCCGACTGGGGCGGTACCGAAGTTCGCGGCCGTCGGTGCGATCGTCAGCGAGCCCGCGGTGGGCAGCGCTCGCCCGTTGCCCACCAGCGACACCGAAACCGAGAGTCCGTCCCCCGAGACCGTGATCGACGATGAAGCGCCGCCTATGACGGTTGGCTTGAACACCACGGTCACCGTGCATGAAGCGCCCGCGGGAAGCAGTCCCCCGCACCCGTTGGCGGTTATCACGAACGGAGCGCCCGGTGGTGTGATGACACTGAGGTTGATCACGACACCGGAGGTGTTGGTGAGGACCGCGTTTTGGGGTGGCGATTGCGAGCCCACATCGACATTGCCAAAGTTGAGCGTCGGCGTGATGTCGAGTGCGATCGGTCGATCGCGCATCCACACCTCGGGGCCCGAAGAGGTCACCGCGCCACCCGACAACTCGGCGTTGGAAAACGTTGAAAACGAAGTGGAGAAGGCCACGAAGCGGCCGGTCGACGACATCGAGGGTTGGCCGGCGCCACCCGTTACGGGCGCGCCCGATACCCCGAACGAGACGAGATCGAAGACCGACGTGTCGAAGAAGCCCGAAGTCGAACGCGCCACCCACACTTGCGAGTTCTCGAACTGATCCTGCTCCGAGAGTGCAATCTGGGAACCGTCGGGACTGATGTCGGGCGAGCCGAGTCCGAGGCCCGCCGGCATGGGCTGGCCGGGGGTGTCGGTGACGAGCCGCGTCACCTTTGCGACACGGTCACGCACGAACATCTGCGGTTGGGTCCCGGCAGGGAGCCCCAACTCCGTCGCGTTCGACGTGAACGCGACGTAGCGACCATCTGCCGACACGGAGGCCTCGGTGCTGAACCCCGAGACCGGCTGGCCAGCGTTGTTCACGGAAACAATCTCGGTCGTGCAGGTAGCGGTGCACGGCGCCGACCATCCGAGCACGAATTCAGTGAAGAAATCGGTGGGAGATCGGCCCGCGACAGTGATGAAACTGCCATTGTCGGAGATGTCGATGGACTCGGTTCTGTCGAAGACCACTGTCAGCACGCTCTCGGTCAGGGTGCTGGTGTCGATCCTGGCGATGTGGGGCTCCCCCGTCGTGAACGTCGATAGCGATGAGTAGGCGATGTACCGTCCATCCGCCGACACGGCCAAGGTTCCCTCAAAAGTGTTGGGAAAGAGAACAACATTCGAGGCAACCGTGACCGGCAGGCTGTTGGGTACACACCGGTTCCACGAATAGATGTCCCACTGACCGAATGAACCATTGGTCCACAGGCCCCAGAACGCGACGTGGCAACCGTCCCTGCTCACCTTGCCACCCGCCATGTGCCCCCATATTCCGGATACAACGGGTTGAGGAACGGGGGTCGTCGTATGCGCGGCGCGATTTCGCACGTAGAGGGTCTCGGGGACCGCTCCACTGAAGTCCTGACTGTCGAACAGCACGATGTTGCCATCGCCCGACACGGACGGGGCGAAATCATTCGTCGGGCCGCCCGCCACGACCGAGATCAGCTCAGCGGGCGCCGCTGCAATCGACGTGCCCTCGCCCACCCAGCCCAAGGCTGCGACGATCAGGAGGCCTGCAAGTACACACCGTCCCGTACGCCCCCGAGACGGGCCGTAGCTCACTTCTGGAAGCCGCCAAACGAACCTGAGACGGCGCAGCCTGGCAGCGTGGGTCCGGGTGTTGTGCAGGCGATGGTCATGACGAGATTCGAGCCGGGATTGAACATGTACGGCGCCACGAAGTGCAAGTCGAGATCACGGAAGTTCTCGAGCGCCGACTGCATGATGACGTTGCCGTCGCGTTTGATCTGGACGAAGCCGGTGTCTCCATTCGGGTTCTGCAAGACCATGTCGGTCACTGCGAACGTCGACGAGAAGGGATTGGTGAAGTCCTGACTGGCCCCCGGCGACACC
>JANMRB010000088.1:0-23064 GCA_031370825.1 Ilumatobacteraceae bacterium
TGCGACCGCCCCATCGCCTGGTGCGACGCCCACCACATCCACCACTGGCGGCGCCTCGGCCCCACCGAATACGACAACCTCGTCCTGTTGTGCAACCGCCACCACCACCACCGCCACAACCTGAACCTCAAACTCCTCCCCGGCGGCGACCTCGAAATCACACAACCCAACGGCACCACCCACACCACCCAACCCCGCGGCCAACCCGCCAAAGGGCCCTAGCGTGGCCTAGCGTCGCTTCTGGGACGTGAAGAAGCGTTACGGTTTCGGTGCTGCATCACGCGTTGCGCTTACCCGGGGGGTACGTTCGCGAGCTTCGAACGCGATTGGTGGGGTTGGAGGTGGTAGTGGCTTCGAGGGATGTGTGGATCGCTCGGTCACGTTCTGAGTTGCTCGCTGGGGTGCAGTCGCGGGTGGTGGTCGATCCCGGCGACGCCCGTTCGGGGTCGGTGTTCGAGCGGGTGACGATTGACGGTGAGCGATATTTCGCGAAGACGCTCGGTTACCGCACTGACTGGATCATGCGGATTACGGGCGATCGTGATTTGCGAACGTTGAAGATCTGGCGTGCCGGGATCATGCGCGATGTGCCGCCGGAGATCGACCACACCGTGGTCGGGATGGCGGCTGACGGCGAGGGTGAAGACGCGCTGCTCACGATCTTGATGCGCGACGTCGAAGGTCAGCTGTTCGCGGAGGGCGACGCGACGATCTCGCTCGAAGACCATCTTGGTCTTGTCGATGGTTTGGCCGCGCTCTCGGCCCGCTATTGGGGTTGGTCCGACGGCATTGGGCTCACGACGCTCGAAGAGCGGCTGCGGTTCTTCGCGCTAGACAACATCGCGGCCGAGGCCGCTGTCGCTGACCCGCCGTTGCCGGTACGGGTCGCGATGCAGGGATGGCCGCGGCTCGGCGAGCGAGCGCCTGGGCTGTGGGAGCTGGTGAGTGCGATCCACGCCGCGCCCGCCGCGCTAGCGGAGGCGATGCGTTCCACACCCGCGACGTTCTTGCAGGGCGACTGGAAGATGGGCAACCTCGGTCGTCATCGGGATGGCCGCACGATCCTGCTCGATTGGGCGTATCCGGGAGCGGGGCCGGTCTGCTGGGATCTCGCCTGGTATCTCGCGTTGAACTGTGCGCGTTTGCCGAACGCGAAGGAAGCCACGATCGAGGCGCTACGTGGGGCACTCGAACGGCGGGGCGTCTCGACGTCTGGATGGTTTGACGTGCAACTTGACCTGTGCTTGCTTGGCATCACCACGTGTTTCGGGTGGGAAAAGGCGATGGGCGCCGACGACGAACTGCACTGGTGGGAGGAACACGCCGCCCGCGGCGCCCGTCACGTCGCCGAGGCGTACCCGCGATTACGCGTGTGAACCAGGACCACTACCGCGGTGCGGCCATGGGCTGGGCGCAGGGCGCGACGCTCACGTACGCGCCGATCGCGGCTCTGCTCATCGCACGCACGCCAATTCCGTTGACGGGCGCCCGGGTGCTCGACGTGGGTGCAGGCACTGGCGTATGCGAAGCACCGCTACGCGCCGCTGGCACGGCGACGGTGATAGCAGCGGACCTGTCGCACGACATGCTTGCCTGGAACCGCGCCGCCCGTCCGCCCGCAGTCGTCGCCGACGTGATGCGCCTACCGTTTCCCGGTGCAGTCTTCGAGGTTGTGGTGGCATCGTTTGTGCTCAATCACCTCATCGACCCCGTAGGCGGGTTGGCGGAACTCGCACGCGTAACACGGCCCGGCGGCGCGGTGCTCGCCACCGTCTACGCGAACAGTTCGCACAGCGAAAACCGCGACACCGTCGACGAGATAGCTCGAACCCATGGATGGGTACCGCCCACGTGGTACGCGGAGCTCAAGGCGACAGCGACAACGCTACTCGGCACGTCCAGTTCCATGAGCGCCGCGGCCGCTGCGGCGGCCCTTATCAACATCAAGGTCGACGAAGAACCCGCCGACGTGGGCATCACGGAACCCCGAGCATTGGTCGACTACCGCTTCGGCCAAGCACACTTCGCCGAATGGCTCGCCGAGTTCAGCCTCGACGAACGCTCCGCTGTCCGTACCGCGGCGGTACATGCGATCGAAAGCACCATGGAACCCTTCCGACCCCGCGTCGTTTTCCTCACCGCGCTCACCGCGCCCCGAAAATAGGTCAGGCCTTCGGCCCGGATGATCGCGTCTGCCACGCGGGCGAGCCTAAGGGACAGTCAGCGAGGCCGTTCCAGCTCGTAGAACACGGCTCCGCAATTTCGCGACAGCCACATTCCTCCCCCGATCTCGGTGAAGCCGTTCGCCAATCGCTTGCGATACCACTCGCCGGTCCGCCAGTGCACGTCGAGATCGGTCCTGGACTGGTCGATCACGGTGTCGCGATCGGAGACCGTCGGCGCGTCGAACAGCAACAAACCCCGACACGCGACTGCCAGCATGCCGATGGTCTTTGCTGCATCGGTGTCGTCGACGTACTGGAGCACGCTCTGGCACACGACCAGGTCGTACTGCCGAGGTGGCTGCCACTCGGCGACGTGGGCGCGCTCGTGTCCGTATCGCTTACAGGCGTATTCGCTTGCGTCGATACCGTGATACTTCACTTTCGGATGGGCTTCCTCTAGCCAATTCCGCCAATACCCCTTGCCTGCGCCGACGTCGAGAACCGATCGGATCGGGATGCGCCACCACGCCGCGAAAGCGACCACGCCTTCTCCGAGATGGGCGATCTGCCGGCCGTCGTGCACGGGCCGGCGCCCGTAGAAACGTCGGTAGTACGCGGCGTCGAAACGTTCAGCCATCCGCGCTCGAGTGGTCTCAGTCTTCGTATCGGGCAACCGTGGTAGCGATGAGGAACGGCACGTCGAGCGCGAACACCACCAACATGCCGGTCACGACCGCCAAGGGCGCGCCGCGCGTGTGGTTGCGCACGAAGGCGAACTCGATCATCCCGGCGGCGACGATGTAGGCCAGCAGAGCCCAGCGGCCCACGCGAACGAACGTGTCCCACGCAAAACCTGCGACCCTCGTGATCATCACGCCGCCGGCAATCAACAACGCTGCGGCGACAACCAGCAACACGGTCGGCAATGCCAGCGGCGGCCGACGTGGCGCATGCGAGCCCAACCACACTCCGCCGACGACGACGGCGGCAAGGGACACGGTGACGATCTCGACAGCCTTCGGGAACCTCTGCTCGGCGCTCACAGCGTTGCCACCCGAGTCATGATCACCAGTGTGGCGATCTGCATGATGCCGGTGATCCCGGCTGTGTAGACAAAGCGCTTCATCATCCGCCCGATGATCTCGGGATTGGGGTTCGGTTTGTTCATCTCCCACAGCACCGTGATGTTGGCCGGCTCCAGCACCCCGAGCGCGACAACAGCCATCACTCCGACGACGATCATCGAAGCGACCAGCCAGTCGCGCGCATCGCTGTTGAGGGTGAGCGTGCCGAGACGCAATGCGATCTGCAAGCCCGTGGCGAGCGTCATCGTCACCACCGTCGGCATGATGATCACCATCTTCGGCATGAACTTGGCAGAGAACTCCGCACGTGCGGCTGGCGACATGCCGCCGATGATCGGACCGATCGCCAGACCGACGAACAGATCGATGCTCGTCCACAACGCGCCCCCGGCCACGTGGCAGAACATCAGCGGCCAGAACTTGTTGGAAGCGATGGCGTAGATCACGAAGCCGATCAACACCGCAACCACGGGAAGACCGGTTAACGGAACGATCGGGATCTTGCGCGCCGACTGAGCCGGCGGCGCCTCGACAGTCGATGTGTGCTGCATGTTGCTGTTCTACACCGCGGTCAGCCGCCGGTCGTGACTTGGGGGTCGTAGCCGCACACCGTCTTGCCGTAGCCGTTGATCAATGCACCCGCGGGTGTCATCTCTTTGGCGTGGGCGGCGACGTTGCTGAGGTCGTGTGCCAGATAGAGCCGTGCGTAGGTGGCGAACGTAGCCAGCGCGTCGTGGAGCTCGGTAGGTTCGACCTTCTGCATGGCCGCCATCCTGTCCAAGTACTCGGTGAAGAACGCATCGCGAACTGCGAAGGTCGGCTCAGAGGCCTCGGCCATCACACTGTTCAGGTTGGCCAGTGACCAATTCGAGAAGTCGATGAAGAGGGCACAGTAGTCACTGGAGCTCTTTGCTCCGGTCGACAGCGGAGCAGTGGTCAGCGGCTCGGGTGGTCCGTGGTATGAGACCGTGATCGTCGCCTCCGCTGACGTGTCGAGCAACGAGGCGAGCTGGTCGCTGCTGCTGTCGGCGGCTTCGGCAACCAGCTTCAGCAGGTAGTTGCGAATGATCGCCGGCACGAGCACCAGGACGCGACCGGCGAGGTCGTTGACGGCATCGACGAGCGTCTTGCGCAGATCGGAGATCTGATCACGCCGGGCCGTGGCGGACACCGTCACGGTGCCTACCTGTGGCTGACCGGTCTTTGCTTGCGCTGCGCTCTCCATCCCCGCAACGAGCCCGAGCCTGGCGACCACGCCGCCCGATGCATCCTTGTGCAGCTTGATCTCCTTCGGGACCACGTCGTCGCTCTCCGTCATCAGATCAGCAGACAGCACCGATACCTTCCAGACGACGCCGGCATCGACCGGCAGCAACGATGGCACGGCCACGCCCGCTGTCTTCGCACAGTCGACGAACCAATCCGGCCAGTCGTCGGTGGGCCCGATCAGGATTGCCTTCGCGGTCACGCTGTCGTACACCTTGTCCGGGTCGATGCCCTTGCTCGTGGTCCTGGCCTCGGGGGTGAGATCGAGCCTCCACGGCCGCACAGCCGACACGAAGTTGGCGATCAACGCTGCGGCAGCGGCGACCTCGGCGACGACGCTGAGCACTTGGTCGAGCAGATACTTGATGCCGTTGACTATCAGCGTCCTGGCCGCATCGATGACGAAGTTGAGCCCGCCGACGACCACGTCGGTGAGACCCTGCAGCACACCGTTCAGGAAGCTGGAGCCAGTGTCGCCGACCTTGCCGGGCGGGATGTGGATCTTGGCGAAGAGCTTGTCGACCGCATCGAAGATCGATTTGGTCACGTCACTGCAAATGCCACCACCGCGTGCGAGACGACTGGGTGCGAACGCTGACGTGCTGAGCGAGCTCCTCAGACCGCTGACAGGCGCCGCGTCGGTGGTGAACGCCTTCGCTGCATCGGCGGCGAAGAGCTCGAGCACAACGGTCGGGAACACAGCCCCGTCGGGATGGGTCAGGTCCTGTCCGGCCATCAGGGATCGGGCGTATTCGGCCGCTGGAGTCTGCACTCCGCGCACGTACCCTGCCAACACCGCCGACATCGGTATGCCTGACGGTGCACCGCCACCCGCGGCATCGAGCACGTCGCCGCGAAGCCCGCCGTGTCCGGTCGCCTCGGCGTCCATGAACTCGACCTGGGCTCGGGTCAAGGTGGGCCCGAGCGCGGACGAGGTGGGTGCAGGCGCGTCGACGATCGTCACGCCTCGCCGGTGAGCAGCGGCGTGGAGGACAATGTCTGCGGCATCGATGACTCGGGTGCCGTGACGCCGATTGCAGGCACGGTCGCTGGAGCGACGCGGTCCGCGGACTTCGTCGCGCCGCACGCGGTTGCGATCAAGGTGAGCACGAGGAGCCCGCCCACCATTCGCGGGCCCATCGGGCGAGCGGTTCGCTCCATGTCAGGCCACACGTCCAGCGATCGCGGAAGCCCACGTGACCAGCATTTCCTTGCCGACGTTCACGCCTCCCTTCGAGCCGCCCACCGCCACGCAACCGCCGTGAATCGTGAAGACCACCTGACCGCCCGTGAGGTAGAGACCGCCATCGCCGACGTCGACTCGCACGGCGTTGGTGCCTCCGAGCGAATCGGAGGCCAAGGCCTTCAACACGGCGTTGCATTCCAACGGATCCTGCAGGGTGATCAAGACGACGCCAGCTCCGACGTCGCCGCCCTTCGAGTAGGTGCACCGGCCGGGCAGATCGTCGCCGAAGCCACCCTGCTCGACTCCGTTGCCGAGCGCAGCCTCCATCTCCGGGATCGTCAGCAACGCGCATGGGTCTCCCCCGAGCTGCACCGCCGTCCCGCCGAGCCCACCGGCGTTGGCCGTAGGTGTTGCGGTAGCCACAGCAGTTGCGCCCGACGCCGTACCGGGTGCGGCGCTCTTGTCGCTGCCGCAGGCGCCGAGCACGGTCAGCGCCGCGGCGGCGAGTAATGCGGTTCGTTTCGGGTTCATGGCTGTTGCTCCAGTGTTGGGGGGATGTCGTGATCGGCGCTCATCTCGTGGATGACGAGCAACCTGTCGAAGGGAACGCCGGCAAGTTCATGGGCAGCGCGTACCGCCTGCGCCGTTCCGTCGAACCGGCAGGACAACGATTCGTCGGCCGGTATGTAGGTGGCGCCGAGGTAGCGGACGGGGATGCCGTCGGCCGCCAGCTGTCGGCAACTCGTCTGCAGTTGACCGACGACATCGCGGACCGTTTCCTGCGTGGCACCCGGCCACAGCCGCTCGACCATGAGTTGCACGGTGCTCACTGCCCGGCGAGCACGGCGCGTGCCGCGGCGATCAACTGGTCCTTGCTGACCGGCAGCAACGATCCGTCCGGGTTCTGGAGGAACAGTCCGAGCGCGAAGACGGTCTGACCGTTCAGCACGCCGATCGCTTGACCCTGCACGCTGACGCGGGCCGAGTCGCCCACCCCGTCGACTGGCTCGGCGTCTGGGAACTGCAACGCCGCTGTGTCGAGCACCGCTTCCGATCCGATGACTCCGTACAGCGTCAACGTGACGATGCCCTGTGCGCCGGGATCAGCCGGGCGATACGCACACGTCGTGTTGCCTTCGCCAGGTTGGGTGATCTTCTCGCCGACCGGCACACCAAGCGCCTGGGTGGCGACTGCAGCGGTCAGCAGATCACACGGGTCGGCAGTCGGAGCAGCGACAGGCGCGCCGGCGGAGGTCGTCACGGCGGCATCGGTGGTTGGCACCGTGCCGGCAGAGCCCGTCGCGACGCTTGAGGTCGCAATCGCCGCTGTGATTGCGGTCGCGGATGATGGCACGTTCGTGTTCGCCGATGACTTGGCATCGCTGCCACCGCATCCGGTGGTGACACCGATCAGCAGTGCGGACGAGTAGGCAAGGGCAACGAATTTCGGGATTGGACGCATGAGTCGAAGGTAGAACGATCTCCGCGTGTTGGAATCGGGCGATTCCCTCGATTTTGCAGTTTCTCACGCCATTAGGGTGACCCTGTGTTGCGTCCTGACGGCTTGATCGGTCGCGACCGCGAACGCGACGTGGCGGCGATCTTCGTGGCCGCATCCGCATCTGGTCCCGCCGTCCTGCGCATCAACGGCGAAGCGGGGATCGGCAAGACGACGTTGTTCCGTTACACCGTCGATCTCGCCCGCCTCGGCGGCTCGATGGTGCTCGAGTGCAGCCCGACCCAGGCCGAGTCGGCGATGAGCTACGTCGGGCTGACCGACATGCTTCGCAACCTCCCCGAATCGGCGTTCGACGCACTGCCGGCGCCTCAAAGGCACTCGCTGGAGGTGGCGACGTTGCGAACGGCACCATCCGAGGTGCCGCTCGATGAACGTGCCGTGGGCACGGGTCTGGCGACCTTGCTCGCCCACCTCGCCGAGTCCGGTGCCGTGATCCTGGCGGTCGATGATCTCCAGTGGCTCGATCGGTCGAGTGCCGACGTGTTGACGTTCGCGGCGCGGCGGCTGACAACTGCAGCCATCGGCATCGTGACGTGCGAGCGCACCGGCGAGTCGGCGCACGACCTCGTCGAGGCGGTGCAGTCGCCGCTGTGGCATGAAACGCTGACCCTCGGCGGGCTCGGGGCGGCGGTGCTCTTCCATGTCGTTCGCGATCAGCTCGGCATCACGCTGCCGCGACCGGCGCTTGTTCGCGTCGTTGAGACGTCGGGCGGAAACCCATTTGCCGCGCTGGCTTTGTCGCGGGCCGTCGGCCGCGGCGACGTGCTTCCCGGCGGTCTGCGGATGACCGATCTGGTTCACGGACTGAACGCCGAGCGGTTGAGCGAGCTGACCGAGCCGGCTCGGCAGGCGTTGCTGGCTGCCGCCTCGGCGCCACGGGCCACGGTGCCGACGTTCGACGCGTTGGGTCTGGCCGAGGCGCTTGTTGAGGCCGAGTCGAACGGGCTGGTGAATGTCGTCGACGGGCGCATCGTGTTCACCCACCCACTTCTGGCAGCAGCTGTGTTGCACATGGCATCGGATCAGCAGCATCGCGAAATGCATGCGCGGTTGGCGTCGGTGGCCGACGACCCCGAAGCACATGCCCGACACCGCGCCCTGGCCAATCCCGATCGCGATGAGGCCACCGCGGCCGCGCTCGATGAGGCAACCTCTGTTGCCTCGGCACGCGGCTCGTCGATCGCCGCTGCCGAGTTGGCGCGGTTGGCACTTGATCGGACCGTGGATCACGACAGCGAGAGTGCGTGGACGCGTCGTATCCGACTGGCCGAGTTGTTGCATTCGGCCGGCTCGTCGCTCGAAGCACGTGCCGTCCTCGAAGAAGGGTCATGTCCGCGGGGTCCGCTGCGGGCCCGTGTGGGTCTGATCCTCACTGAGGTGGCCTACCAGACCTCGACGTTGCAGAGCGCCATCGACCACGCCACAGCTGCATTGGCCGACGCACGCGGCGATGCAGCGCTCGAAGCCCGATGCTTGCTGTCGCTCGCCGTGATCTCGACGGACGGTCACGACAGCGCCCGCTTCACGGCAGAGGCCCGGCGCGTTCTCGATGCCGCCGCAATCGACGATCCGCAGCTGCTGGCTTGGGCGGAATGCGAGGACGTCTCGGCCCGCTTCCACATGGGCGAAGGGCTCGATCGCGTCGGTCTGGATCACGCTCTGGCCCTCGAACGCACGGGCCGCACCTGGCTGAGCAGCGATCAGGTCGCGGCGGTCCGCCCGGTGCTGTTGAAGTGGGCCGATCATCCGCACGATGCGTTGGCCGGGTTGGACGAGTTGCGTGCCCGAGCCGAGGACGAGGGCAACGAGGGAGTCATCCCGTATGTCGCTGGGCACGTTCCGGGCATCCTCTTGCGCCTCGGTCGCCTGCACGATGCTGCCGCGGCAGCGGCCGACCACCTCGGTCTTGCCGAGCGCACCGGGCAGGAGACTCAGCGCATGCAGGCGCTGTACAACGCGTCCCTGGTCGATGCCCACCTCGGCCGACTGTCCACGGCCGAAGCCGCTGCCGACGAGATCCTGGGATGGGCGCGCCAGCAGGACGATCACTGGCTGGAGATGTCGGCCACCTCGGCACTCGGCTTCATCGCGCTCAGCCGCGACGACACCACAGGGGCGCGGGCATGGCTCGATCGGTGGTCGCAGCTCATCGACGAGTTGGGTGTGATCGATCCCGGGGTCAGCCGGTTCTTCGGCGACCACATCGAAGCGCTGGTGGCGTGCGGCGAGATCGCCGAAGCGACTGCGCGAACCGGGGAGCTGGAACGAAGGTCGGCACAGGCCGGCCGAGTATCGGCCTCGGCGATCGCCGCGCGTTGCCGTGCATTGCTGGTCGCCTCGGCCGGCGACAGCGCACTCGCGCTCGCGCACGTGCACAGGGCCCTCGAGTTGGATGTCGAATGTCCGGTGCCCTTCGAGCGAAACCGCTCGCAACTGGCGGCTGGGGTGATCCATCGTCGAGCAAGGCAGAAGGCTGCATCACGGAGCGCGCTCACCGAGGCGGCAGAGGGTTTCGCAGCAATGGGGGCGCAAGGTTGGTCGCAACGGTGCGAACGCGAACTGCAGCGGGTCGGAACGCCCGCACGGAGTGCGACCGCCCTGACGGCCACGGAGCGCAAGATCGCCGAGCTCGCCGCCACCGGTTTGACCAATCGACAGGTCGCCGAGCGATCGTTCCTGAGCCCGAAGACGGTGGAAGCCAACCTTGCCCGCGTGTACCGCAAGCTGGGGATTACCTCGCGTGCCGAGCTCGGAGCACGCATGGGTCGTTGACCGTGCCAGAAAATCTCTGAGAGTTCGGTCAGGATCGCACCCTTGGCTGCCGATGACTGAGCATGTCGGAACTTTCCGAAACGGGGTGGGCACTACAGGGCAGCCACTTGTATCTCGTCGAGACTCCCGACGATGCCGACATCTGGTCGAGCTACGCCGCACCGGTCACTCTCGCTGCGCCACCCATGGCGGCTGTGAAGCACAAGGAACCGCCGAGAGACTTCGCGCTCAACTGCCCGGGTGGGGTCGCTGGCGCGAAGCGAGACGAGGTCAACCGCGAAGCACCCCTGCGGAACCTTGCGGCACGTGTGTTGGGCATCGACACCGAAGAGCGAACGTGGAGAGTCTGCGCGAAGGGTGCAGAGAAAGTTGACCGCGAGCTGTCGTGGCTCGGTCCGGAGTGGCATGTGCTGCACGACGTCGAGGTCAACGGTCGCGGCAGCGACATCGACCATGTGTTGATCGGTCCCGCCGGTGTCATCACCCTCAACACCAAGCGGCACCCGAAAGGGAGGGCATGGGTTGGCGAGTGGCGGATAACGGTGAACCGGCAGCCCACCGATTACCTGCGCAGCGCCCGCAGCGAGGCGCGACATTCGTCGCGCTTGCTGTCCGCCGCGTGCGGGCATCCGGTGCCCGTCCGGGCGGCCATCGTGTTCGTGGATCTCGACGGGCTCACCGTGAAACAGATGCCGAACGATGTGTACATCACAACTCGACGCCGTTTGCTGGTATGGCTGAAGTCTCTCCCGGAGACGACCGATGCCGAGACAGTCGAGTTGATCCACGCCCGAGCACGCTTCAGCACCACCTGGCAGTAGACAACTACGATTCCTGCACGACCTCCGTCGGAGGTTTGTCACGAACCGAAGGGTGCCATTGGCCGCAGCAGTCATCCTCACCGTCGACGACGACCCCGCGGTATCGCAGGCCATCACCCGCGACCTTCGATCCCGCTATGGCGAGCGATACCGGGTCGTCCGCTCGACCTCGGGAAAGGCCGCGCTGGAGGCGTTGCATGAGTTGGCCAGCCGTGACCAACCGGTTGCCCTCATCGTGTCTGACCATCGGATGCCGGAGATGACGGGCATCGAGTTGCTGCAGCTTTCGAAGGAGGTGGCGCCAACCGCAAAGCTCGTGCTGCTGACCGCGTACGCCGACATCGACGTGGCGATCACGGCGATCAACGAGGTCGCTCTCGACCACTACTTGATGAAGCCGTGGGCACCACCCGAGGAACTTCTGTACCCCGCAATCGACGATCTGCTCGAAGGCTGGGAGGAAAGCCACGACCGGTTCGATGGCATTCGAATCGTCGGCACCAAGTGGTCGGAGCGCAGCCACGAAACGAGGATGTTCCTCGCCCGTAACCACGTCCCGTACTTGTGGTTAGAACTCGACCGTGATCCCGAAGCTCAACGCCTGTTCGCGCTGTTCGGTGGAGACCAACTGCAACTCCCGTTGGTTCTCCTGGAGGACGACACGGTCCTGCGCGGCGCCGGGCTGCGTGAGATCGCCGACGCACTCGGGTTGCACACGACGACCGAATCGACCCTGTACGACCTGGTCGTGATCGGCGCCGGTCCATCAGGGCTCGCGGCCGCGGTCTACGGCGCGTCGGAGGGGCTGAGCACGGCGATCATCGAACGCGAGGCACCCGGTGGCCAGGCAGCGCAGAGCGCCCGCATCGAGAACTACCTCGGGTTCCCCAACGGGGTGAGCGGCGCCGATCTGTCGCACCTCGCCGTGACCCAAGCACGCCGGCTCGGAGCCGAGATGGTCCTCGCCCGCACGGTTGTCGGCCTCGAGCAGCGCGGTCAGATCCATGCGGTGTGCTTCGACGACGGCACCTCGGTCGAGGCGCGCGCCGTGCTGGTCACCACCGGCGTTTCGTATCGGCTGCTCGAGGCCACCGGCCTCGCCGAACTCACCGGCCGAGGGGTCTTCTACGGTGCCTCGGCCAGCGACGCGCCACACACTGGCGGCGACGACGTCTACATAGTTGGCGCGGCCAACTCGGCAGGCCAGGCCGCGCTCAACCTGGCGAAGTACGCCAAGCGAGTGGTGATGTTGGTCCGCGGCGACTCGTTGGAGAAGGCGATGTCGCGCTACCTCGTCGAACGCATCAACGCGGCCGACAACATCGACGTGCGGTTGAACACAGAGATCGTCTCGGGCGGCGGGACAGACCACCTCGAATGGCTGACGCTGGTCGAACGAACTACCGGTGTCGAGGAGACGGTCGAGACCAACTGGTTGTACGCCTTCATCGGCGCGTTCCCCCGCACCGACTGGCTGGGCGACGAGATCGCACGCGACAGCAAAGGTTTCATCCTCACCGGGCCCGACGTCGCCGCGCTCACCGGTGATGGGCCGTGCTGGCCGCTGCGGCGCCCGCCGCTGCTGTTGGAGAGCAGCCGACCCGGCGTGTTCGCCGCAGGCGACGTTCGGCTGGCATCGATGAAACGTGTGGCATCGGCCGTCGGCGAAGGATCGAGCGCCGTCAGCCTCGTCCACCTCTATCTGGAGACCGGGTGATGGTCATCGACGACCTACGAACAACGTTCCTGACCGGCGGCCTCAGCGACGAGCAGTTGGCCGAGATGGTCGCCGCCGGCGAGGAGGCCACGTTCGAGCCCGACACGGAACTGTTCCACGAAGGAGCACCTGCCGACTACCTGTGGATCCTGCTGGAGGGAACTGTTCAGCTGACGCGCCAGAGCGGCAACGACACTGTCTTGCTGGCCACCATGACGACGCCTGGGCAGTGGGCGGGCGGGCTGCGGGCGTGGAGCGATGCGTCGGGCAGTGCCGGCTACCGCGCAACAGGGCGGTCGGTCGATCGGGTCCGCTTCTTCCTGCTGCCGTCCGCCGACCTCGCACGACTGGTCGACAAGTGGTTTCCATTCGGCAAGCACATGATCGTCGGCCTCTACCAGACGGTGCGCACCATCGAGGCCACCGCCCGGCAGCGTGAATCGCTGATCGCCCTCGGCACGATGGCCGCCGGATTGGCGCACGAGATCAACAACCCTGCGGCGGCCTCGTTGCGCGCGGTCGTGGCGCTGCGCGCGACCGGCGACACGATGCTGTCGTCGCTGACCGACTTGGCCAAGAAGACGATCGCCGCCGGGCAATTCATCGCCCTCGACGAGTTGCGCCGTGAGCTCACCGAGCGGCCTGCACCGGACCACGATTCCGTCGCCGCCATGGATCGTGAGGACGCTCTTGCGGAATGGCTGCAACGACACAGTGTGGAGCGCGGGTGGGAGTTGGCCGCACAGCTCGCATCGGCGTCCGCCGACGCGGAGTGGCTCGATCGGGTGGAGTCGACGGTCGGGTCCGCGGCGCTGGAACCCGCGCTGCGATGGGTCGCGAGCACTCTTGCCGCTGGCGCGCTGTTGTCGGAGCTGACCGACACGACGACCCGCATCTCGAACCTCGTCGCAGCCGCGAAGTCGTATTCGCAGATGGACCGTGCTTCGCTACAGGACTGCGACATCCACGAAGGGATCGAGAGCACGCTGGTGATGATGTCGCCGAAGCTCGACGGCATCGATGTACAACGCGACTTCGGTTCGGACATCCCGCGAATTGAGGTGTATCCGGCCGAACTGAACCAAGTGTGGACGAACCTCATCGACAACGCGATCGACGCGATGGAAGGCAAAGGCACGCTTGGCATCACGACTCGACTCGACGGTGATCACCTCGTGATCGATTTCGCAGACACCGGACACGGTATGGACAGCACTGTGCAGGAGCGCGCGTTCGAACCGTTCTTCACCACCAAAGATGTCGGCAAGGGAACCGGTCTCGGCCTCGACATCTCCCGACGCATCGTCGTCGACCGTCACCGCGGCGAGATCACGTTCGAATCAGAGCCCGGCGCGACTACTGCCCGCGTGCGCCTCCCCATGTCGCTCTAGCCGAGGACGAAGCGGACCTTGTGGGTGACGCCGTCGTCGACGAGAGGGATCGAGGCGCCGTCGCCGGTCAACATCTGACCGTCGAGCTCGGCAGAGGCCACGCCGCGACTGACGCCTTGCGGGTTCTCCACGACGATCTCGTACTTCGCGCTGTGATACCGGAAGTCGATCTCGAACCCCGGCCAGGCACGAGGGATGCACGGGTCGAGCAACAGTGTCGTTCCACGAAGGCGGAACCCGAGTATCCACTCGACACCGGCCTGGTACATCCATCCGGCCGAGCCGGTGTACCAGGTCCACCCGCCGCGTCCCAGGTGCGGTGGTTCGGCGTACACGTCGGCCGCCATCACGTAGGGCTCGACCTTGTAGCGGTGCACGCCCGCACGCGTGCTGGCGTGGTTGATCGGGTTCAGCACGGAGAACAGCTCGCCGGCCTTGTCGCCGTCGCCCAGCGCCGCGAACGCGAGTACGGACCAGATGGCGCCGTGGGTGTACTGGCCGCCGTTCTCGCGAATGCCGGGCAGGTAACCCTTGACATAGCCGGGGTCGACGTCGGAGTGGTCGAACGGCGGGGTGAACAACAGCACCAGACCATCGCCGAGCCTGACGAGGAACTCGTCCACCGCGGCCATCGCCCGCGCTGCATGGGCCGGTTCTCCTGCGCCCGACAACACGGCCCATGACTGGGCGATCGAGTCGATACGGCATTCGGCGTTCATCGCCGATCCGAGTGGCGTGCCGTCGTCGAAGAAGGCGCGCCGATACCAGTCACCATCCCAGCCGTGGCGTTCGAGCGCGCCGGCGAGCGCGTCCATATGTGTGCGCCACGTTTTGGCGCGAACATCATCGCCACGCGCTTCCGCGATCGGAACGAATGCGGAGAGGGCGATGTGCAGGAACCAGCCGAGCCACACGCTTTCGCCGCGACCGTCGCGACCGACACGGTCCATGCCGTCGTTCCAGTCGCCCGACCCGATCAGCGGCAATCCATGAGCACCGACCTTCAGGCTGATGTCGAGCGCGGCGGCGCAATGCTCGAACAGCGATGCCGTCTCCGGCGACCGGTCCGGTTGGAAGTAGTTGTCGACCTGATCCGGTCGCAGCGCAGGGCCCTCGAGGAAGGGAACCATCTCGTCGAGGACGGCGTCGTCGCCGGTGACCGCAAGGTAGCGATCGACGGCGTACGGCAGCCAGACCCGATCGTCGGAGATCCGCGTACGCACGCCACGGCCCGACGGCGGATGCCACCAGTGCTGAGCATCGCCCTCGACGAACTGCTGCGCAGCTGCGCGAAGAAGATGTTCACGGGTGAGCTCGCGTTTCGAGGTCACCAGTGCGATCACATCCTGCAACTGGTCGCGGAACCCATACGCACCGCCGGCCTGATAGAACGCCGAGCGCGCCCAGACGCGGCAGGCCAGAGTTTGGTAGGTCAGCCAACGGTTCAGCATGATGTCCATCGAACGGTCGGGCGTGCGCACCTGGATCGTGCCTTGAGCATCGTCCCAATACGTGGCGACGTCGCGAAGCGTTGCCTCGTGGTCGCGCTCCCGGGCGCGGCGGATCAGGTCTGCTACCTCACCCGCCGAGTCCGCCTCACCGAGCAGTACGACCACCTGTGTCGACGCTCCGTTGGCGAGCTCGAAGCTGGTCTGCAGCGCGGCACACGGATCGAGCCCGGCGCCGACGACTCTCTGCAACTTGACCCCGCGATCCAAGCCGGCGGGTCGATCCGGGGCCCCGTTGCGACCGAGGAACTCGGTGCGATCCGTTGTCCAAGTCGTCTGCCGCCCGCCGAGGTCCAAGAATGCGACACGCCCGGCGAACTCGGTGTTCCACGCATTGCGAGCCAGCAGTGCCCGCGTCTGTGGCTCCAACTCGGTGACGATCCTCGGCGCATTGGCGCCCCGCGCCGTACCCAACACCCATTCGGCGAAGGCCGTCACCGACAGCTTCCTGGTGCGTCCGGACCTGTTGTCGATCCGCAGCACCGAGACCTTCACGTGGTCGTCGAGTGGTACGAACTGAACGAGGCTGAGTTGGATTCCGTCGCGCAGGTGCTCGAACCGGCTGAAGCCGGCGCCATGACGGGCGACGTACGTCGACTCATCGCAGCGGATGGGCAGCGCGGTCGGTCCCCACAGCGCACCGGTGTCCTCGTCGCGGATGTAGATCGCCTCGCCGCCAGGGTCGCTGACGGGGTCGTTGGACCACGGTGTCAACTGGTTCTCTCGGCTGTTGCCCGACCAGGTGTAGCCGGACCCTGACTCCGAGACCTGGAAGCCGAACGAGGCGTTGGCGATGACGTTCAACCACGGCGCCGGCGTCGCTTGCTCGGGCCCGAGGATTGTGACGTACTCGTTGCCGCTCTTGTCGAATCCGCCGAGCCCGTTGAAGTACTCGAGCTGCGGACGCGGCCCGGCCGGCGCAGTCGCGATCTTTGCCGCCTCTGGTGGCGCCGTGCGCGGGGCAGCCCTCTCCTGACGCTCCAACCGGATGACCTGCTCCGCCAAGCTGCCGCGGCGGCTCAAGAGGACGGCCCGCGCCGCGGCCAGCACAAGCAGGCGGTCTGCATCGGGCAGTTGGTCGCCCCGCAGGATGTACACGCCGCCTTGTCCCGCATGAGTCTCGTGGCCGAGCGTCGACTGGCTCGTGCGCACCAGTGCTTCGAGCGAACCGGACAGGTTCTCGGCGTAGGTGACCCCCTGCTCGTTGATGATCACGAGATCAACGGCGAGAAGCTTCATCCGGAAGTATTCGTGAGCGCGCAGCAGCTGGCGGATGATGTCGATGTCTTCGGGTTCGTCGATCCTCACGACGACGATGGGGAGATCGCCCGAGATGCCGTATGGCCACAGCCCGGACGCGCCACGTTGGTTGCTGATCAGTATGTTTGCCGACGGGCGCAGCGACGGGTCCGAGTAGATGATCCGGTTGGCCAGTCGCTGGAAGAGATGCGCTTCGTCCGAGTCGATCCCGAGGTGGTGGAGCTGAACCTGGGCCTGTGTCCACGCCAGGATCGCGGCACGTTCGAACGTGGCCGACTCGCGGTACTTGTCGGCGAGATCCAACACCTCTTCACGCGACTCGGCGACGACCGTCGAGAAGATGGCATGAGCTGTGTCGCCCGGGGCAAGTTTGACGCGGCAGCGCAAGCTGAAGATCGGATCCAGGACAGGGCCGACCGTGTTCGACAGTGGCCGGCCATCGATCACCGAGACCGGCGATCGGACGGTGTGGCCTCGTCCGAGGAACCGGGCGCGGTCGGTCTCGTACTGGAACGTCGCGCCGGGGTCCTCCTCGATCGCTGCAACGTGTGCGGCCCACATCCGCCTCTCGTCGCTGGATCGCGGACGCCTCGTCGCCAGCAATGCACCGATGTCGGGCACGAACTCGGTTTGCACGAACAAGTTCTGGAATGCAGGGTGTGCGGCGTCCGCGGCCTGCGTTGCCAGCGCGATCTCGGCGTATGACGTCAGCTCGATCTCGCGATGATGAGTGCTGAGGTTGGTCAGGGACACCCGGCGGATCTCCGCGTCGTGTTCTGCCGATACCACGATGGTCAGGTTGGTGACGAGTGACCCGTCGCGTCGCGAGAACTCGGCGCGGTCTTCGCTGTAGGTGACCTCGTAGGTATCGGCCTCGACGCCGCTCGGCTGGTGACCCACTGATCGCACGACGCCGTTGTGCATGTCGCGCATGTAGAGGTAGCTGCCCCACGGGTCGCGGGTCACGTCTTCGCGCCACCTGGTCACGGCGATGTCGCCCCACCGGCTGTAACCGGAACCGGCGGCAGTCACCATCACCGCGTACCGCCCGTTCGACAGCAGGTGGGTCCGGGGGATCGCGTCGTGCGGTGAGGTGAAGCGGCGCAACATCGGCGGTGTGACATCGCGCACGTCGGCGGCGCTCTTCACCTCTTCGGCGCGTGGCCGAGACACGATTGCGTTGCGAGGCATCCGCTCCTGCAGGAGCAGTTCGGTCGCCTCGACGATCGGGTCGGCATGGAACCGCTCGACCATCAGGTTCTTGTTGAGCACGTTGCCGAGAGCGACGAGCGCCATCCCTTGGTGGTGGGCCATGTAGCTCTTGACGACCGCGCCCGTTGCCCCTTCCGGGAGCCGGCGCGGCGTGTAGTCGAGCGCTTCGCGGTAGCCGTACCGCCCGGCGGCTCCGGCCTTGGCCAACCTGGCGAAGTTGTGGACTGCCGCCTTCGGGTCGACCATCGCCGCGAGAGCCGTGGCATAGGGGGCGACGACGACATCCTCGCTGAGACCACGCTTCAGACCGAGGCCGGGCACACCGAAGCTCGAGTACTGATAGGTCTGGGCGACGTCGCGCGCGTTGAACCCTGATTCCGAAATGCCCCACGGCACGCCGAGCTCTGCGGCGTAGCGGATCTGGCGGGCGACGACCAGCCGGTTGGTCTGCTCGAGGAGGCTGTTCTCGGGGGCGCGCATCACCAGTGCGGGCATCAGGTATTCGAACATCGACCCCGACCATGAGATCAATGCCGAGCCTCTACCCACCGGTGTCAGTGCGCGACCGAGGCGGAACCAATGGTCCGGGGCAACGTCGCCCTTGGCGATCGCCAGGAAGCTGGCCAACCGAGCCTCGGACGCGAGGAGGTCGTAGTAGCTGGGATCCAATGCCCCTTCGCGGACCCTGAAACCGATGGAGAAGAGTTTGCGGGTGGGGTCGAACAGGAAGGTGAAGTCCATGTCCCGGAACATCTGCTCGGCCTTCTCAGCGATCCCCAGCAGTCGACGGACGAGCATCGCCGCGCCTGGGGGGCCCTCGGCACTCGGCCGGTCTGGCGGATCGCACAGCTCATTGATCGTCGCGAACGAGGCTGTCTGCGGTGGCGAGTCGTAGACCGCCAGATCGCGCATGTGGCTGGCGACGGCGTCACGTGTGCGCTCCGCCCATGTGACCAGTTCGCTGTTGTGATCGTCCCCGTGCTGGGCAGTGAGCGCAGCGGCAACGTCGGACAGGGTGCGCGTGTACGTCGAGAGCTCCTCCAGACGCTTGGCCCATGCCGCGGGGGTGGCCGGAACGGCTGTGGCACCTGGAGGCTGCTCGAGCGCCTCGACGACATGGCGCAGACTCAGCGTCTGGCTTCTGCGGTCATCGCTGATGGCGCCGGCGGCCTGACGTGTCAACTCGATGCAGTCGCCGATACCGGTGAGTGCCGCGGCAACTGGCAGCGGTTGATCGATCATCAGCCGGCAGGCGTTGGACATCGTCAGCAGATGACCGGCGAGATTGCCGCTATCGACCGACGAGACGTACGCCGGCTCGAGTCTGCGCATGTCGCGCGTGTCGTACCAGTTGTAGAGGTGCCCACGGAACTGTTCGAGGTTGCCAATGGTCGTCAGCGTCTGCTCGAGTCGCTCGACCATCTCGACCGTGCCGATCCATCCGAGATCCCGGGCGGTCACCGCGGCCAAGAGATACATCCCGATGTTCGTCGGCGAGGTGCGGTGTTCGACGACGGGCCTTGGATCATCCTGGAAGTTGTCGGGTGGGATCCAGTTGTCTTCAGCACCGACGAACGTCTCGAAGAACAGCCATGTCCTACGGGCGGTCAGACGTAGCGTCTCGACCTCGTCATCAGAGAGATCGCCGGTAGACAGCTCCGCGACCGGCACGCTGACCAAGCGAGCCACGAGAGGCGACAGGAGCCACAGAACGACGAAGGGCGCGGCTATCCACAACGCGCCGGGTTTGGCTGTGGCGACCAGCACAGCGGCGCCGATCGCAAGTGCGACGCCACCAGCCATGCGGCGATAGAACGTCGAGATGTGGAGGTCGTGGCTGGCTTTGGCCTGCGCCGCGGTCATCCATTCGAGCATGTTGCGGCGCGTGATGTACAGCCGCCCCAACGTTCGCGCGATCGCGTCGACCATCAACCAGGCCTGGTGAGCGAGGAACGTGAACCCGAGCACCAGGTGCGCAGCGAACTGGGTGACGTCGGCGATGACGTCGCGCAGGTGTGTGCGCTTGGAGATGCCGTGGCGTCGCGGCAGCAACCCCAGCAAGACGGGCAGAGCCGCAGGAATGATCACCGTCGCCAGGACGAACGCGGTCCACAAACCGGCGGATATCGAGGGTAGGGTCCACGCGGCGACGAGCGTGGCGAACGTGAACGGCGCCGTCACCGTGCGGCGAAGGTTGTCCACCATCTTCCACCGCGAGATCCCGGGAATCGGATAGCGGCTGCGTTTGCCCTTTGCATCGCGTGCGTGGTCCAGGATCCACGGCAGCAGCTGCCAGTCGCCGCGCGCCCACCGGTGCTGACGTGTGGCCGACACGAGGTAGTTCGAGGGGAACTCGTCGAACAGTTCGATGTCGGTCACCAGCCCGGCGCGGGCGAAGATGCCCTCGAACAGGTCGTGGCTCAGCAGCGCGTTATCGGGTACTCGGTCGTCCAATGCCGCCATGAACGCATTGATGTCGTAGATGCCCTTGCCGGTGAAGCTGCCCTCCTGGAACAGGTCTTGATACACGTCGGAGACCGCCGACGCGTATGGGTCGATGCCCGCATTTCCACCGAAGACGCGCTGAAAGATCGATCCGCCTCGATCTCTCGGCAGCGTCGGCGTGATCCTTGGCTGGAGCACGCCGTAGCCGTGCGTGACGCGGCCGACTGCGCTGTCGAAGTACGGCTGGTTGAGAGGATGGGCGATCGTGCCGACGAGTTGTCCCACAGCACCGCGCGGAAGTCGCGTGTCGGCGTCGAGGGTTACCACGTAGCGAACGTCGGTCGGCGGGGTCGACGACGGTCGTCCCGTCAAGATCCCAGTCGAGGTAGACCCGCGCAGCAGCTCGTTCAACTCGTGGAGCTTGCCGCGCTTGCGCTCCCAACCCATCCAGCGGCGCTCGGCCTCGTTCCACAGCCGTTTGCGGTGCAAGAGCAGGAACCTGGCGCCACCGCCTGGCGCCTCACCGTGCCGTTCGTTGAGCTGATCGATTGCCGCGATAGCCGCGGCGAGCAACTCCTCGTCGCCCGGCATCTCCTCGGCGTCGGCGTCGAGCCAGTCCGAGAGCAGCGCGAATCGAAGATCGCCCTCGCGATTGCCGAGGTAGTGCACCTCGAGGCCACCGACCAGCGTCTCGACGTCCGCTTCGCTGGTCAGCAGCATCGGCACGACGACCAAGGTTCGCATCTCGGTTGGCACGCCGTTTTCGAGATCGAAGCGAGGCAGGCGCACTGGGCCGAGGATCTTCGTAACCATGCGGTTGACCAACGCCACGGCGAAGTCGGACGCCGGATGGATCGCAAACATCGAGACGATCGCGATGTCGAGCCCAGTGGCACCGTCGCGCCTGGAGATCCAGAAGGGAACGGCCACAGCCAAGACGGCAAGGACCGTGAGGGTCATGATGTACCCCGTCGCGGGGTACTTCACATACGCGCGTCGCAGCCGAGTCGCCAGTGGCGGCCGAGCGCGGACCTCGCGCTCGAGCGCCGAGCGACCGTCGGAGATCAGGTAGTAGCCGGGGTCGCGGCGCCGGGGCGATGGCGGGTGACCGTCCGCTTCATCGGACGCAGCGGCCCGCGCCATGTCCGCCGCCTTGTGGGCGATCTCGACCTCTTTGATGCCCGAGCCACGCGACAGTTCCTCGACGGCTTTGCGGTAGCTGTCCCTGGTCGCAAAATCCATCTCGCCGAAGGCGCTTCGATTGCGAAGAACGTCGTCGACCATGCAGACGCTCTCGACGAACTCGGCCCAGTCGAACCATGAGATGAGCCGCATGCTCGTGATCACGTTTCGGACTGTCACGTTCATCGTCGCTTGTCGCTGATGCTCGAGGCGAACCAGCTCCTCTGCACTCGTGCCTTGCGCCGCGAGCCGCTCCTCCAACCAGTGCACAGCTGGATTGACGGCGGGGTCCTGGTCGCGAAGGCGCTGGAAGAGCTGCACCCGTGCCGCCGTCGGCAGGTTCGTGCGCGAAAGGCGCCGCAACGCCATCGCGGCGTCCGCGGGTGCGTCCTCGCCGAGGCCGAGCAACCTGTCGGCGATGTCGTCGGCCATCTGGCGTTCCCTACGGCTGCGGACGATCTCTTCGGAAAGGCGGCGGAGGTTTTCGACGAGCAGGATGCGCAGCGTGATCGCGATGGCCCACAACTCGCCGATGGTCAGCGTCTCGACCTCCTGGTACGCCCGCACCATGCGCCGCAGGCTGTCGGGATCGAATCGGCTGTCGGTGTGGGCGATGTATGCCCACGCCAGACCCAACACCCGTGGATACCCGGCGAGATGGCCGTCGGACAGCTTCGGGAGCTCCCGGTAGTAATCCGCTGGCAGGTCGTCGCGAATCTCACGGAGCTGCTCGTCGACGATCGGGAAGTTGTCGACAAGCCATTCCGCCGCCGGCGTGATCGATCGTTCGTCCTTGATCGCCTGGGCCAGCACGCGGTACGACTCCACGAGAACCCGCCCGTTGTCGGCGACGCGGCGCTGCACGGCGTGCCCCCGATTCGGTTCGCTGGTCACCTTCTGCGCGATGGCGAGCGTGTGTGCGTGCTGCTCGAGCCGCTCGACGCTGAACAACTCGGCGAGAATCGGCTCCTCGCGTTCCAACTGGGATCGCACCCGTCGGCCTTTCCCGCCGAGCGGGTCTGGGAAACGCTGGTTCGATCTCATTTCCGCGGGGGAGCCTACTCGCCGAGCACGACCCGCCAGATTTCGACCCGGGTCAGTTTGAATCGGTGGGCTCAGATCCGGTTGCATGTACACACCAGAACGGGCACGAGGCGCTACCTCATGACGTGCGAGTGTCTCCGGCCCAACGGAGTGTCTGGAGCCCCCACCCGGGATGTCCGGAAACACTCTGATGGACGAGAAACTTCGCTTACCTCCGATCGGCGTGGGTTCGGCACTGCGCGAAGGCCCGGCGGACGACTCGCGAACCCGGTCGCTGGTGCTCGACGTGATCCGCACACCGTCTGCGCACACTTGACCACACAAGGTGTTTAGCCCTGCTGAGAGCCGAGAACGCTGAGCTACAGGACGCGCCAGAGCTGCGAATCGGCGATGATCTCGGTGATGCCGGCAGCCTGCATCGGCCGTGACAGGAAGAAACCTTGCGCTCTCCGGCAGCCGAGGCGGCCGAGCATGTCGAGCTGCGTTCGCGT
>JANMRB010000087.1:0-3773 GCA_031370825.1 Ilumatobacteraceae bacterium
GGTCGGCTCGATGATGCAGAGCTCGTTGCCCTCGGGGTCGGCGAGCACGACATGTTCGTCCTCTGGGCCCTGACCGATGTCGATGTGTCGGCCACCCAGCTCGATCAATCGCTCGACCGTTTCCGTCTGGTCGTCGAGGGATGTGGTCGTCAGGTCGAGGTGGAGTCGGTTCGCCCACGCCCCCTTCGGCTCCGGGACAGGCCCGAAATCGATCTGGAACCTCGTGCCATCGGTCGCCACGAGACTGACCACGTCACCGGCCTCGTCACCGACATCCCAGCGCAACGCCTCGGCCCAGAAGCGCGCGAGCCGGTGCGGATCGTTCGCATCGAGACAGAGAGCAACGAGCTGAGAAGTCACTTCGGCATTCCGACGCTGGCGTTTCGCATGACGGGTACCTCCGAAGGCCACCGTAGTGAGCCGGTGTCATTCGATGGTCACGACTTTCGACAATCGATCGCCCGGACTCCTTCCAGCATCCCGGCTCAGCTCGACCAATCGGCGACCACAGGGCAACGTCCCGATGCGGCACGTCTAGGAGTTGGAACGCTCGACGACCGTCAAGAACTTGGTACATCCGGCAGATGACGGATTCGCCTTTCCCGGCAGGTTGCCTACCATGAGAATATGTGGGACTCGGAGTCCAGACGAGGGTTGATGACCGTCGTGTTCATCGACGTCGAGGGGTCCACGTCCCTGCTCGAACGACTCGGCGACGAGGCCGGCTCGATGTCTGTGCAGTCCGTGATCGAGGTCGCCCGCGGGCTCCTCAACGCTCACTCCGGTCGTGAGGTAAAGGCGCTCGGCGACGGTCTGATGATCGCGTTCGAGTCGCCGCGCCAGGCGGTCGCTTATGGCCTCGCTGTTCAGCGAGGCCTTGAGCGGTCGACGATTCGTCTACGAATCGGCATCAACACCGGCGACGTCGAGGCGCCGCACGGCGACCCGTTGGGGGGCGCGGTGAATGCTGCGGCGAGGATCGCCGGCAAAGCCGACGGTGGTGAGGTCTGGGTGTCCGATGTGGTCCGGCAGCTGGTTGGCCCATCAAGGCCGACGAGTGCCACCGAGCGCCGTCCACCGCCTACGTCACGACCTACCCGCTTCTACCCGGTAGAAGCCACGGTCGAAGGCGCCCGAACGCGAAACGACCCTGGCCTCGGCATGTGCCGTGACCTGGGCTTTCTTGGTGGCGGGGGCAGGATTTGAACCTGCGACCTTCGGGTTATGAGGCTGTGGATAACGCCTGTGTCACCTGGTCCGTTAGAAGTCCCGTTAGAAGTGTTCCGGAAATGATCTTGTTCCGGCTACACCGGAACACGTACACTTATGGAACACACACATCGATCCTCGACAAGGATTCATCATGGCAACACCACGACCAAGTGAAGCACGCCTGCTTCGTCAGGTCGTTCGCAATATCGAAGCCTTGCTCCCGAGCGACTGGACGATGACAACGCTGGCCGAGCCGGCAGGACGAGGTCGTCCCGACCTCGTCGCCGTCGTGAAGGGTCCGGACGGTGCCGAGGCGTCACTCATCGTGGAGGCGAAGCGCACGCTCGTGCCTCGTGATGCCGCTGATGCAGTAATGCAGCTCCGCTCGTACGCCGAGAAGGCCGGGCTGAAGGACGCCACCCTCGTCGTGGTCGCCCCATTCCTCAGCGAGACGGCACGAGAACAGATCGTCAGGCTCGACGCGAACTACATCGACAGCACGGGCAACATCCTGATCCGTGCGCAGCGGCCTGCCCTGTTCATCAAGCAGGGCGGCGCCACGAAAGATCCCTGGCCCTCCGACGAGACTCTTCGCACCATCAAGGGTCGAGGCGCCGGCCGAGCATTGCGAGCGCTGCTGGACTTCCAGCCGCCGTATGGCCTTCGCGAGCTTGCCGCGCGGGCCAACGTGCCACTCGGCTCCCTGTCACGAACGATCGACTTGCTCGACCGCGATGGACTGATCACCAAAGATGGACGGGGCCCGATCACCGATCTCGACTGGGAGGGGGTCATCCGGCGGTGGGCCAAGGACTACGACGTCACCTCCACGAACCAGGTGACCACCTTTCTGGAGCCACGGGGCCTCGCAGCCCTGTCCACCAAGCTCGGCAAGCTGAAACGCGGATACGCGATAACGGGCGCGTTCGCCGCCCAGCGATTCTCCCCCGTCGCGCCAACTCGCCTCGCAGCGATCTACGTCAACGATGTCGTCGGTTGGTCGGAACGGCTCGACCTGCGACCCGCCGACAGCGGCGCCAACGTCTGGCTCCTCGAGCCGTACGACGACGTCGTCTTCGATCGAACAGCGAGCCGGGAAGGCGTCGTCTGCGTGAGTCCGACCCAGCTTGCCGTCGACCTCCTCACAGGCCCCGGCCGAGACCCGTCGGAAGGCGAGGAGCTCCTCGCATGGATGAAAGGAAACGAAAGTGCCTGGCGAACTCGATGAGCAGTACATCCGCGCTCGGGCCGCGTTGCTCGACGCTGCCGAGGCGTTAGCGCCTCAGCTCGATTCGATCATCCTGGTCGGTGCCCAGGCCATCTACCTCCACACGGGCGCGGCCGATCTGGTCGTCGCTGAGTTCACCACCGATGCCGACTTCAGCGTCGAGCCCGCTCTGCTGAGCGACGAGCCGCTGTTGGCCGAACTGCTCGAAGCGCGCAGGTTCAAGCCAACAGAGCATCCCGGTCGATGGCGTACCCCGGCCGGCGTGTACGTCGACATCATGGTGCCCGAAGCCCTCGCCGGACCTGGCACCCGGGGCGCCGACCTCGGTGCACACGGACGTCGAGTGGCACGACGCGCGCTCGGGCTGGAAGGCGCCCGAGTCGATCGCGAACTCCACACCATCGGATCGCTCGACGCGGTCGACGATCGCAGCGTGACAATGAACGTCGCCGGCCCAGGTGCATTGATCGTGGCGAAGGCCCACAAGATCTGGGAGCGAACGACGAACGACGACCGAGTGCGCGACAAGGACGCGCTCGACGTCTACCAACTGCTCCAAGCCATCCCGACCGACGACCTCGCAGGACGACTCGCCCGCCTCCGAGACTCGCAGGAGGCGGGCGAAGTGACAGCCGCGGCGATCGATCACCTCCAGCTCCTGTTCGGGGCCAGATCTGGCGTGGGCATCGAGCTGGCGGTTCGGGCAACTAGGGCGATCATCGACCCCGAGGAGCTCACCCTCACCCTCATCACGTTGACCGGCGACCTCATGGGCGCGCTGTAATCGAGCACAGGTGAAATCGGGCGGCGGCGGGGCTACCCGAACGGTCACAATCGTGGTCATGGACCGCGCCTTCACCTATCGAGACGACATCCGGCGCGTCCTCATCGCCGGCGACACCCACGGAAACACCAAGTGGGTCCAGCACCTGGCACGTGTCGCTGCCCGAAGTGACTGCCCGGTCATCATCCAGGTCGGCGACTTCGGCTACTTCCCCGATCACCGCGACGGGCCGCGCTTCATCTCCGACGTCGACCGGGCTTGCGCGGCCAACAACGTGGAGCTGTGGTTCATCGACGGGAACCACGACGACCACACCTCACTCGCCGAACTCGAACACGGGCACGTCCCCGTCCATGTCGCTGAGCACGTCACCTACCTCCCGAGAGGGACGCGCCTCCAATTCGTTGACCGTACGTTCGGCTTCCTCGGTGGGGCGTTCTCTGTCGACTGGCGTGACCGCACGGCCGGGATCGACTGGTGGCACCACGAGGTCACCGACACCGACGACGTTGCGCGCCTCGGCAACGAGCGGCTCGATGTCCTCATCGC
>JANMRB010000170.1:0-4183 GCA_031370825.1 Ilumatobacteraceae bacterium
ACTGGCTCCTTCAGACCGAGCCAGTGAAGGTCGGCGATGTCGTGGTGACGGCGGGGCTCGGCCTCGGCGATCAGATCCGTTCGCTCTATCCGAAGGGCCTGGTGGTCGGGAAGATCCTTCAGCTCCAGAACGCCGAGGCCGCTGCCTACCAGCGCGCGATCATCGCCCCGGCCGTCGACCTGCGCCGGCTCGAGAACGTCTTGGTGGTCAAGACCGCTCCGTAGCCCGCGACTGATACTGGCCGCACACCGAAGAGCCGCAGCCAAGCGAGCCACTTCCTCTTGACCCCAGCATCGCCGCAATAAGACTGAACTGAGCACCGGCTGGGGAAGGGCGTGACGTGATCAAGTTGCTCCTGTTCAAGAACACGCGCGTGTCTACGCATGGCGCGCTCGTATGCGCCGTCTTGCTGATGGCGCAATTCATCGGCAGTTCGCGCGCTCACGCTGCCGAGCCCTTTCACGACCAACCATCGGCGGTCTCGGGACTCGCGGCCGCGGCCCCGTGCGACTCGACGGGGACGCCGACCACGACGGTATATCTGCCAAACATCACGAAGACTTTGGGCGGAGCCTCGGGTTGGGATACACCGTTCTACGTCCAGAACGCTGGAGCAATACAGACGACGGTCGAAATTTCGTTGTTCCGCTTCCGCGACGGTGGACTCGTTGCATGCCGCAAGACGACTGCGCTGGCGCCTGGCACCAGCCTGCTGTACGACCCTAACGCCGAGACCGATCTGCCGAACGACAGTCAGTTCAGCTCCGTAGTCAAGAGCTTCGGCGCACCGATCGTAGCCATGGTGAACCAGGTGCAGGGCTCCGGCGCTCAGACCGAAGGTCTCTCGTACTCGGGCTTCTCAACGGGTGCTACGAAGGTCTTCCTCCCGAACGTCACCAGACGGTTCTTTGGATACGACGTTCCGTTCATCATCCAAAATCTCGGCACGGCGACGACGGTCGTGACGGCGGCGTTCGTGAGCTTTGATGGCGTGAACAAGTTCCAGACCTCACTCAGCGTGGCGCCGGGCCGGTCTGGTGTCATCGATCCCGACTTCACTCCAGGTCTGATCGACGGAACGCAGTACGCGGTAACCCTCACTGCGACACAGCCGATCGCGGTAGTGGTCAATGCTCACAACGAGCTCATCGGTCCGGTCGCCTTCAGCCACAACGGCCTCGCCACGGGCGCTACGACTCTTTACGCACCGTATGCGGCAAATATCCAGAACGGGATGTTCTCGCCGATCGTCGTTCAGAACGTCGGAACGACTCCCGCCGACGCGACACTCGCGTTCTCGCCGCTCATGGGCGGCACAGCACAAACCTTCACGCTGACTGCGATCCCGGCTGGCGGTGCCCGGGCGTTCGATCCTCGCTTTGCGCTTGGGACGACGGCGCCCTGCGCCATTGCGGCGGTGACCTGCTTGGGGCCTGGCGAGTTTTCGCTGAAGATCCAATCGACCGCCCCGGTCGCTGCGGTCGTCCTTCCGAACTCACCGAGCACTGCGGCTGGCTATCTCGCCGCATCCGATCTTCAACCGCGCTCGCTGCTGCCGATCGTCATGCGCAGAGCCGGGGGTCTGAGTGGATGGTCGACGATGATCTACGCTCAATCGGGGACGGCCACGCAGGCGACTGCCCGCTTCTATGCGCAGGCGACTGGTGCGCTCGTGGCGACTCAGCCTTTGGTATTCACCAACGGGACCGCGCGGCTCGATCCTCTTCTCATACCTGCGTTACAAGACGATGGCCAGTACTCGGTCACGATCGACGGCAATGGTGCGACCCTAACGGCGATCGCCCACGAACGCGCTGCGAGCGGCGGCGATGCCTCGATGATCTACGAAGGCTTCGCCACGCCGAGCCTGCCGACATTGCCGCAAGCCGGAAGCGTCAAACTCTCACCGCTCGCGGTCACCGTCGCAGGGAACGTGAACCAACAGTTCTCCGCCGCAGTGGGTGATCAGTTCGGCAATCCGTTCCCCAGTGCCGTGATGACCTGGTCCGTGAACCCCGCCACGCTGGGAACCATCACCAGCACAGGCCTGTTCACTGCCGGAGCAGCCAGCGGTGCGGGCACGGTGACGATGACGACGGCCGAGATGAGCATGTCGGCGGCTGTGACGGTCCAAGGTGCGACGACCGCGACGATCGGCGGGATCACATTCCGCCTCGCGTCGACCGCCAGCGCCGACTTCTATTCCGACGCCGTCATCAGCGAAGCCGACACGCGGACACTGGCAGGCGAGATCGAGCCTGCGATCGCCTTCCTAAAGGCAGACTTCGGACGGACCTATGCGACGCGGCCACAGATCTTCGCGTTTGGTTCGACCGCGAGCCAGACCTTGGGCTGGACCACCGTGCTTGGCATCCCCGGGCCAGCCAACACGAGTTGGGCTGGGATATTCGCGACGCAGTCTGGCCGGATCGGCCTCAACTGGCCGTCAATGTCGACGGCGAAACCCTATCGGACCATCCGACATGAATTGACCCATCAAATGGAGCATCAACTCACGCGCGATCGACCATTTCCACGCTGGTTCGCTGAAGGCTATGCCAGGTTCGAGGATCTCACCGTACCGGGCGGCGCCTATCGGATCATGGACAGCCGGTTCGGCGTCGGATCAATGGCCGCCACTGGCACGCTCCTGAATGTCACGAGCATTAGCGACGACCAGTTCTACGGCGAGACTGGTGTAAAGGGTGAATACGCCTACTACGAAGCTGCTGAAACGGTCCGGCTCATGAGAGCTGACATCACACAGGCTGGACTCGTACGTCTCCTCGAGGCCGTCGGGGCTGGCCAGTCGTTCGACGCTGCCTACACGACCGCGAGCGGGCAGTCGTTCACCAATTTCCTAGCGGGCCGCAATACACGACTTCGCGCATTGGCGCCGGTGCCAGGAATTGCGACCGCGCCCGACACCTTCCTTGGCCCGGGCCTTTCAATAGAGGTCTACGGACTCACGCCCTTCGCGAATGTCAGCATGATCGGGACCGGTCAGGACGGAGGCAGCGGGACCTCCACTGGTGCCGCGAACGAATTCGGTGTCTACCGAACTTATCTCGGTGCTACTTGGCCGCAGCAGACTTACACGTTCACAGCGACGTCCGGCGCAATAACCGTCTCAACAGTGGCCACGAAGATGGATTCGATCTCGGTCAGCGCAGTGCGGTTCCTCGATGCCGGCGACCAATATCTCGCGGGGTCGCCCATCCTGCCTCAGCCGTTCGGAGACTAGCAAGCAGGAGGCCACATCCTCGCGGCGACCTGACCCACGCGTGACACTTTGTTGCTAAATCGTCGCACTGCAGAGGCCCGCTTCTCTTCCACGCATCCGTGCGACTCCGTACATTCCAAAGCGCAGCGGACGGCCTCTGGTGGGTCAGGCTCGCTGACAAAGCCCGTCTTCGGACGCGGAGGGATTCTCTCAATGAAGCGTGGACTACTCGCGTTCCTTGCGGTCCTGGCACTCGGCTCGGGCATCTCGGCCTCGCCGGCAACTGCCGACACTCAGGTCATCGTCACCCCGAGCAACCAGCAGGGCTGGTCGTCGGGGCCGCCGTATGCGGAGACTCGCGACGGCGGCACGGTGATGTTCGTCGCCGACCCGACGGCGCAGGGATCGCCGCATCGCGGCGCTCTTGAGCTCAGGACACCGCTCCTGCCGTTGTCGGCAAAAGCTCAGTACATGCATGCGGCGGCGACTGCGCTGCGCAACGTCACCGAGCTGAGCTACTACACCAAGCAGATCAGCGCGACGTTCCCGCAAGGTGATCCTTCCTATCAGCTGCAGGTTTGCCTCAACGGCGCTGCGGCTACCCCTTGCGGATTCACGACTCTCGTGTTCGAGCCCTATCAGAACCCGACTCAGGGGCTCGTGGTGAACAACGTGTGGCAGCAGTGGGATGTTGACGCGGGCCTCTTCTGGTCGACACGAACAGTGGCCTGCTCGAACGGCACCATCCTCGGCACACCTGGCGGGCCTGCCACGTACACGCTGGCTCAGGTCAATTCGATCTGCCCGAACGCCACAGCGATCGCGTTCGGAGTCGACATCGGATCGAATAACCCGAGTTACGTCGTTCGCACCGATCTCGTGAACTTCAACGGCACGGTCTACAACTTCGAGCCTGACGCCACGTGCCGTGAGAAGGACAACAACAAGGACAAGGACAAG
>JANMRB010000173.1:0-8712 GCA_031370825.1 Ilumatobacteraceae bacterium
GTCGTCGACATCTCCGTGCTCGCCGCTGAACCATCGGTCGACTAGAACGGTCCCGTACCACGAGTGCGGGAGAATCGATGCCACTGAACCCGGAAGCCGTCGGAACCGTCGCTGAGCCGACCGAGGTCTCATGGACCTCCAAGGACGCTCTGCTCTACGCCGTCGGGATCGGCGCCGGCACGAACGAGCTCGCCTACACCACCGAGAACACCGACGGCACTGCCCAACAAGTCTTCCCGACGTTCGCAGTCGTCATCGGTTGGGGAGCCCGCTCGTCGATGCGCAACATCGGCACCTTCAACCCGGCACTGCTCGTGCACGGTCAGCAGGCGATCACCCTGCACGAGGCCCTGCCGGTCGATGGGAGCGCAAGGCTGCAAGGACGTCTTGTCGCGATGTACGACAAAGGCAAAGCGGCCGTGGTCGTCACCGAGACGGTTGCCACCGATCTCGCCGATGGCAGGCCTTTGTTCACCAATGTCGCATCGGTCTTCATTCGCGGCGAGGGCGGATGGGGTGGCGAGCGAGGTCCCAGTGGGCCCCAGAACGTGCCTCCCGACCGCGCCCCCGATCACGAAGTGACGTATCAGACATCACCTGACCAGGCTTTGACGTACCGGCTCTCCGGTGATCGCAACCCGTTGCACAGTGATCCGTCGTTCGCGGCGATGGGTGGGTTCGATCGTCCGATTCTCCACGGATTGTGCACCTACGGATTCACCGGCCGGGCGCTGCTGCACACGCTGTGCGGCGGCGAGGCAGAGCGATTTCAACACATCGAGGGTCGGTTCACGTCACCGGTGTTGCCGGGTGACGCATTGACGATCTCGATGTGGGAGATCGATGACGGCACGGCGGTGTTCACGACCTCCGTCGGTGACCGAACTGTGATCGACCAAGGCTTGTTGCGTCACAGTTGAGCGGTGCCATCACTTGGGCTGGGGCCAGCCTCCTGGCTCGCCGTCCATCCCGGAGTTGAGCCGGGCCTTGGCCAGCAACTCGCGCACGATCGGTCCGAGCACGGTCGGGTCCTCGACGGGTGACTGTCGCGGTCCCCTGACCCAACCTTCAGCGATGGCCAACATGTTTCCGCTGACTTCGAACACCCTTCCCGTCACATCTTTCGATTCGGCCGAAGCCAACCACGTCGCGATCGGGGCGATCCAGCGCGGTGAACGCATTTCCTTCTCTTCATCGGTCTCGGGAGCCGGCCCGAGGCCTTCGGTCATGCGGGTCAGGGCGACCGGTGCGACGGCGTTGACCGTGACGCCATAGCGAGCGAGCTCGAGCGCGGCGATGTTGGTGAACGCGGCGATGCCTGCCTTGGCGGAGCCGTAATTGGTCTGGCCTGGGTTGCCGTAGATGCCGCTGACCGATGTTGTGTTGATGATCCGCCCGTCGACCGGCTTGCCGGCCTTGGCCTGCTCCCGCCAATACGCAGCGGCCCAGCGGCTCGGCGCGAACGTGCCCTTGAGGTGGACGTTGATGACTGCGTCCCATTCCTCCTCGGTCATGTTTGTCAGCATCCGGTCGCGCAGGATGCCCGCGTTGTTGATCACCGCGTGAAGATCGCCGAATGTCTCGACCGCGGTGTTGATCAACCGCTGCGCACCTTCCCAGGATGAGACGCTGTCGCCGTTGGCAACCGCTTCACCACCCATCGCCTTGATCTCCTCGACGACTTGCTGGGCAGGGGTGAGGTCGCCGCCGGAACCGTCGACGTTCCCGCCGAGGTCGTTGACCACGACCTTGGCGCCGTTGGCGGCCAGGCTCAGAGCATGCTCTCGCCCGATCCCCCGGCCTGCGCCCGTGACGATGGCGACTCGACCGTCACACAACTTGGCACTCAACTCGCTCATGGGAACCCCTCGGCTAGGTAATGGATTACGCGAATCATAAAGTGACGCCGATGTGTGACTGCCAGTCGACCAGCGGGCTGACCCGGCGCGAAGCCATCGCCGGGGCGATGGTGGTCGGCGCTGCGATCGGTGTTGCGGCCGGAATTCCGGCTGGTGTGAACGCCGCCGTGGGCCCTGCCGTACCGGCGGTCGACATCCTGCCAGGACTGGCGATCTACCCACGCGACGCCTGGGGCGCCAACCTTTCACCGAAAGGACCGATCGAGGCCGAAACGGCCCAGTTCCTGCTCGTCCATCACACGGCGTCGTCCAACACGTACGCCAGCGCAGCAGGGTTGATCCAGGCCACATACGCCTTTCACACCAGTGCGGCGAAGGGTTGGAGCGATGTTTGCTACGAGTTCTTCATCGGCCGCGACGGCGATGTGTGGGAGGGTCGGGCCGGGGCGTTGACAGGGCCGGTGGTCGCCGACGCAACCGGCGGCAGTCAAGGCTTCGCCCAACTGATCTGCCTGCTCGGTGACTTCACCAGCCAGGTGCCAACGCGCGCTGCACAGACATCGCTTGTCAACGTCCTTGCGTGGCTCAGTGGCCGGTACCAGATCGACATCGGTGCCGGCGCGACGACGTCGTTCATCTCCCGCGGATCACAACGATGGCCGGCCGGAAACCCCGTGACCACCAACACGATCGCCGGCCATCGGGACATGTCGTTCACAGCATGCCCGGGCGACGCGTTGTATCCATTGCTGCCCGAGATCCGCGGCCGCGCAGTTGTCCAACGCGAGGTTTGGAAATCGGTCCTCAAGCCGGCGCGTCGTCTCGGCCTTGTCACCCCATAGCGTGCGGCAATGACCGCAACCGCGATCGCTGATGTCATCGTGATCGGTGCCGGCCCCGCCGGCGCGACTGCTGCAACGTTGCTTGCCCGCGCGGGCAGGTGCGTTGTGGTGATCGACAAGGCGGTCTTCCCACGCGACAAGTGCTGCGGCGACGGATTGACCACGCTGGCGTTGCGCGAACTGGAGCACCTCGGCCTGCAGCCGGCGATGGTCCCGAACTGGAAGTCCGTCGATGCCGCGTGGTTGCGCTCGCCGTCGGGCCGGGAGGTATGCCTGCCGTTGCCCTCCGACGGGATCTTCGCGGCGACGACGCCACGGCGCGAGCTCGATGCGGCGCTGCTCGACATGGCAGTCGAAGCCGGGGCGACGGTTCACCAAGGTCACGCGCTCGAGGCGGTTCGATTGGAGGAGTCCTTTGTCGAGGTGGATGTCATCGGTTTCGGGACGATCCGGGCCCGATATGTCATCGCTGCCGACGGGATGTGGTCTGCCACGCGCAAGGCACTGGGGGTGGGAGAGTCCGGGTATCTCGGGGAATGGCACGCCTTCCGCCAGTACGCGCGCAACGTCACCGGCGCGGCTGCTGAGCGCCTGATCGTGTGGTTCGAGCCTGATCTCCTACCCGGATACATGTGGAGCTTCCCGTTGCCCGCCGGAAGGGCCAACGTCGGCTTCGGGGTGCAGCGTGACGGCAAGAGGCGAGTCGGCGACATGAAGCAGGCATGGGCGGACCTGCTGCGCCGCCCCCACGTGGTCGACGCTCTTGGTTCGGGGTTCGAGCTGGAAGACCGTCATACCGCCTGGCCGATACCCGCAGGCATCGACCGGGCCACGCTGACGTCGGGTCGGGTCTGCTTCGTCGGCGACGCCGCAATGGCCACGGACACCATGACCGGCGAAGGCATCGGCCAGGCCCTGCTCACCGCGCGCCTGGCTGCCGAGGCCATCATCGAGGGAGGCGCGGTGCCCGCCGTCGACGTGATGAGGCGTTATCGATCCAGCGTCCGCCATCACCTGCTTGCCGATCACAAGATGTCGGCGCTGCTGAGCAAGGTGCTGAGCCACGAACTCGGGGCACGCGGCGCCATTCGTCTGTTGGCCTCGAGCGAGTGGTCCCGGCGCAACTTCGCCCGGTGGATGTTCGAGGACGAGCCCAGGGCCATCGCCTTCACCCCATCACGCTGGCACCCCCACCCCTTCCACCAACCCGGCCCCTACCAACGAACCTAGAACGAGTGTCTCCGTCCCGCAGCGGCTCGAACGAGTGTCTCCGTCCCGCAGCGGCTCGAACGAGTGTCTCCGTCCCTCCCGGGGTGGCTGCAAACACTCGGTTGGCATCACGCGGCGGTCGTCAGCAGGCGGACTTCGTACAGCGCCACGAGCTCGTCGACGATGCTCGCCAGATCCAGCATGTCCACCTCGGTGACACGCTCGACCTGCCAGCCGATCATGTGACATTGACGGTCCCGGCGCTTGTCTTTCGTCGTGCCTTGGAGGAGCAGGTGATCCGGATGCACATCGATCTCGACCGCCCAACGCACGGCAGGTACAGCCAGATCGATACGGATCTTCGCGCCATTCGGAAGCTTCAACGAGCTCACCTGAGGCACGACCGGAACCCCACGCTTGCGCAGCGCGTTTCCCAACTCGATCTCCGGATGCGACTCCGCTGCGCGCCGATCACCTCGCTCGATGAGAGTGCGGACGAAGCGATGCGAGCCTGGACGTCGTGGATGACACAGTCGACGGGCTACCGCTGCAAGCTCAGCCATGGAGCAATGGCGGTCTCGAATCAGCTGTTCGATGATCGATGCATGGTCATCAACAGTAAGGAAGGCAGCCAGGTCGAACGCCAACCGCGATGGACTGGCGGTCGTGATGCCGTCGCGTCGGCGACGTACATCAGAAGCACGAATGGCCGTCGTCTGATGAAGAATCACACCGGGCTGTGAATCGAGATGAACTCCGTGCCGGACGGCAAAGTGAATCGGTTCGGCGCCTGGCATTCGTCGAAGTCCGAGAAGCCTGCCGCCGGTCGGCCCAGTGATGAATCCCCCGGGATGCCCGAGGCAGAGGGCGGCGCACCGACTCTCCAACGTCTCCGGAGCCGAGTCGATGCGCACCACGGACTTGTTGACGGGCTTCAGGATCTTCAGGTCGATCAAACGAAGACGTGCTCTGCGGTGCAGCCCCGCCGCGTCAAGCTGAGAGATCGTTGCGTGACCGTGCTGGGCGCGCAGAACTGCAAGGGCATTCGAGGTGAGATCCGACATGACGACCTCCTGGACGCAAAGTGTGCGAGTTGGGGGAAGTCGTCGCGCAACGTATCCGCAACTGGAAGCGAGCGGCATACGAGTGTCTCCGTCCCTCCCGGGGTGGCTGCAAACACTCGGACGGGGGCACCGGGCCGCAAACACTCGGACGGGATTGGATACGGTGCTGCGCATGCGTACGCGGTTGACCGACCTGCTCGACATCGAACACCCGATCATGCTCGCTGGGATGGGGGGTGTGAGCTATCACAAGTTGGTGGCCGCGGTCAGTGAGGCGGGTGGGATCGGCACGCTCGGAGCATCGACCATGACGGCCGAGGAGTTGCCTCGCGAGATGGCGGCAGTGCGCGAGTTGACATCCAAACCATTCGGGGTCGACCTGCTGACAGCACTTCCCGGTCAGGTCGAACGCGGGATCCAGTCCGTGATCGATGGCGGCGCTCGAATCTTCGTAGCCGGTCTCGGGGTGCCGCGGGAAGTGATCGATCTGCTGCACTCCAAGAGCATCCTCGTCGGCAGCATGTGCGGCAAGGTTCGTCACGCGCTCAGTGCGGTTGCCAGTGGGGTTGACTTCGTCGTCGCCCAGGGCACCGAAGCCGGCGGCCACACGGGCACCGTCGCGACCATGACCTTGGTGCCGCAAGTGGTCGATGCAGTGGGCCGTCAGGTGCCGGTCGTCGCGGCGGGTGGTCTGTACGACGGTCGCGGTTTGGCGGCGTCCTTGGCCCTCGGCGCCGACGGGGTGTGGATCGGGACGCGGTTCATCGCCACACCCGAGGCACGTGCCGTGAAGGGCTACAAGGAGGCGTTGCTGGCGACTGCGGAGGACGGCACGGTCGTCAGCCGTTCCTACACCGGCAAGACCTGTCGCGTGGTGCGCAACGAATGGACCAACCATTACGACGCGCACCCCGACGAACTGCAACCATTCCCTGCCCAGGCGATCGCATCGGCCAAGGCCGGTGTCAACCACCTCGGCTATCCGGATGGTACGGAGGTGGACGCATCAAGAGAGTTCATGCCGTGCGGGCAGGGCGTCGGCGCGATCGACTCGCTCGTCCCCGCAGCAGAGCTGCTGCACTCGATGGTGGCAGAGGCCGAGGAGACGATCGAGCGACTGATGGGCGCACGACGGTGACCAGCACGTTGAGCACTCACGTCGATCGAGTCTGGGACGACGAGATCATCTCGGCCTTGCACGACTACATCGAAATTCCAAACGTCTCGGTGCTGTTCGACCCCCAGTGGCGCGAGCACGGACACATGGATCGTGCGGTCGAATTGATCCGCGCTTGGTGTGCCGACCGCAAGATCGCCGGCCTGACGGTTGAGGTCCACGAACTGCCCGGTCGCACGCCCGTGATCCTGATGGAGATCCCTGCCTTCGGGTGCGGGTCGGACGAGGACACCGTGCTGTTGTACGGCCACCTCGACAAGCAGCCGGAGATGACCGGTTGGCGTGAGGACCTCGGTCCGTGGAAGCCCGTCGTCGAAGGCGATCGGTTGTACGGCCGAGGGGGCGCCGACGACGGCTACGCGGCATTTGCCTCGATGTTGGCCATTGAGGCCGCCCAGGCAAACGGCCTTGACCACACTCGTTGTGTCGTGCTCATCGAGGCCAGTGAGGAGAGCGGAAGTCCCGACCTGCCCGCCTACCTGGCGGCACTCGCGGATCGGATCGGCACGCCGAGCCTGGTCTTGTGCCTCGATTCGGGTTGCCTCGATTACAACAGGCTGTGGGTCACCACCTCGCTGCGCGGGCTGGTGGCCGGCACATTGCGTGCCCAGATCCTGACCGAGGGCGTGCATAGCGGAGAGGCCAGCGGCGTGGTTGCGTCATCGTTCAGGATCTGTCGAGAACTGCTCGACCGCGTCGAGGACAGCTTCGACGGCAGGATCCTCGTTGCCGAGTTGCATGCCGAGGTGCCCGCCGACCGGCGCGAGCAGGCCGCCGCGACTGCCTCTGAATTTCCGATCGGGGGCCACTTTCCGTTCGTCGAAGGTGCCGTGCCGATGGTCGCCGATGCGACCGAACAACTGTTGGCAAGAACGTGGTACCCGGCGTTGAGCGTCACGGGTGTTGGCGGGATTCCGCCCGTCGAATCCGCAGGAAACGTGATGCGCCCGTACACGTCCCTTCAACTCAGCGTTCGTCTGCCACCGACCTGCGACCACGAGATCGCACTGAATTCGATGGTCGCCGAGTTGACCAGCGATCCTCCCTACGGCGCCCACGTCACGTTCGACAACGCCCACTCCGCCCCAGGCTGGAACGCTCCGGCGTTCGCCGACTGGCTGCAGGCGGCACTCGACGAGGCATCGGTCGCCAACTTCGGCAATGCATCGCGTGCATTCGGCGAGGGTGGCTCGATCCCCTTCATGGGAATGCTCGGCGAGATGTTCCCCGACGCGCAGTTCGTCATCACCGGTGTGCTCGGGCCGGGTGCCAACGCACATGGTCCCAACGAATATCTGCACATCCCGACGGCTCGTCGACTCACGAGCTGCCTCGCAACGGTGTTGAACGCCCACGCAAATCGGTGACCTGGCCGCGCCCCGAGTGCGGGATCGCGTTGATACCGTCTCGGCCGAAGGAGCGGAACCCCCATGACGGTCATCACGAATCTGCCGCAAGACGACAAGGCAACCGCGCTGATCGTCGAACGGGTGTTCTTCGAGCTGCGCAAGGTCATCGTCGGTCAGAGCCGGCTGATCGAGCGCATGTTGGTCGGACTGCTCAGCCAAGGTCACTGCCTCCTGGAGAGCGTGCCAGGCCTCGCCAAGACGCTGGCCGCTGACACCTTGTCGAAGGTCGTCGGAGGCACGTTCGGTCGAGTGCAGTTCACCCCCGACCTGCTGCCCTCCGACATCGTCGGCACGCGCATCTTCCGGTCGTCGAGCGAGAAGTTCGATGTAGAGTTGGGGCCGATCTTCGTCAACTTCCTCCTGGCCGACGAGATCAACCGAGCTCCGGCGAAGGTGCAGTCAGCCCTGCTCGAGGTGATGGCCGAGCAGCAGGTGACAATCGGTGGCAACACGTATCACGTGCCTACGCCGTTCTTCGTCATCGCCACGCAGAACCCGATCGAGTCCGAGGGCGTCTACCAGTTGCCCGAGGCGCAACGGGACCGCTTCATGATGAAGATCACCATGACTCATCCTTCTGCGGAGGAGGAGATGACCATCGTCGATCGGATGAGCGTGTCGCCGCCCATTCCCGAACAGGTCATCGATCTGGACGCGCTGGCGGACCTGCAGAAGCGTGCGACCTGCGTCTTCGTCGATCGCAGCGTGCAGCAGTACGCAGTCGATCTCGTTCAGGCCACGCGCACGCCGGCTCAGGCCGGCATGGCAGACCTCGCCTCAGTGATCGCACTCGGCGCCAGCCCACGCGCCACGCTGGCCCTCGTGCGCGGCGCAAAAGCGCTCGCTTTGCTGCGCGGTCGAACCTATGCCACGCCGCAGGAGATCTTCGACCTCGCGCCTGAGGTCCTCCGTCATCGGCTGATCCTCACCTACGACGCATTGGCCAGAGACATCTCGATCGAGAACGTGTTGAGCAGAGTGCTCAGCACTGTGCCGACGATGTGGGTTTCTCCGAAGCCGAACGACACCATTCCGCGGAGCTGAGGTGGCCACAGGGAGCTCCACGATCGAATGGCCGAGCGGTCCGACACCGGCGTCGATCGCCGAGTTGCTGCGATCCCTCGAGTTCACCATCAACAGGCGGCTGGACGG
>JANMRB010000217.1:0-12544 GCA_031370825.1 Ilumatobacteraceae bacterium
GCTACGCGATGCCCGCCTCGAAGGCGAGGACGATCGCTTGCGCGCGATCGCGCACACCAAGCTTCGCCAGGATGTGCGCCACGTGTGTCTTCGTCGTCCCACCGCCGATGAACAGCTCCGCACTGATCTCGCCGTTCGACAGCCCTCGGGCCACGAGCACCAACACCTCACGCTCCCGAGGCGTCAACTCCGAGACTCGAGCGAACAGTTCGCGGCGGGCCGGCCGTACTCCGAGCTGGTCGATGACGGCTTGCGTGACCTTCGGATCGATCACTGCTCGCCCATCGGCGACATCGCGGATCGCCGACAGGATGTGCTCGGGCGGGGCCTCTTTGAGCACGAATCCAGTCGCGCCGGCCCGCAAAGCATCGATCACGTATTCGTCCAGGCCGAAGGTGGTGAGGATGATCACACGGGCGTCGGTGGAAGCTCGACGCAACTGGCGCGTCGCCTCAATTCCATCGATGATCGGCATGCGGATGTCCATCAGCACCACGTCCGGCCGCAACGCTGCAACCTGCCTCACGGCGTAAGCGCCGTCGTCGGCCTCGCCAACCACGATCATGCGGTCATCCGCCTCGATGATGCGCCGAAGTCCAGCGCGTACGAGCGGCTGATCGTCGACGATAAGAATGCGGATCAGCGTCACTCGACCACAGCCGGCAATCGAGCGCACAGGCGAAAACCACCGAGTTCGCTTCGGCTCACGACAAGAGTTCCTCCGTACAACGCGACGCGCTCGCGAATGCCCACCAAGCCGTGACCGGTCCCACCATGCTTCATCGGCGGCCCGATGCCATCGTCGGCCACCTCGATCTCGAGAGCGCTGAGCTCCCAACTCAGCCGCACGCGTGCTCGCTCGGCCTTGCCGTGCCGCATGGTATTGGTGAGTGCCTCCTGGAGGATCCGGTATGCGGACACGTCAGCGCCCGGACCGAGCTCGCGAGGATCACCGGAAACGATCAACTCCACGTCCAGGCCAGCCGCTCGAACACGATCGATCAGTCCGTCGAGCCTCGCCAAGCCCGGCTGAGGTGCCAGCACACGTCCCTCGCCATCACTGCGCAGCATTCCCAGCAGTCGTCCCATCTCGCTGAGCGCCTCGCGGCCTGACGACTCGATCGACGCGAACGCGTCACGTGTTGGCGAGTCATCGTGGAGATGCAGCCGCTCGGCTCCCGCCTGCATCACGATCACTCCGAGCGTGTGGGCAACGATGTCGTGCAACTCGCGAGCGATGTGCGAGCGCTCCACGGCAACAGCCAGACGAGCCCGCTCCTCGCGCTCGTTCTCGAGCTCGAGGGTGCGCTTCGCGAGCGCGCCCGCCAACTCGTTGCGTGATCGGACCACTCGGCCCACGAGCCAGAACCCGCCGAGGATCACAGTGAGGAACACGAACTCGTTGCCGCCGTCGTGCACGATTGCCCACACATCGACCGACGCCACCATCGCCACCCCGCCGAATACCGCGTCCCTTTGGGGAGCATGGGCGGCAACCGAGTAGACGACGACCATCCACACGAGGAGGGGCGCCGATGTCGAATGCGGTGGGTGCACCAGGACCAGTTGTACGAGGAGGGCACCCGCAGTGACGAGAGCCACCGCGAGCGGTGCCCGACGACGCCACCCGACCGACGCGCTCATGGCCAGCGTCGTGAGCGCGATCGGCAATCGAGGCGCCTGAAGATACGAGGCCTCAATCGTCCACGCTTCCAGTTGGGTCAAGGCCGTGAGCACCACCGCCAGGGTCACATCCGCATGGCGTGCTCCCAACGAACGCAGCCGAGCACCAAGCCGAGGTCGCCTCACCAACGAAACGTACCAGCGCCTCGCGTCTGGCGAATCCGCCAAAAGGCAGAGAGCGAAATCATCCTCGGCGCAGTGGCCGCGGGTGGCGCCCGTTCGTACGGTTGAGCAGCCAACCACGATCCGACTCAGGAGCAACCATGATCGACTCAAGCACACGGCGCCGACGGGCACGCACCATCGGGGCTGTCACTGCGACGTTCCTGTTGTGCGCACCCGCAGCCGCTGCCTTCGCATCAGGCGCCGACACGATCACCGTCCACGACCGTTTCATCGACATCAACTCTGATTCCCAGAACCCCTGCAGCGGCTCAGCAGGCACGGTCGTCGACATCAACGACATCCACTTCCACATCACCACGCTCGCGAATGGCACGATCAACGAGACCGGCCACAACACGGCCACCGTCACCTTCATCCCGGACGACCCGACCCAGCCGACATACGAAGGGCACGAGACCTACTCCTCGGCCGACTCGGGCAACGGCACCCGGTTCGTCACAACCTCCACCTTCCACATCCGCATGAGGGGCACCGACGGCAGCTTCCTCACCCTCCGCGAGATCGCTCACACCACGATCGGCCCGAACGGGGCGACCTCCGTCTTCGACACGCCCACCCTCAGCTGCAGCTGACTTCCGGCCTACTCGATCGCTGTGGACTTCGGAGGGTTGACAGCGCGTCGGAGCCGGTTCGAGCAGACCGCCTCGGGGCTCGCTGCTCAGGAGCTGGGGGGACAGAAGAGCTCGAGTTGGATGTTGTCAGGGTCTCGAAAGACGATGACTGAGCCGTAGAACTCATCGGCAATGGGCGACTGGGTGAGTGGTTTGTCGGCGACGTCGACTCGCGTGACGCCGTTTGCCCCGAGATGGTCCTGCCACGCTTCCAGGTCGACACGCGTGGGGACGAAGAATCCGGCATGGTCGAGTCCAGTGGCCGTTTCGCCGAAGACGCAACCATCGTTGGTGTCGTGGCGGTGCAGCACAATCATCAGTTCCTGGGCGTCGTCAGCGAGAACTTTCCCGAGTCCCCCTTGATGGGGTGCGTCCATCATGAATCGGACGCCGAACACGGCTTCGTACCAGGGCACACTCACATCGAGGTCGGTGACCGTGAGGGCAAGGTGGTGCAGCACGGGGTGGGCAACAGTGGGCATTTGGTTCTCCTACTCGGTGTCTTGGGATCTGTTCAGACGGCGTGGGCGAGTCGAGCGCGGTAGGCGCCGGCGAGCGAGTGGAGCGCCGAGGCGCAGTCGCCAGTGAATGACGAACCGTGCATGACCGCCAGGGTGCGCGGGGCGAGCTCGGCAAGTCGTTCGATGGTCGTCGGCATGCTCGGCGCCAGGCTCGAGAAGCCGAATGCGTCCTCGGCATCGACGGCTGGGCCGACGATGTCGCCATCCGTCACCGCAGGCCCGTCGCCGAAGTGCGTGAACAGGTCGCCGCACAACAATGTGCCCGTGGTCTCTTCGTACAGCACTCGGGCCTCCCAGGCGTGCGGGACATGAGGCGTGTCTATGTGTCGCACCCGCTTGTCACCGAGCTCGATGATTTCGCCGTCGGCGAGCGGACGAGGCGGACGGTCGGCCATCTCGTTGATCGACACCATGCAACCGACACCGCCGTGAGCGACCTGCGCCTCGGGGGCAGCTGCCAGCAGAAGGTTCATGGCTCCGCATTCGTCGGATTCGACGTGGCCGAAGGTGATCCACTTCAGGCTTTCGACCGGCAGTATCCGGTCGATCGCTTCGCGAACGCTCGGAAACATCGAGCGATGTCCGGTATGGAACAGCAGGGGCTGCTCGTCATCGAGCAGGAACTGGTTGAACGTGAACCCGGTTGGCCCGATCTCAGGAACGTGGGTGGACAGTCTGTAGACGCGCGGGGCGATCTCGTCGACTTTGGTGGTCATGGTTGAACTCCTTTGATTCGTGATTTGGCCTTAGAGGTGCGAGCCGCCTGCGTAGAACGGCAATGAGTGAGGAACATGGTCACCGCTTCTGCGACGAGTCGAGTCCAACGATCACCTCCGGGGTCGTTGGCGACCTGCTGATCGGCGAGACCGTTGAGCATCGCTGTCCACAAGTCGACGTGTCTCAGTTGCGTGATGCCGTTCATTGCCAGCAATTTCCGCGTGGCGTCGAGCGCCCGCACGGCTGGTGCGTACGACTCGGCCGACGGTTCGAAATCCGGCACTGTCCGTTGAAAGAGCAGGTGGTATCGGCCCACATCGCTCGTGCAGAACTCGACGAAGCGCTGGGCGGACGACGCCAGCATCGCGGGAGGATCAGCCGTGTCGAACGGCTCGTTCATGCGGTCAACGAACTCCTTGGCCCCTCGTCCGAACATCGCGTCATAGATCGCGTGCTTCGAGTCGAAGTACGCGTACAGGGTCGGGGTTGTGACGCCGGCCTGCTTGGCGAGATCGCGCAAGTTGAATGCGGCGAGTCCGTCTTTGTGCACGAGGGCCCATGCGGCATCGACGATGACTTCTCGTGCCGATTGACGCCGGGCGCCACGCCAATCACTCGTTAGTTCTTTCTGTACCATTACCTCGTATTCTTATACGCTGTTAAAGGTATGTCAAGCTCTGTTCGTAAACCTTGTGTGGTGGCTACATCATTTCGACAGCGAGTGTTGCGCCAGGTGCTCGGTTACGAACACGGCCGCGGCTGAGCCTTCGCCCGCCGCGGCAGCGACGCGTTTTGATGGAGCCGTGGCGGATGCCGCCGGCTGCGAAGACGTTCGGCATGCTGGTCTCGAGCCAGTACGGGCGAACGTTCGAGCGGCCAGCGACTGGGGTCGGCTTCAACGAGGTCGCGGCCGGTGAGAATGAATCCGCTGTCGTCGAGGGCAATTGCGCCGACGAGCCAGTCGCTGTGAGGTCGGGCACCGATGAAGACGAACAACGCATCTGCGCTCACTGTGCTCGTCGTACCATCGGCACGATCGCGCAGGACGAGATGATCGAGCTGTCCCCCGGTTCCGCCATCGACGACCTCAGTTCCGACACGAACAGTCACGTTCGGTGAGGCGTCGATCTCGCGTACGAGGTAGTCGGACATCGAGGTCGCCAATGACTTGCCACGCACGAGCAGGGTCACGCGCGCACCCCCGTTGGCGAGGTGGGCGGCCGCCTGTCCTGCGGAGTTCCCGCCGCCAAGTACGAACACTTCGAGCCCGCCCATCGATCGGGTCTCCGACATCGCCGCGCCGTAGAACACGCCGGCGCCGATGAGCGCATCGACCGCGGGTACCCCGAGCCGACGGTAGGTGACTCCACCGCCGATCACGACCGTCGCTGCGGTGATCTCGTCGGCGCTCGAGAGCGTGACGACGCGATCGGAGACTCACCGCCGTGCAACCCCACGGGAACCCGAGATAGTTGCGAATCCTCGCGCTGGTGCCCGCCTGCCCACCGATTGCTTCGCGGCACCGAACGCTGGCGCGTGCCGGGACGCCCTGCAACAATGTCGTTCTCAACGATGGGGGACGAAATGTCGACGAGCGTGCTCGGCCGCATCGGGATCGTCATCCCGAACGCCTTTCTCGGCTGCGGCACGTTTGGCGGCATCGGCGGGGCAACAGCCCTCATCGGCCGGGGCCTCGACGAGGGCGCCGCCTTCGCTGCCATGGACGAGGCCGTTGCTGTCGGCATCGATGTGTTCGACACAGCCGAGCGGTACGCCGCCGGGGCGAGCGAGCGCATGATCGGTGAATGGTTGCGCCGACGCCCCGCCGAGCTCACCTCGAGGGTGCGCCTGGCCACCAAGGTGGCACCCCCATCCGCCGACGGCGACGACGAGTCGAGGTTCGACCGGCCGTACATCGAGGCGAAGCTGCACACCAGCCTCGAACGACTCGGCGTCGGGGCCGTCATGTTCTACCTCTCCCACGCACCGGACGACTCCACGCCGATCGAGTCCACATTGGAGGGCTTCGCCTCCGTTCAGGACGCCGGCCTGGTCGGCCACGTCGGGTGCTGCAACGTCGACCCCGGCCAGTTGCGGGCTGCGCTCGACGCCGCCGACCGCCTCGGTGTAGCGGGATTCGAGTGGGTTCAGAACGGCTTCAGCCTGCTGAGCCCCGACGACGACTCGGAGGTGAGAGCCATGTGCCGGGAGCGCGGCCTTGGTTACACCCCGTTCTCGCCGCTGGCCGGAGGGGTGCTCACCGGGAAGTACCGCCGGGGCGAGCCGTTCCCGGACGGCACACGGCTCTCACTGCGACCCGAGGGCTACGACGAGCTGCTCACCGAGGCCGTCCACGACGCCATCGATCGACTGCGGGCCGAGGCCGAGGCCCGCCGAGTGAGCACCGCTGCGCTCGCTCTCGCCTGGGTCCTGCGACATCCGGACTGCGCAGCGGCGGTGGTCGGCCCATCCCGCACCGCACCCGCGCTGGCCCACCTCGCAGAGGCGATGACACTCGCACTTTCGCCGGCCGACCATGACCTCCTCACCGGCTGGTTCACGTCGGCGACGGCGCGACAGAACGACATCTGAGCTCCTTGGGTGACCATTCACCATCCTCAAAATCCCGACAGAAGTAGTGGCGATGGACGCGGCGCGTGTCCTCGACCGTCAGGGATCTTGTTGCTGGCTCCGGCTTCAGCTTCTCGGAAGCCGGCGACCACGAACTCAAAGGAGTACCCGGTACCTGGAGACTCTTCGCTGTCGAGGACCGACGATTCATTCAGCAGGAGGCGTGCATGCAATTTGGTAGCATGACTTGCATGCAAACGACCAGTGTTCGCATCGATGCGTCGACCCATAGAGAACTCAAGCGACTTGCTGAGGACCTTGGCAGCACGGTCGGCCAGACAGTGACCATCGCCGTTCGTCGGCTACGTCAAGATGTCATCGGCCGTCAACTGACTGCCGAGCTGACCGAGGTCGAGAGCGCCTGGCTCGATGCTGAACTCGGGTGACACGTCGTCTTCGTCGAGCTCGGTACGCCAGCGGGGCGTGAAGCAGGTTTTCGTCATCCAACGGTGGTTGTTACCGCGCAGGCCATTCTCGACGGATCGCCTTCGGTCGTCCACGTCATTCCGTTGACGTCGACGCTTCGGGGCTTCGCATCCGAAATCGTGATCGAGCCACACCCCAGCTCGGGTTTAGATCGACCCTCGGCGGGCCAGTGCCAACATGTTCGGTCGGTGTCGCCGGCCCGGCTCGGCGAAGCGATTGGCAACGTCGGTCCTGCGACGCTCTCGCAACTCAGAGAGATGCTGGCCGTAATCTTCGACATCGCCCAGTGAGCCCTGGCGTTGGCATTCACCGAGTGGGGGTGATCTCCTATTGTGCACTCGGCGCCCGAGCAGAGATCGAAACCTGAAGGAGACGACGTGACCGCCCAGACACCGACCCGAACGCTCCAGGATCTCCTGGACTCCGTTCCCAACTTCGTCGACCACCTGTACAGCAACCGCAAGGGATCGGTCCTCAAGGACGCCTTGCTGCGCCAGCCTTCCGAATTCGTCGCTCCCGAGTTCACGACGTGGCGTGACGAGCAACGGGCGTGGCGCGAAGGGATTGCGTTTTACGACCAGTCCTTTCACATGACGACGACCTACCTGCGCGGCCCAGACGCGCAGCGGCTCCTGTCCAGCCTGGCCGTGAACAGCTTCGAGACCTTCGGTGTCGGCCGCTCCCGACACTTCGTCTGCTGCAGCCCCGAGGGCTACCTCATTGGCGACGGGATCCTCTACAGCCTCGCCCCCGAGGAGATGGTGCTGGTGGGTCGGGCGGCGGGCCACAACTGGGTGCGGTTCTGCGCAAAAACCGGCGGTTGGGATGTGTCCATCGAGGAGGACGAGATCTTCTCCGCCAATCCCGCTGGTCGGCGCACCGTGTACCGGTATCAAGTGGAAGGCGCTCACGCGTTGGAGCTCGTCGAACGTCTCCTCGGCGCTCCTCTGCCCGAGGCGCCGTGGTCGCACATCTTCCCTGTCTCCATCGCCGGCCATCAGGTCTGGGCCCAGCGGCACACGATGGCCGGCAACCCGGGGTGCGAGTTCTTCGGTCCCTGGGATGAAGGTCCCGCGGTCAAGGAGGCGATCCTGGAGGCTGGATCCGCGTTCAACCTTCGCCGGGTCGGGTCGCTCGCGTACTTCACCAACGCTCTGGAGCTGGGCTGGATCCCACGGCCGATGCCGGCCATCTTCACCGGCGAAGAGCTCCGTCCGTTCCGTGAATGGCTGCCGTCGACCAGCAGCGAGGCAACCTGGGGTCTCGGCGGCAGCTTCTACTCATCCGACATTCAGGATTACTACTTCACGCCTCGGGAGCTCGGGTACGGCAATGTGATCAACTTCGACCACGATTTCGTCGGGCGAGAAGCGCTCGAACGGACGGCCGGCGACGACCATCGGCGGAAGGTGACGCTCGTGTGGGACCCCGCGGACGTTGCTCGAGTCGTCGAGTCGTACATGCGGCCCGAGGAAACTCCGGCGCTCTACATCGAGTTCCCGCGGGCAACGTATGCGACATGGCAGTACGACGAGGTCCACGACGACCAGGGACGAACAATCGGGGCCTCGACCTACACCGGCTTCAGCTGGAACGAGCGGGCGATGCTCTCACTCGCGGTCGTCGAGTCCGAGTACGCCAAGCCAGGGACACGCGTGTCGGTCATCTGGGGCGAACCGGATGGTGGCGCCAAGAGCTATCCCTGGTTGGAGCCCCACCGCCAGGTGGAGATCGGCGCCACGGTCGCTCCGGCTCCGATCGGGAAGAAATAGCGGCGATCGACCGCTACTACGTTGTCGAGATCGCAACGAGTGGGCGCAGAGGGACTCGAACCCCCGACACCTGCCTTGTAAGGGCAGTGCTCTAACCAACTGAGCTATGCGCCCGTCGAAGCGGAGGCGTCAGCCTACAAGGCACGCTGCCGCGCGGCGAGCAGTGCCGACGTCAATCGAGGCGTGGCTGCCGCGACAGGTGTTCGCCGAGCGGCGTGGTCCATGTGAAGCATCGGGCGGTCGAACGCGTCGGCGACTTCGATGCCTGCTTCTCGGCAGATCAACCATCCACCGAGGTAGTCCCACAGCCCATGCTGCTGGGTGCCGAAATCGACGTATCCGTCCACGACGCCGTCAGCAAGCGCGCACAGATCCAGCGCACACGCTCCGAACGCTCGGAACTGCGCCCAACCGACGTCCATCGGAGGCACAGTGGAAACGATGACGATCGCCTCCGACAAGTCGGTACATCCCGACGGCTGCAGAAGCCGTTCGCCGCACCACGCCCCCCGTCCGCGCTCGGCCCAATAGCGCACGCCGGTGGCTTGGTTGACGACCAGCGCCGCGGAGGGGCCATCCGCGTCGACGAGACACAGCGACGTTGCATACCAGGGGATGCCTCGGCTGGCGTTGGTCGAACCGTCGATCGGGTCGACGACCACGACACCACCGGTGTCGCCAGGTCTGAACCCACTCTCCTCCGACAACACGCCGACACCGACTCGGTTCAGGATCTCGAGCGCCGCGTCGTCGGCACTCACATCGAGTGCATATTGGCCGAGCCGCTGGCCGGACGGTCCCCAGTCGGTGACGGTGTGCATCGCTACGGCAACGGCGTCCGCCACCTCGTGCAACAAGCCCATACCGTCTGCGATCATCGCCGCTCACGGTAGTGTCGACAGGCGTGGCAGTCATCGACGTCGCCGGTTTCGTTGCAGAGTTGAAGAGCCACGCCGTCGACCACGGGTTCCATGTGCACGACGAACGACATTTCGTCGAGACCTACTCGCTTCGCCAACTGTGGGAGGTCGACCTTCATCCAGAGGAAGCATGCAACGGACCCATCGACCTGCACCTTTCGCTGGAGGTCGATCCGCGCGCTCTGCTGGGGTTCGAGGACGAGGTGATCAAGCAAGACGATCCCGATGCCGATCCACCACGCGGGTTCACGTTCCCGCTGCTGTTCACGTGGACACTGCCCCCGCTGCCAGAGCCTCCGGACCTACTGGTGCTGGCCACCGAGATCGCCGGTGTTGGAGGGCTCGAGCTGCCGGTCGAGGTGTCGGCGATCGACTCGTTCGCCAGCGTCACTGATGCACCGGAGCGCAGCCTGTCGATGGTCGCCCGCATCCCGGTCGATCTGGCCGACGTGCTGCTGGGCGAGGAGACACCATTTTGTGAGACCCTCGATCGCTGCAAGGAAGTCAGTCTCTTCCTGCTCGACCATGCTCCCGGTTGGCTTGCCGAGTCGTGAAGTAGGGTGCGCTCATGCGGGTCAGTGAACTCATCGAGATCTTGAAAGATCAGCCGCCTGAGGCAGAGGTCGAACTGGCCATCGTCGCGCCCGTCATCGATGAGAACGATGACATCACCGTCGATCGCTACAGCGTCGAGGGCATGCTGCCGTGGCAGGACGACGAGCCCGACGAAGACAACGAGGATGGCCTGACCATCTGGTTGGTCGGTGGCGAAGACGACGATGTCGATGCCTTTCTCGACGCCATCGAACACCCTGACGACTGATACCACATGACGCCAGAGGAGCGCTATCGCTTCGACATCCTCGGCTTCCTCGTCCGCCCGCGTGTCTTGTCGGCCGGCGACATCGAGGCCTTGAACGTAGCGATCGATCTCCTCGATGTGCCCACGCCGGGTACCGACATCATGAGCCAGCGATTCGTGAATCACCTGACGTCGGCGCGTCGGTTCCGAGACCTGCTCGACCACAACGGCATCTTCGACGTCATCACTGAACTGTGCGGGCAGAACGTGCGCCTCGATCATGCGTACGGGATCATCATGCGCTCGGGCACGAGCGGCCTCGGATTGCATGGGGGTGGTACGCCGTTCGATCCAGCGCAGTACTACACCGTCGAAGGCGGGAGCATTCGCACGGGATTGGTCGCTGTGCAATGGGCACTCGTCGATCACGTCGCCGGTCGAGGGGGTTTCCTATGCGTGCCCGGCAGCCACAAGGCGCACTTCCCGACGCCGGCAGCGGTGGCGGCAGGCATGGCGATCGAGGTTCCGATGTTCGCCGGTGACGTCGTGATCTTCACCGAGGCTCTGACGCACGGCACGGCAGCATGGCAGGGTCCGCAACAGCGCCGCTCGTTGCTGTACAAGTACTCCCCCGGCAATTCCGCGTGGTCACACGAGGTGTGGCCCAACGACCTGATCGAGGCCTGCACTCCGCGGCAGCGACTACTGCTGCAGCCACCCTCGGTCGGCCACCACCACCCGGTGCAATGATCACGCATCTGTTCGTGTATGGAACTCTGCGACCTGGGCAGAGCGGTGGCCGTTCCTCGCGCCGTTCGTCTAAAGGGTCCCCAGGCTCCAAGCGCTCAGTGAAATGTTGCTGATTCCATGTGAATGGCGGTTGCGGTGGAGCCGGCCGGGCACACTGCGGCCTGAGCGGCCTTCTTGTTGCTGAACCACGCAGCGCTCGAGATGACGCCCCATACGCCCGTCGACGACAGGAACTGCGGTCGCTCGACTCCGTATCTCGCGGCGACCCATTCCCCTTGGAGACCCACTACCAGTTGTCTGCTCATGGCTCGGCCTTCGCTTTCTACCCCTCCCTACAGGCATGGTAAGCCCGGTTGAACGGCGCGAGAAGGGACGAAGGTCCCGCGAATCAAAGCAGCACTGTCCGCCAAGATCCAGCACAACATGTCGATCGGCTAGCTTCCGATCCACCCCTTCGAAGCCGCTAGGCGACCAAGCGTGCCGTCACACCGCGATTTTCGGCGCATCCGAATAGTCTGAGCAACGAGAACCTTGATTCCGCTCGAATCGATGAAGCGCACGTTTGCCATGTCGATGTAAATAGTCCGCTCGAGCCCCCAACGTTTGATCAATCAGTGTGCCGGGTATTGGTCGCCCGTCATCTCGGAAACGACCGTCAAGATCGATCGCCGGGTCGGGACCTGCGGCAAAAGTCTCGACCCGGCGACGAGGTTTGCCCAACAAGCCGCAGAGACGTCGCCGCTCCCGGCATCGCGAATCGACTCAGCCCTTGACGTAGTCGCACGCGGCCTCCGGTCCAAACAGCAGCCCACCAAGGTCGAACATGTCGACCGCGTCGAGGACCGCTGTTGACGCATTTTTGATGTGCAACCAGCCCGCGTTCTGGCGCATCCGTACGGCTTGAGCAACCAGCATTGTGAGGCCGGCGGAATTGATGTAGCGCACGTCGGACATATCGATGGCGGCGTATTTGTCCGGCTCCAGGTCATCGAGCACCGCTCGCAGCGTCGATGCGGAGTTCCTGTCAACTTGACCCCGCACAACCACTAGTGCCCGCTCGCCAAAATACGAAACGACGACGTCCAGAACGTCCATGCGCATCTTGGCCCCCAAGCCGAGCACTGCCGGGCTCCGATCGGAACCCGTCTGCATCGTCGTCGCCCTGTCAAGTCACCCGTTCGGGTGACAAGGCTTTCTGACCGGTCGCGCCAAATCCCACCAAATAGCCATCCGAGCTACATCTCCAATCGATGGAATGCTGGATCGAACCCTCAGATTGGGTGCTAATTGGCGAGAGTGGTCGAGTCGGGTCCATGCCGGCCATCAGCGCCACGAACGCTTCGTCGTCGACATCGCCCGTCAACCCGAGCGTCTGTGCGCCCTGGCCGAACCAGATTCCACGGGGCTCGCCCGACTGGAGGTAGTAGTTCGGCAACTGTTCCACGTAGTAGTCGCCGGCATCCGCTCCCTTCAACGTGGTCACGCGCACGGTCACTACCCGCCTCCGTTCAGTCGCGTGTCTGTG
>JANMRB010000233.1:0-2712 GCA_031370825.1 Ilumatobacteraceae bacterium
CCACGGGTGGCGAGCACCCGACGCTATTCGCCCCAGTCCTCTGCGACCTCCGGGGCGAGCGCAAGTTCGGGAGGGGCGACGCTGACAACTTCGAGTTCCGCCCCGCAGTCGGGACACTGGACGATCTCACCTTCGACCGCATCGGCAGCGAACGTGATCGTCGCGTCACACTCCGGGCAGCTCGCGTTCACTGGACAGAATCTTGTCAGGGAACAAGGCCACCTACAACAGCGCCGTCGCTGACGCTGACGATGTCACCGAGGATCGGAACTTGGTCGAGTAGTACATGCCGCCCAAGCTGTCCCCCGATCGCCGGTTCGCAGGCGTTTCATGCGCTCCCCGAAGGCGCGAGCCAGGGAGCGCCGAGCGGCAGTTATGTGCTGATTACAGTCTGGTTGTGGCTGACGCGTGGCGCTACCGTTGGGCTTGTCTGACCGCGCTGCAAGAGCGCATTGAGCAGCACGCCACGGGCCGCAACGGAACACCCATCGATGCGGACGCCGACTTCGCGAGCTTTCTTGTCGAGTCCGAAAACCTGCGCGATGGTGTGAAGAAGGAGTGCGAGCGGCGGAGTCTCGCGTCCCCCCACCTCGTCGACGCGCAGGTGCGGAGTGTGATCTCGTTGCAGCTCGCGCATGACCTCGCGATCAAGGTCAAGCACGAAAAGCAGACCAGGGAAAACCGTGGTCTGCCGCGAGCGACGCCGCCTACGAAGTGAAGGTCTCGAAGAGAGCTTGCCCGATCGGCACTCGGCGTTCGGACGCGCCCGATCGACCACTGTGCCGGGGACGCGGCCGTCGCCACTGCAGCCGAGGCGGTGGGCGCACGAGTGGGAGATCCGATACACCCCGCGCGGCGCGTCAACGCTCATTGTCGACGGCCTGCAGTTCTCCCGGGATGTCATCGCCGATTGGCAGACGGTCCTGGCCACGCTGGCTCTTGCATAGAGCGGCAGCCAGATCGGCAGTTATTCCGGTAATCCGTCAAGGGGTAATCGGGTTATTCCGGTAATCGAGGGTTAGCCGGTGTCGGCGGGGAGGGCGTTGAGGAGTCGGTTGTAGATGGCGGCTCGTTCGGTCTGGTGGTTGCGTTCGGCGTGCTCGGCTTGGGCTTTGAGGGTCGGACGGAACTCGATGGTGGTCTGGTAGTAGCCGCAGCCTTCGCAGATCGTTTCGTAGATGCAGTCGGTGGCGGCGGGCCGGTTGCACCAACCGTTGGCCAACATCCGCCGGTGTTCACCGGCGAGCTGCTGGAGGCGTTGCTCAGGGTCGGTGGCGGTGTAGAGCGCGTCGATCTTCGCTGACGCTGACGCGTATTCGTCGGCGACGGTCTTGTTGGCGATCCGCGCGTAGGTCAAGGTCATCCGCAAGCTGCGATGCCCGAGCATCGTCGCGATCGCTTCGAGACGCATCCCGCGATTGATCGCTCGGGTGGCGAAGGTGTGTCGCAACTGATGTGGGTGAACGTGTCCGAGGCCGGCTGCGACGGCGACGCGGGTGACGATGCGTCGGACGCGGTGCCGGTCAAGCCGCTGCCCGTCGTGGAGCAGCAGTCCGCCGGCGGGGGGATGTTCGGTGATCCATTCGGCGAGGAGCCGGGTGGCGTTCGGGTGCATCGGGATGTAGCGGTCGTTGTGGAGTTTGCCGACCGGGATTCGGATCCATGGTGCGCCGTTGAGCTCGACGACCGCGTCAGCGGCGAGCGTGCACAGCTCTCCGGCGCGCATCCCGGTCCGCGACAACAACTCGATGATCAACCTGTCGAACGGCGCGGCGACGGCCGCTGCAGCATCTAGCCGGGCGACTTGGACATCGTCCAAGAATCGTGGCAGCGGGTCATCAGCGACCGGGACATCAACGGAGAAGATCGGGATCCGTTGCGGCGCGTCGGGCCAGTCCCATTCGATGATCCGATCGAAGAACGAGCGCAGCATCCCGAACCGTTGACGGATCGTGTTCCGTGCCGGTGGTCTGCCAGCGGCGGTGATGTGGGCGACGAAGAACACCTTGAACGCTTCAACATGAGCCCGGCGAACATCAACGAACCCGACCAGATCGGGGTGCTCGGCGACGATAAACCGAGCGAAGCAACGCAACGTGTTGTCGGCCACCTCGACGGTCGCTGGTCGCATCGACACTGCCAGTTGATCGAGATAACGCCAGGCAGTGACCGCAAACGTCGGCGCGTGAGCGATCACGACCTCCCAGTCGCGGTGACGGACCGGACCGTCATCGTCGATGTCGCCGACAGCGGCAAGAGCGCTCACCTGAGGATCCCGACCGAGGCATCGATCAACTCGCTGGCGCGTTGATACTCCCCGGCCAGCCAGTCGTCAGCGAGATGCAAATAGACCCGAGTCGACTCGATCGAGCGATGACCGGCCTGGGCTTGGATCGCCTCGAGCGCCATCCCCGCCTCACGCAACCGGGTCAGACAGGTGTGGCGCAACTGATGACACGTCGCTCGTTGCAGACCGGCCCTGGTCTTGGCCGACGCGACGATCTGCTCCAACCCGTTGATCGTCAACGGCGCCCCAGCCCGAGCGGTCTTCAACACCACGAACAACGCATCACTCGCCGCGTCGACGGGTCGCTCGAGCGACAGGTAGTTCGACACGCTCTGAAAGAACTGCGCAGACATCGGGATCAACCGTTGATGACCGCCCTTGCCGTCAGCGATGAACACCCGCCGATTCGTCGGCTGCAGATCCTC
>JANMRB010000254.1:0-2084 GCA_031370825.1 Ilumatobacteraceae bacterium
AGCTCCGTCTCTTGCACCTTGGAGATGTTGACGACGAAGTCGGCCGACTCCTCGGTGCCATTGGGCGTTGCGGTGAAGGTGAGTTCGTCGCCGGCACTGGCGCCGAGAAGTTCACCGTCGAAGCCTGGCGCCACCCAGCCGCTGCCGACCTGGTACAGCCAATCCTCGGTGTTGAGCCCGGCGACCGGCTCGCCTTCGCGATTTGCGGCAAGCGTGATGGTGACCTGGTCGCCGGATTGAATGGACCGATCAACGTCGATCAGTGTGCCCTGCCGGCGCAACTCGGCTTCGATCGCTTCGTCGATGTCGGCCGGGGTGGCGGCGGGCGATGAGAGCTCGACGCGCAGCCCGCCATAACCGGGAACGGTGATCTCGGGCCGCACCTCGCACGTTGCGTCGAACGACACAGGGCCTGATTCTTGGCCACCGGTGAATTCGATGTTGGGCGTGGCGATCAGGTCGATGTCGTGCTCGCGCACGGCGGAGGCGAGGTATTGCGGGACGGCGTCGCGCAATGCCTGCTCACGGGCGGTCGCCAGGCCGATTCGGGCCTCGAGAACCTTTCGCGGCACCTTGCCCTGACGAAAGCCGGGGAGCTTGACCTCTTTGCCGATCGTTCGGAAGGCCATGTCGATGTCGCGATCGAATTCCGACTCGTCGATCGTGACCGACAGCTTGACGAGCTTCTTGGCGGGTGCATCTTCTGGGGTGTCCACTACGGGCTCGATCGTGCTGTTCACAGATCGTCGATGCTATCGGTCGGCCCTCTCATCAGGCAGACTGAGACCATGACCTATTGGAAGCCGCACGCGCTGGCCAAGCCGCACGCCGACCAGCTCGACTTGAAGATCGGCGACCGGGTCGAGTCCACGGTCGACCTCGACTCTGGCGTTCCGTCGGGGACCTCCGGCAAGGTCATCTTGGCCAACGGGTTCAACTGGCAGCGCTACCGCGTGGCCTTCGTGAACGGCATCGAGGTCGGCGACCTCGACCAGCGCAACATCGTTCCGGTCGGGAAAACCGCCAAGCGGTTGGCAAAAGCAGCCAAGCGCGCCTGACCCCGCCCAGCACCCCATGCCATTGCGAGTGTTTGCCGCCCACGCCGTCCATCGGAGTGTTGGCGGCCACCCCGGGGTGGCCCGAGACACTCGGATGCGGCCATGAGCGCGTCATTGCGACACCGGTTCCCCGGCGTCGGGCCGGAATGGTCACGGTTCGATGGGCCCGCGGGAACGCAGATGGTCGACTCGGCGATCACGGCGATGAGCCAATGGATGGCAAGCGGGAACACGGCATCCAACGGCGGACCATTCGCGGCAGCGGAGGAATGTCAGAGGTTGATGGATCGCACACGAGCAACCGTCGGCCAGTTCCTGGGGGCTGACCCGGCTGGCATCACGTTTGGGCCCAACATGACCTCACTGACCTTCGCAGTGTCGCGGGCGGTCGGCGAGACACTCCGCCCGGGCGATCGGATCGTCGGCACGCGGCTCGACCACGATGCCAACATCACTCCGTGGCGGCGCGTTGCCGACGCCGCAGGCGCCGAACAGGTGCTGGCGTCGTTCGATCCCGAGACGGGCCAACTGCCGCCGGGCAACGTGATCGAGTTGATCGACGAATGCACCAGGTGGGTCACGCTGCCGGGAGCTTCGAACCTACTCGGGTCCACACCCGACCTTGCGCCGATCATCGAGGCCGCGCACGCAGTCGGTGCCAACGTTTACATCGACGCCGTTCACCTTGCTCCGCATCGCGCCATCGATGCCGCTGCGCTGGGTTGCGACGCTCTGGTCACCTCGCCGTACAAGTGGTATGGCCCGCACAGTGGAGTGCTGTGGATGCGACCGGAGCTCCTCGACAGCCTGCCTGTGTTCAAGGTTCGCCCGGCGACCGAGCACGGGCCCGGTCGTCTCGAGACGGGTATGCCGAACTTCGAGGGCATCGCCGGTATCGAAGCTGCAGCGCGGTTCCTGATCGAAGAGGGCATGGACCAGGTAGCAGCCGCGGAGTCCGAGGTGTTCTCACACTTGCTCGAGGGGCTGCTCTCGATCAATGGCGTGAAGGTTTGGGGATCGCAAACG
>JANMRB010000268.1:0-3176 GCA_031370825.1 Ilumatobacteraceae bacterium
CGCGAACACGACCTCGGCGACATCGTCGCGGCAACCTTGCACCCACATCCCGGTGGGCACCGCGTCATGTATCACAACTCCCAAGGAGCGGGTGATGAGGATCGCGGGACGGATCGCTTCCGCCAGATCGAAAGAAGTGAGCTCTTTGGCCCGAGGCTCGAGCATGAGCCGCAACCGCCGAGCCTCCGACGCGATCGCCAGCACCAGCTGATCGACATCACTAGACGGCAAGCGATCGCGCTGGTCGTTCAACGCCCGCGCGGCCGCCTCGATCCCGTACAGCGAGGCCCGCAATTCGTGATCGCGCTCCAAGCGTTCGTCCGTACCCGTACCGCACACGCCCGTCCGGTCCACTATTTTCCGCCCTTCTTAACCGGCGCGCCCAGCGCCGTAACATCTCGCCCAAGACGTCAGCGCGGACAGTACAGACATATCACGCCGCGTGAAATGAGTCATATGGCCTAACTCTGCGAGTTTCGGTATTACGACGGCGTCGGCGCCGTACCACCACGTCTGACCAGGCGTTTGTGATCGCCGGACCCTCTAACCGGTCCTCCGGTTACAAAACGCAGAGTGAAACAGACCTCACTCTGTGTGCGTGACGCACTGGGCAGAGCTGTCGAGTTGTTCATACTCCCGCGGGGGTGTAAGGTCCTGCCGCTCAAATCGCACGTCTACGCTGACCAAGTGACAGCACTGACACTCTCCACGGCGAATGCAATCATCGAGGCGGCACTCGCGGCATCTACGAAAGCCGGCTTTCGGCCGATGGCTGTCGTCGTGCTCGACGACTCCGGCCACCTCACCGCTGCACAACGTCAAGACGGAGCGAGCATGTTTCGCATCGATGTCGCCACCGGCAAAGCCTGGGCAGCGGTCGCAATGGGGGCATCTAGTCGAGTGCTGAGTGAACGGGCGGCATCGAATCCCAACTTCTTCGTCTCATTGGCCTCGACAGCACACGGACGTTTTCTGCCTCAGACCGGTGCGGTGCTGATCAAAGATGCGTCAGGTCAGGTCATCGGTGCTGTTGGCGCATCGGGCGGCACTGGTGACGAGGACGAGGAGATCTGCATCGCCGGTGTCAACGCCGCTGGCCTCGAAGCGGGCTGATCACGAGTAGCGGCGATTGGCGTCTGGGGACCCGTAGCGGGTCCTGCGCCTCCAAACGCTGCGTGAGCAGAAGTGCAATCGACCATCGCTTTGTCTCGCGCAAACTCACGGCCCGGGCACGGAGCACGCAGGCGCGTCATTTAGGAAATTTCGCTTGCGGCCTCGCTGTTATCCAATATGCTAACACCTGTGGATACTCCTGCTGCGTGGATTCGAGAAGGTCGAGAGCGGCTCGGCCTGTCGATCCGCGAGCTGGCCAAGCTCGCCAAGGTCGCCTACCCGACGATCGCTCGCATCGAGCACGGCCATGAGAACCCGCGGTGGGACACCCTGCGAAAGATCATGACCGCCCTTGGGGACGACGTCGAGCTGGGTGGCCGTCGTTCAGTCCGCGTTGTCAGGCTTGCCGACCTAGTCGATGCATGGACCAAGGATCAGACCGGCAAAGACCAGCCGGATTGGACGAGGCTACGCGCCTTCGCAGACCAACTGACGCTGCGCCCTGAGATCACCGCTGCCGCAATCGCGCCCACCCCGATGCCGTCCGGTTCACCGTTGTTCGACAACCTTTTGGCCGCCGTTGCCGAGAAGCTCGCCGACGACATCGGCATCAAACGCCCGCATTGGACACACCGGTGGGCGCCGCTCAGAGTCACCTGGGAGAGCCCGGGGACTCCGCGGATGCGCGTCGCCAACGCTGCCAGGACCCCGGTCCAGTTCAAAGAGCGCGGGATCATCATTCCGGAGTCGGCGATCTGGCGCGACCGTGAGCTCGTTCCTGCATGACCGAACCCAGGTTGCTCGATGGCGACAAGCTCCGCGTGCTCGTTGCGAGCGTCGCCGCGGCGTTGCCGCCGGTCGGGCCGCAGCACACACTGATCATCGTGGGTGGCTCGTTGCTCGCCTGGCGAGGGCTTCGTCAGGCGACCGAAGACGTCGCCACCATCTGCCGGATAGACGAGGAGCTGCGCACCGCAGTGCAACAAGTCGCTACACGACACGGGCTGGCGGCCAACTGGCTGAACGACCATGCGGCACCGTTCTCACCGGTGACTCTTGAAGTCGATGCCTGCGAACTCTTCTTCGAACACCCGCGGCTGCGAGTGGTTGGCGCCCCGCTGTGCGACGTGTTTCTCATGAAGCTCTACCGCGCAGACCCAAACGACTTGGCCGACATGCAGGTGATCTGGCCACAGATCGCCGACCAGTTCCCCAGTGCCGCTGCGGTCGTGGCGGCATATCAAGCTGCGTTCCCGCTCGCCCACCATGACGAACACCTCGGCGCGTTCATAGTCGAACTCCTCGCCGCTGCCGGGCACGATCTCCCCACGATGTAGACGAGGCAGCGAGGCTACCCACCGTCGAGGTCGGTGAACACCAGCCACACTTTGCCGGTGCAGCGATGTTCAGGCGAGCATGTCTCGGACGAGCGTGTCGTCGACAGTGATGTCTGGCATGGCGTGCACCTTCGTGTTCGGAGACCTACTTTGATGACGTGTCCACAATATCGAAGGTTTGATGATGCGTCAACAACGGAGGCAGACGCCCGGTCGCCGCGAACGACTGTCTCCAGCCCACCCGGGGTGGCGCGAAACACTCGTTTACCGCGGGTCCTTCAAGTTCGCCGCGTTGGAGCCGATGTATTACAGGCGGACGGGCAACGAGGGTGTTGAAACCCGATTGAGGAGACAGCGCATGCGGGATCGTTGGTCCGAGCGCATCTCGACGCGGGTTCTTGCGGTAACGGTCGAACGCAGGACTGCGGGAGCGACCGGCGCAATAGCCGTCCTCTTGGGCGTTGGGTTTCTGTCGACGTACGCACTCGGTGGCGCGCACAGCGTGCCACCGCACTTCTTCTATGTGCCGATTCTGTTCGCTGGGCTCCGCTTCGGGCTCGTCGGAGCAATCCCGACGGCCATCGCATCGGCGATCCTTGCCGGGCCATTGATGCCCGCGGAAGTGTCGTTGGGAACCACGCAGAGCCTCAGTGACTGGGTCGTGCGGGGCGCGTTCTTCGTCGCGATCGGCGCGACGTTGCCGGCGATGATGCGCCGCGGGACGAC